>NZ_JAXLWP010000024.1:0-131803 GCF_046328425.1 Kouleothrix sp.
CCCGGTTCAGCGCGACCAGGTCAAGAGCCCGGCCGACGCCGTCGCCTTCCTGATGGCGCGCATGGGCCTGCTCGACCAGGAGGAGCTCTGGACGATGTGCCTCAGCACCAAGAACCACGTCCTGAAGGTCCACCGGGTCTACCAGGGCAGCCTGAACTCATCGATGGTGCGCATCGGCGAGGTCTTCCGCGAGGCGATCAAGCTCAACGCGGCGGCCATCATCGTCTGCCACAACCACCCCAGCGGCGCGGTCGACGCATCCCCGGAGGATGTCCTTGTGACACGCCAGATCGTGGAGGCAGGCAAGCTCCTTGACACGGACGTGCTTGACCATATCATCCTGGGGAAGGGCAAATGGCTTTCGATGCGAGAAAGGGGATTAGTTGCGACGTGGTAAGTGGCTTGGACGATTGCTCCACACAAGGAGGTGGACGGAGCCTGGTGTTCCATCACCAGTACCCTACGCGGTAGTGCGGAAGCATGAGCAACCGTGCGAAGCCCGCGAACAACGTATCCCGCGGTCATTCGACCGGCATCAAAACCGTGAGGAGATGATGCTTCTGCCAGCGTCAGGCGGATAGGGGCTAGGGTCGGATGGTACGGTCAGCAGATGCGAACGCTCGATAAACGTCGTGACTCTCGACAAGCCAAAGACGCTGACTGGCTTGGGCCAAAATGGCACCGTGGTGCGGTACAGGGGTATCTAAGTCTCCCCTGTCATGGACAATAGCCACCACCGGCGAACAGAGCGGACCTAACCCATCCACGTTGTCCAAGATCAAACACGGTAAGCCCGTAGTCCTCCCCTCGGGGTAGGCCGCCGTAAGGCGAACCGATGGGGCTGCGGGTAAAGGAGTGCGGAGCAAGCGAACGCCGGGCTGTAATCGCTCGGATAGGGGTTGCGCCAGCAGGCAACATCACCCCACGCGAAAGCGGGCAGACTTCCGCATGGTCTCTCATCACGAGAAAGCTTGACTAACCGACCAAGGAGGCAAAGCAGATGACAGCAGCTTCCCCTGCTGGTGCAGCTTCCCACCGCGACGTGAACTGGCACCAGATCAACTGGGAGCACGTTCACGCCAATGTGCGTCGGCTCCAGGCGCGTATCGTGAAGGCTACTCAGGAGGGGCGGTGGGGCAAGGTCAAAGCTTTGCAACGCCTCCTCACCCGCTCGTTTAGCGGCAAAGCCCTTGCCGTGCGACGAGTGACCGAAAACCGGGGCAAATGCACCGCCGGGGTGGATGGGGAGACCTGGTCTACCCCGGAGCAGAAGGCAACGGCCATCGGTGCGCTGCGGCAGCACGGGTACCGCCCGCGGCCGCTCAGGCGCATCTACATCCCGAAAAGTAACGGCAAGAAACGACCCCTCGGCATCCCGACGATGCGGGACCGGGCGATGCAGGCCCTCTACCTGCTCGCCCTCGACCCCATCGCCGAGACCACGGCGGACCCAAATTCCTACGGGTTTCGCACGAGTCGCTCGACTGCGGACGCCATCGAGCAGTGCTTCACCGCACTTGCGCGAAAGGACCGCGCGCAGTGGGTGCTGGAAGGGGACATCAAGTCGTGCTTTGACCGGATCAGTCACGACTGGCTGCTAGCGCATATCCCCACGGAGCGCGCCATGCTTCAGAAATGGCTGAAGGCCGGGTTCATGGAGCGCCGCGCGTTCTACCCGACCGAGGAGGGCACACCGCAAGGCGGGATCATCTCGCCCGTGCTCGCTAACCTGACCCTGGACGGCCTAGAGCGTCTGCTCCTGGCGAACTACCCGCGCAAGAACGCGCGGAGTGGACAGGCAAAGGTCAATCTCGTGCGGTACGCAGACGACTTCATCGTAACTGGACGCTCGCGAGAGCTTCTGGAAACCGAGGTCAAGCCGCTCATTGAGCGGTTTCTGCGGGAGCGGGGGCTGGAACTCTCGCCAGAGAAGACCAGCATCACGCATATCGAACGCGGGTTCGACTTTCTGGGCCAGACGGTACGCAAGTATCAGGGCAAGCTCTTTATCTCGCCCTCCAAGAAGAATATCAAGAGCTTCTTGGCGAAGGTCCGAAAGCTGGTGAAGACCCACCCGCAACTGCCGGCCGGAAATCTGGTGTTGCTACTCAACCCGCTGCTGCGAGGGTGGGCGAACTACCACCGGCATGTAGTGAGCAAGAAAGTCTTCAGCTACGTGGACAGTGCCCTGTTCTACACGCTCTGGCGTTGGGCGAAACGGAGACATCCCAATCGAAGTCGCTGGTGGATCGCGGACAAGTACTTCCGCACTGTCGGCAACTACCGCTGGGTCTTTCACGGCGAGGTCAACGGCAAGGACTACACGCTCCGGAAAATCGGGCGTATACCAATCCAGCGACACACCAAGGTGAAAGCGGAGGCGAACCCCTATGACCCGAAGTGGGAACCCTACTTCGAGCGGCGTCTGGCGGTCAAAGTCGAGGCCACGCTGCGCGGTCGGCGGCAGATCCTCCGGCTCTGGAAGGAGCAAGACGGGCTCTGCCCGGTGTGTAAGCAACTCATCACCGAACTCACGGGGTGGCACAACCACCACATCGTGTGGAAGGTGAAGGGCGGCTTAGACCGGGACGAGAACCGCGTGCTGCTGCATCCCAACTGCCATCATCAGGTGCATAGCCAGGGGTTGTACGTTGAGAAGTCGCGTCCCACACGGGGCGAGCGAGAGGCTTGAGCCGTGTGAGGGGAAACTCTCACGCACGGTTCTGAGGGGGCGGGGTGGCGGTAACGCCACCCTGCTACCCGGCGCTTCTAAACGCCGAATCTCCACATTCGCAAGTTACGTGAGACGAACGTCACCACCTGATCAACATAAAAACGCCGCGGCAGCTCTCAGGCTGCCGCGGCGTTTTTATGTTGATCGGGGAAAACTATACCACCAGAGAGCCCGATGTTACAATGGCGTGAGTTTGAGGCAAGTCGGCTACCTGAGAACGATAATGAATGCACAGCTTTCCTTCGATGACTCGCTGGCTGATCTGCGTAGAAGAGTCCAGGAGCGTAGTATCCTGCCGCTGGACCTTAGTCGGGAACTACAGCAGGTTGCCGATCGGCACATGCCGATAACTTGCTTTAGTGACTACCATAGTGGCGGATCAGAGTGGAAGATTGCGCATGACCGTTACAATCAAGTCGCTCATCTGCTCTTTCAGGCTCGCGAACCACATCTTGCCCACCTCATACTACAGAACTGGTGGATGGCACTCGGCATAGAACAGCAGCGAACAAAGCACCGCTACCCTCTCGCAGCCCCCACGTTCTGGCTTGCACAGATATTTGCCTGGGTAGGCGACCCGGGGCTTGCATTTCGCTGGGCACTCCTCACAGCAATTCATGATATCCAAAGTGGGATGAGCGACTCGCCTGCGCTACAGATGGCGCAAGCAACATTTGGCTTTGGCGCACCGGCTGCTCGCAAGCTAGGATTCTTGGCTCATGAGTGCGCACAATCGATCGGCGAGGACTGGTCACAACCATGTGGGTTTCCCGAAGAGGTCGTGCAACGGCTGATGCGAGCGTCTGAAGGACGCGACGCATATACCGAGCAAGTTGCGCTCCATGCGACCCGACACGAATTCCCCATATCACCGGGTTATCTACGTGCCTTGATGGCACGTCTGTCCGAGGCTCAAGCCCAAGGTGCACAGATTACTCCAAAGGAAAAGGGCGATCGGTTGGAAGCCATCGCTCAACACCTCACTTCGTTGCTGCCTGGCTGTGTACCTCGGGCGAATCTTCTTAGCGCTGACAAGGCATTCGAGAGCGATATTGTTGTTGCGAACGTCTACACGCAACCGACGATCATCTCCGACCTTTTCGGCCGCTATATTCTCGTCGAGTGCAAGAATTACGCTCAACCTGTTGACGTGGCGCGCGTTGGCTACTTCTTGCACCGAATGCGAATGGTCCATGCCCCGTTCGGGATCATCTTTGCTTCCCGCAGTGTAACCGGAAGTAAGCTGACGGAGGATGAACAGGCAGCGCGATCACTCATTCGCCGTGCCTTTCACGAGGATGGTAGTATCTGTGTGGTCATTGACCAAGATGACCTGGAGCACCTTGCAGAAGGGCAGATCTCCTTCTACTGGCTACTACATAGCCGGTATGAGGAATTTCGATTTGGAACCGCGCGCGATACTTTGCCTTGAGACTGAAGCTTTTCTTTCTGAACGTCACTCCCGCCCCGGCAACAGCCGTTGGTCGCCTGACCACGCCGGTCGCTCAGGCGCGAGAATATGCTCGCCTCGGCGCCAAGTCTATCGGCCAGGAACTCCGCGGCACGCCGCATATGCTGCCGGGCAGGTGGAGAAAGGTCGCGCATGACCACCAGGCTGGATCTCACCCGTTCGCAGATCCTCGCATTCCGATGCCGTGTTGCGGCCCTCGATGAGCGGCTGCCACGCGGCCAGGACGCGTTGCGGCGTGCCGCATGGGCGGGCTTACAGGACAGCATGCCACGCGCCGCGCTGCTCTCGATCCATGCACGCATGGCCGGTGCCGAGCCCGCCAGTTGGGAGGATCCGTCGCTGGTCCAGGTCTGGGGACCCCGCTTCAGCGCCTATGTCGCCGCCCAACGCGACCTTGCGGTCTTTACGCTCGGCAGGTTGCCGGATGAAGCCGGGCCGCTCAAGCGTGCGCAGGACATCGCCGCCCGATTGGGTGCGGTGCTGGCCGGCGCACGGATGCCATTCAGTGAGGCGGCGCGCGCCATGGGTGAGAAGGACGCGAACCGGCTGCGGTACGCCGCGCCGACGGGCACGGTCGTGATGCGCTGGGATGGCGCACGCCAGCCCGAGATCTGGAATGTGCCGGCGCCGGACATGGAACCACACGAGGCGCGCCTCGAGTTAGCCCGGCGGTATCTGCACGTGTTCGGCCCCGCCACGCCTGAAGCGTTCGCGACCTGGGCTGGCATAAGGCCGGTGGGCGGCATTGCGGCCTTTGCGGCGCTCGATAGGTCGTTGACGCCCGTGCGCACGCCGCTCGGCGAGGCGTGGATCCTGAGCGAGGATGAGCCGCTGTTCAGCGCGGCGGCCCGCCCACCTGCCCCGGCCCGGCTCCTGCCGAGCGGCGATACCTGGTTCTTACTGCAAGGCGCTGACCGCGAACTCCTGGTTCCCGAGGAGCGCCAACGCCGGGCGCTGTGGACGTCGCGGGTCTGGCCTGGCGCCCTGCTCGTCGACGGTGCGATCGTTGGCACCTGGCGGCGCGCCGAGCATGTGCTCACCATCCAACTCTGGCGGCGCCTTTCAAACCCACAGCGCACTGCGGTCGAGGCGGAGGCGGGTGTATTACCGCTCCCAGGAATCAACCGACCCATGGAGATTCGCTGGGATGATGGCTATCTTGAGGGGAAGCATGATGGGCAGTGAGGCCAGATACTTCACGTTAAGCCTGAGGCATCCAGAGCGATATTGCGCACAATGTAAAGGCTCGGCGCTGGTCGTCGCCATACCTTGATTTGATTGGCGGAGGAGATTTCTATGGCTGCACGGAGCAACGCCCTTGGCGAACTCACCCGCTTCTGGCTCCAGGCGCGCCACGGCTGCCTGATCGACGAGTCCGTCGCTGTGCGGGTACCTTACGGCAACTCCGATATTGACCTTGTTGCGATGCGGCCTGATGGAATGCCCTGGCAGCTTCCTGACGGCACCCCAATCACACGGGCGATCATCGAGACGAAGGACGAACACGACTTTGACTCTGGCGGCAGGGATTTCGCGAAGCGCCTACGCGCCGATGTGGCCGCCCTCGGCGATGGGAGCTGGATCCCGAAAGCGCAAAAAGCCCACTTCTCGATGCTCCGCCAGGAGCATTTCGACAAGGCCGTGCAGATCTTCGGAAGCGACGATTTCGATCGGCTGTTCGTCGTTCACGCGCTTGAGCAAACCACCCGGAGCGAGCTTGGCCCACTCCTCGCGACGCGGCGGATCCAATGGCTCACCGTCCACGAGCTGGTCGATGATCTGCTCTCCTGGTACGGCCCCGGCAAGGGCCAGGCCGCCTTGCGGCACACCCTGGTTGGTGACCTGTGGCATCTGCTGGTCGGCTACTGCGGGATGCGACGATCTGGGGGCGCTGGCTGAGCGACACAGGCTGCCGAGGGCACGCCTGGTCCACAGAGCAGGGTGGTCAGCAGAACGCTGGATCGCCGCGTGATCGCTGGCCTACACCCCAAACGGGTCATCTCCCGCCTCAGCGTCGCCATACCAGCTGTACGCCAGCCGCCGAGCTGGGTCGCTGAAGCGCACGGCGGCCGGGTCGAAGCGGGCCGGGTTATAGCCTTTGGGCAGCCACGCGCGGAGATCCTTATCAAGGGTTTTGGTCGCCAGGCCGGCAACAATCTCGCCAAAGCTGTGGATCCCGCCGCAGTCCTCTGGTGGGCAGGCCCGTTCCCCGCCAACGCAGCGTGGGTAGGTGAGCTTGAAGTCGCGGCGCACGGCATCAACCAGCCGCACGGTATGGCGCCAGTCGTCGCCGAAATCATACTCGTAGAGCGCCGTGTCGTTGCGGAAGGTAAACATCGAAGCGACCTGGTGCGCCCAGCCCGGCGGGTCGTCACAATCCTGGCTCAGATTGTGAATACCGAAGACCCGCTCCTGCTTCGTGCGCGGGTGGGGCATCGTGAAGCGATGCAGGTGGTAGTCGAGCCAGCCCATCGCATCCTGGATGGCGACGTGGAGATCCCAGAAGGTGTAGTCGCCGGGCACCTCAATCTCGCGCCAGATCAGCGGGTCGCTCTCCTGGAGCTCGATCCGGAAGCGCAGCATGAGCGCCTGGGTCGGCATCACCATCTCGCGCCCGCTTCGGCGCAGCTGCGAGCGGCCATCGGTGGTTGTCATCGGTCTCCCATCTCTCTCTTGGTTGAGCAGCGTATTCCAGCAGGCGTTCTGTTACGTCACGTGTGCTTCTACGCCTCTGCGGGAACGCGTCACGCGAGCTGTTCGGCGAGCCCGATGAGCAGCCCTTCAGGCCCGCGGATGTAGCAGAGCCGGTACGAGTCCTCATACTGCACCACGTCGCCAACGAGCTGCGCGCCCCGCGTGCGGAGCCTGGCGAGCACCTCGTCGAGGTTGTCCACGGCGAACATGACTCGGAGGTAGCCGAGCGCGTTCACCGGGGCGTTCCGGTGATCAGCGACGACCGGTGGGGTGAGAAAGCGCGAGAGCTCGAGCCGGCTGTGGCCATCGGGCGTGACCATCATCGCGATCTCAACCTGCTGGTGGCCCAGCCCGGTGACGCGCCCGGCCCATTCACCTTCGATCGTGGCGCGCCCTTCGAGCGTCATGCCAAGCTCGGTGAAAAAAGCGATGGCGGTATCAAGGGATTCGACCACTATGCCGACGTTGTCCATGCGCCGAAGCGCCATAGCATTTCCTCCCGTTGAACGACACGTGGCTGTACTCTCAGCCAACGTGGTACATTACTCCCACCCTGGCAGTCGCAGCTGGTCGTCTGGCCGCGCCGGTCGCTCAGGCGCGAGGATATGCTCGACCTCAGCGCCAAAGCGCTCGGCCAGGAACGCCGCGGCGACGCTGCGGTGACAACGCTGCGGGTCGGCGCAGCCGCAGAGCAGCGCGATCGGGCCGCGCTCCAGTAGCGTAGCGATCGGCTGGAGCGCACGCTCCGGGTCGTTCAGCGCGACCGGGCCGCCCGTGAAAGCGTTGCGGTTGCCCAGGGCCGGCAGGTGGCGGTACGCCGCGCCTATCAGCACGGCCAGCGCATCCTTGCGCCACTGCGGCGACTTCGAGGTCGGCGCGATGCGCACATCGACCAGGGTGGCGCCCAGCGCCAGCACATGATCGCGCAGCGCGGCCGGCGCCCAGCCGGCGTAGCCAATGGTGTAGATGCGCGGCGTCATCCCAGCCCATCCTCCTCGGACGGTTCCGTCGCAGCGCGCCGTTTGCTCGGGGGCGTCAGCTCCTTGATCGTCCGCCCGGCAGCTGAGTCCGCGATCAAAGCCAACAGGCGCCGCTGGCGTGTCTCCACCTGCTTGGCGCTCATCACCCAGCGGATCGCCGCTTGGCGATACGAGGGCGGACGGGCGCTGAAAAAGGCCCAGGCTTCCTCGTTGGCCCGGACTTGTGCTTCAGACGCCGCATCAAACGTCGCTTCGTGGCGCTGCTCATAGGAGTAGACGGCCGTGCGCTCATCGCGCCGGCGCTCAAACGCCGCCAGCCCAGCGGGGCGCATCCGGCCCTCGGCTGTGAGCACCGCGACCCGCGCGACGTTGACCGCGCTCCAGTTACTGCCAGGCTTGCGCGGCGTGAAGCGGATGCGGTAGCGGTGCGCGTCGATCGTCTTCCGCAGCCCATCAATCCAGCCAAAGCAGAGCGCTTCATCGACTGACTCGGGCCAGGTGATGCTGGGCTGGCCAGAATCCTTCTTATAGTAGCCGACCCACAGCTCCCTGTCCGAGGCGTGGTGTTCCTCCAGCCAGGCCTCGAATGCTGCCGGCGTTGCGAAAAAGATCACCGCTTCGGCCTGATCATGATCTCGCATAACGTACCTGTCTACATCTGCAGCTTCACCCGCTCGTTCGCGATCTTCGCCCGCTCGACGTAGCGGCGCGGCATGGCCAGCGAGGCCCAGCCGCCGGCCTCCTGAAGCGCGAGCAGGTCGGTGCCGCCGGCGATCGCCGCCGAGGCCCACCAGTGGCGCAGGTCGTGTGGGGAGAGCTGCTTGAGCCCGATGCTCACGCCGAGCAGCTGCACGCGGGCCTGGATGGAGCGGACGCCAAGCGTGCCGTGCAGCTCCCCACCCCTGCGGCTACCGAGCAGGAGCGCCTCTTCTGCAGCAGCGCCTGCGCGGTCATGCTGGAGGTAGGCCAGGGCGGCGCGCAGCGTGGCGGCCGAGAGCAGGTGGGTCTGGGTCAGGTCAACCTTCTCGCGGTAGAAGGTCAGCGTGCCAGCGGCGAGATCCACCGACCCGACGGTGAGTGCGGCTAGCTCGCCGACGCGCAGACCGTGATCGAGGAGCAGGCAGATCAGCAGCGCGTCGCGCCGGCCCTGCGGCGTATCGCCGGGCTGCTCCTTGATCGCGCGCGCGTGGGCGAGCGAGAGCCTGACGGCCTGGGGCTTCTTCGCGCTGCGCCGGGTGGTGGCCCGATCCGCATCGAGGTTGCGTCCCTGCTTGCGCCCGTAGCCCTTCACTGCGGCGATCAGCGCCGCCTGCTCAGCGGAGAGCGCGCCGGCCTGCGCCGCGAGCCGCGTGTAGGACTTGATTGTCGCCAGGGTCCGGTTGAGTGTCGCCAGGGCGTAGCCCTCGCGCAACATCCAACGCTTGAAGCCCTCGACGAGGCCCCAGGTGAACCCGGCCCAGGCCGCCGGCTCGGCCGCCAGTGCGCCGACGGCGACACCCACATCGGCCAGATAGAGCGCGCAGCGGGCGAGGTCCTGGTCGTGCGCGCTGCGCGTGCGGGCGGCAAGCTGCCGGCGGTACTCGGCGAAGAGCGCCGACGACGCGGCGCGGTCGGCCGCTGCGGCGGCCTGGCTGAGCGCAGCCGGCATCCCCTGGCTGGGGACGAGCGCAGTCTGCGCCCCATCATCGGCGGTCGGCAGTCCCCCGAGCGCTGGCAACCCATCCATACCTGCCCTCCACGCCGTCAATACCAGAACATGTGTTGCCAGTATACACGACGGTGGGCGGGTTGAATAGACTCGTATAAGGGAAATTTATATGAGTCTATTACTACAATATCTACTCAGGCTGAGCGCGGACCCAACAGAAAGATCTGGTGCGAGGAGCCATTTCTCGACACGAGTCTCACCAACAGGATGTAAACCGGTTATTGGGTGATCACAACTCAGAAAACCGTGCTGTACTACAGAGCCTCTCGACACCTTCTACCAACCAGGGAGAGTTGTACAAGCACGGCTCTCTACGACCAGTATCCATTTACTTCTCTCCCGATCTGATTTTTCACCTGACAGTCATCTCTTGGTAGTGCTCAAGGTGTATACTTGGTGCAAGTAGCTTCGCACTGACATACGAACGCTTGTTCTCACTAAACTCTGGGTCTAGTAATCTCAAAGCTACAGTCAATCGTAACATCAATGTCACTTGCTCGCTGGATACAACGCATCTGGACTGCACTAGAAATTCGCAGTCTTGACAATCTGCCCTCACCTTGGTTTCTCTTGCCAGGTGAAGGGCAGCAAGAATTAACGGAAGATGAAGCATCCGAACTGCTAGTCGCACTTAGGAGGCGTCTATTTGATCATCCAATGCACCCAACTGTCGTGGGGATCAAGCATAATCTGGACAACTTGTCAGATGAAGAACGAATAGTACTTCTTTATGTAATGCGATATATTGCTTTAAAAGGTGCTGGACAAAATAGATATTGGCCAGTTTTTCACGAGGTGCTTCTCGATAAGAAGGTGCCGTTACAACGTTTGCAGGTTGAACTGGCTCCAATATTGACAGAACAGTGGCTTCGGATTTATGGATGCACCAAAGGTAAACTTTTCCGACCTCGCCAAGGCAAGCGCAACATCAAGTGGCCACTCTCACATGCTGGCCTGTTGATGAATCACAAACATCTTCTGCTGCAATTTCGCAAGGACATGGCAGAAAGATACAACCAGGAAGAGTTTGAATTACTCCTGGACGGCAATTATTTGGACAACTTCCTCTTCGAACTTGAGTCTTGGCTCGACTATTCTGAGCATAAATCCGAAACATTTACAGAAATACTGCTTGATGGGGAACGCGGTGCAATTACAGGAGAGTTAGCACAACAGTTTCTCGCAGGGCAGCCTATTGAGGATTTTCAAGCCATTGCAAGAAGTGACAGGGGCGAGTTTAATCGATTTACCTTGCTCTTCAACGCTTCGGAGAATCAACTAGAATTCCATTTAACTGTTCAATTGGCATTATCTTGTCGCACCCTTATTGTTCGCTGGGATAACAGCGATTTCTTAGGGCAGCCTGATGCTACAGGATCACGTCACACCTTTGTGCTTCCCATTCGAAAAAAACAGATACCCGAAAGTGGACAGCTTATCGGCTTACATGAAGTTCAACTGATAAGAGTTCCTCGCCTGACCAATGAGCCTCTTGTATTTGACGGCAACAATGGACGACGAATTCAACAATGGCAACCGGGAAATAGTTACTATATTATATTCCCACCTAAATATACAACTGAGGCGGCTCGTAAAAAGTGTGACATCTTGTTTGAATACCAGCAGTCTTGCGGCATGCTCAAAGGCGAGTGGACTAGCTACGAAGTAGTGCTAGCTCAAATCGCAAACCTATCGCCTGCACAAGGACGTTCTGTAGAAGCATTAAATAATGCGGCGGAAACACTTGATTTACCGGGCTTTGAGTTGCAATGGCAACCTCAGATATCCCTCGTTGGCGGTTACATATTTCAAATGAGTAACGCGCCGCGATATGACGCGGTTGACCCACCACTAATTCAGGTTCAAGGTGTATGGGATGATTCGCTAACAATAATTTATGAGCGATGGGAAGAGAACAGCAAGAGTTTTCGTGTGCTTGAGACCACAACGCTTCCTAGACAACAAGAGCCAAAACACTACATCTTACACCCACCCTTGCCTTCAGAAGCATTGAGGCAACGTCACCGTGTTCGCGTAGGAGATAACACTCTCGCACAATGGTACACAGAAGTAGGGATGTCAGTTGTCCATCCGCTACGACTTCAAGGTATGCTGAATGTGACTTTTGAAGGCGAGGAAATTAAGGAACCGACGTATCGACACCTCATAGAGGGTAATCTGAATATACAGGCCTGGCCATTCGCCGATTTGACCCTTTTTGGCACAAATGGGAGTCAGCAGAAGCAGCAACTCATTCACTTAGGCGACACAGGAAACGTCTCACTACCTTGGCGCGAAACAGTACTGTCCTCCCTGAGCAGTGGCAATATATCTATTAGCTTGTTATGGAATAATTTGCCCGTGAGTCCTGTGGTTAAGTGTCTTGCAGATGAGCGCATTATTCTGCCAGATGCCATTGAAGCTGCGTTCCGCCCAAACGATCCTGATATTTTGGATGTAATAGTCGAGGTGCGGCGTAAATCCCCAGTTCGACTTTTGGCTCTTGTTCTTGGCCCTCAACCATGGAATCACCAGGTTTGGTCTCAGAACATGGTGATAGGCAATGATGGAATTGCGACTGCCTCCATAACCACCAGGCAGAAGGAAGCTTGTTGGATAATAATTTGTGCTCAACGTAATGGGCAAAAGCCCGAGGCTTTAGTTGCTAAGCGTATCGCTGAGGTCAGCGTTTGCTCGACTCCATTCCTTGCTCGACCAATAGGCCCGTCATTACGACAGTGGCAGGACATTGTCAAATTCATATCGATAATTCCTTTACCGATTGACCTCTATCACCTCGTTCAAAGACAGCAATTGTATCAACTACTTGGGCGTAAGGAGTTTGAACAACTTGCCATTGCCACTTGGGAAGACATTTCAACGACAGCCAAAGTGGAAAGATTACAAAATTGGCAGCAAATGGGAGTTGATGTCCCTTTCGCCCTTTGCGAATGGGTTCCAGCAGATAGTTCACGCAATCCTTATGCAAATGTTCTTATCCCGGACGATCTGTCGTGCTTCAAGCATATGATTAATCATGCTTGTTTAACAACTGACGTTCGCGAGATCAAAGAAGGAGGACGTCATTATGCTTGGCCAGATGGAAAACTCTATATTGTTGATGATGAAGGAGAAGTAATTCTTCGTTTGCGCTCGCGGGATTTTCTGGGCGTATGTATTCAATGCCGTGTTGTGCTCCCGGGACACAGTTTCTCTTCACATCAGCACTTGTGTAAAGTCGGGGTCTTGTGCTTAAATAGCAGGGGAATACCTGACCGACGGGACATGCGAGTCTACCTTGCTGCACGGTTTGATGGTTGCGACCTGCTAGGCGCCGTCGCACGTCACCTCAAAGCGATTGTGGCAGAGAGCGCTGATGATTTACCGGATAAGATTACTTCTCTACTAGAAGACAAACTTTACAATTACTTTGAGCAGTCGGGCTTCGCGGATGAACGCACTTGGCTCTTGGGCTTGTCTCAAGCGATTGATACTCTTACATACTGTCTTTCTTCAGTGCATAACAGTAAATTGACCAATCAAGAGATTAAGAAGGTGATACTTTACCAGGACGCGCTATTATCTATCGTACATTGGATCCAGGAGGCCTAGACAGTGTCAATTGCAAGCCAGAATGAAACGACAGCGATTCAGCACAAAGCTTGGAGACTGTTTCCCAGACAACTTCTGCAAATTATCGCTGCACATCCAGGAAGTCGAGAACATCAACTCCTAACCTGGATGCATAACTGGCTGCCTCTTTCCCCAGATATTGACAAAGTCAGATCATGGGTTAATGTATCACTTGATTGGTTCTTGAGCCAGGGCCACATTCAGCGTGAACCAGGTGGCCGAATTAATTGTGTGCCTGCATACGCTTTTGGTAGTACTGGAAATCAGGAAGTACTTGTGCGTCTCTATGGTCACCCATCCACAGAGTTAGTTTGTCGACAGTATAATATTGATGTTTTGCATACATTAGTGCAACCATCGAAATTCGATCCTGCCTCAGGAGTAGAGCGCACCTTGCGTATAACACTCAGCCAACGTGACTTGCTGAGTAAGGCTGGGTTGCGCTTTATTGGCGCCCAGGAGCTAGAGGAATTACTGCCCCATATCAACACTTTGTACGAACCCGATCTACCGCAAAACCAGCCGACGCTTTCTTATGGAATGTTTCACATATATGACCCTAGTGCCAAAAATGGCAATAACTGGCGACCGTGGAACATTGGAAATGCCACAGCATCGCCGCTGGTCAGATGGACTTCTGATGGTGCCCAACAGCAAAACAGGAATGAGCGATATCTGTATTGCCTCTACAACACGCAGTTCGTACCATTAACCTATCAAGAAGCCTTGCTCTGGCGGTTTAGGCTCGATGCAGACTACCAGTCACGAGTTATATACTGGCAAGCTCAAGAAGGCTATATCTGGCTTCCATTGGGCTTGCCTTCTATATTTTGGCAATGGCTCAAGCTCATTGCACCTACTCCTCCTGAAAAAATCCACAACAGAATGCGACTGCAAGTAGAGCACGCCATGACACCTACAATACGTCGTGTGCTTACAGATCGACTCGGGCTTCAGTGGGCCGAAGGGTTGCCGGTTACCAGCTAAATCACTAGGAGGCGATGATGATACATAGTCCATTCTTCGTGGAGTCCGAGCTCCGTGAAGCACTCTGCAGTTATCTGGAAACTGCCTATCGAATAGCGAACCCAGCGATCATCCAAGAGCGAGCCGCTCTCTTGCGTGCCCCTAGTGTAATAAGCCAACAGCCCTTCATTGAAACCACGCCGCGATTCGTTGAGGGGGTGCTAATAAATGCTCTCCGGCATCCTTCAATACCTTCTGAATTGGCTGAACTTGCCAACCGAGGGTTGTTAAATCCAAAATACCCGCTATATAAGCACCAACAGGATGCTCTTGAGCTAGCCTGGGATGAAAATGGCAATCCTCAACATCTAATTGTTGCCACTGGTACTGGTTCGGGAAAGACTGAAACCTTTTATCTGCCAATTTTCGCTGACATCCTCCGCGAGGCATTGAGAACTCCTTGGCCACATACGCAAGGTAATGCAAAGCGTGGTATATGGGTCAAGAGTGGCAGTTCGGGCGAGTGGCAGCACAGCCGACAACACGAACGCCGGACAGCAGCCATGCGGTCACTGATTCTATATCCTATGAATGCGCTCGTTAATGATCAGCTTAGCCGACTTCGCAAAGCATTAACTGGAGAGGCAGCGCAAGACTGGCAGTTGAAAAACCTGAATGGCAATCTAATCACCTTTGGCCGATACACTAGCCAGACGCCTATTCCAGGTAGCCCAGAGCACGGTAAAAGACGCGCCAATTGGGAAAAAGATTACGACCTTATTGAGCAGAACTGGCAAGCTATTGGTCCTAAGCTCCGACCGACGGGAGGATGGCCACGACCTGACAGCGCGGAAATGCTATGCCGGTGGGATATGCAGCAGGCTCCCCCTGACATTGTTGTTACCAACTATTCGATGCTTGAATACATGCTTGTCCGTCCAATAGAAGCCGAGATATTTTCGCGAACTAGAGATTGGCTTGCAGCTGATCGCACAAATCATCGCTTTACACTTGTGCTAGATGAGGCTCACACATATAGCGGGGCAAGAGGGGCTGAAGTAGCATATCTCATTCGTCGTCTTTTCGAGCGGCTAGAGCTTACACCAGACCAAGTACGTTGCATTGCTACTAGCGCTAGTTTGGGCAACACCCCAGAAGAATTGGCAAAGGTTCGGCAATTCGCCTCTAACCTATTTGGTCAGCCGATGGAGCGCTTTCACGTCGTGACGGCAACGACGGAGCAAGTCTCCACAGATTTGCCTTCGCCAACTAGCAATGAACTAACGTCGTTTATGACCTTTCAATCTTCTATCGAAAAGAACGACATAACGGAAGAGGCGAATCTTGCATCATCTGTCGCATCATTACTCCAGGATTTGCGTATTCCAGTAAAAAAACTCGATCCAACAGAGCAACTTTATCACGCACTGCTAAAGCATCCGAGACTACTAGATGCTCGTCGACTAACTGCTCGAAAAGCCGTTGCCCTTGATATATTGGCGCAACAACTTTGGGGGAATGTCAGTTCTTCTCTAGATGCCGAAGCAGCTACATCTGGGCTACTTGTTGCTGGAGTTCTCGCTAAACCGGATACAACGGATGATGCTCAACCACTCCTTCCGAGTCGTGTTCATTTGATGTACCGTGGATTGCCGGGCATTTGGGCCTGCTTAAACCCAGAATGTGATCAGGTAGATGCACAATTTCGTCACTCAAATAGACCCTGCGGCAAACTATACTCAGAACCTGCAATTTGGTGCAAGTGTGGAGCTCGTGTTCTCGAGCTACTATCCTGCAGAATTTGCGGCTTACTTTTCCTTGGGGGATTACCAGAAGAACAGGCACAGCAGCAACTCTGGCCTTATCCGGGTGATGATCTAGAGTTCCCTTTTCGCAACTATGAAGCATATCAGGTAATCGCACTAGAAAAGCCAAACCCGGATAGTGAAAGCGAGGAAGCTTGGATTGCTGGTCACAGGTCAATCTATACAAGTGGTATCTGTTCTGCGACAGATATCGGTGCACGAGTCGTGTGGGAACAGCCACCACAGCCGCAGCAGTCACAAAAATTACAATCAACTAAGTCTACAGAGATAAAACGAGCTCCCCATAGCTGCCCAAGGTGTAATGCATCTGCTGGCGGGGGGCGTAATCCAGTTGAGCCTTTCCACACAGCAACCCCTCCTTCTTTTGCCGTATTAATGGAGCAAGCATTCCGCACACAACCACCAAGGGAAAAGAAAGCTATATCAGCGATAGCCGTTGAGCAGCCCCAAAAAGAGTCTCGATTTAAGTTACTTGGTGCAAAGAAGACGACCCAGAAAGAGATCGGCAATCCAAGCCGTGGGCGAAAAGCCTTGGCATTTTCTGATGGACGACAAGAAGCGGCACGCCTTGTTGGCCATCTAAATTTCCAGCGCACCCGCGACTTGTTTAGGCAGATACTGATGCTGTTACTTGATGATCAGCAACAGCAAAGCCTAAATGTGCCGTATCCAGCCTCCGATATTATCAACCGGATGATTGACTACTGTGCACAACGCGGCATTGACCCTACCTTAGAAGAAGAAGAAGGTTTCTGGAATAACTACTCCGAGAATAAGCAGGAAGGATATCGGATCGCTCATCCGATTCTACAAGACTACCTTCGGAGGGAAGTAACAGATCGCCGTATTAGTGTCGAGGCACTAGGCTTAGCACGCTGGCTCCCAGTAGACGCTGATGGAAGGAATTTACTTGCTCATTTTGAAGAACATGGAGTTTCACTAACGGGATTCACGATTACAGAAACTATCGCATTAACTGCTTCAGTAATGCGAATTCTGCTTGGGGAAAATATCGTGTTACCCATAGGTGGAGATCCTCGTGACTGGCATCCCGATCTTGTAGAAGATTGGCAAAAACGGACTGTCGTCAATAGCAAGGCATTAAAGAGCGATACGGCACTTTTTTGGAATGCCGATCTAAAAAGAGGTAATCGGCTAACTCGTTATCTTGGAGCAGTTGTCAACCGACCATCACCGCGAGGAACAGTAGTGTTGGCGAGACTCATGGATGAATTATGGGAAGCATTGACGGAGCTTGAAATCCTAGTAACGCCTCAAGGTGTTGCTCAGCCAGGTCGCGCTATATCTCTGGGAAGGTTAGGACTGCTCCCTTTACAGAATGAAGTCGCAGTTTGTCAGTCCTGCGGTTATATTAGTGCCGAAAGCGTACGAGGAGTCTGTCTGCGTTGCCAAAATCAAACAAGGCAACAGAACCTAGACCTACTTTTTGAGCAGCAGAGTAACTACTATCGTAAGCTCGTAAGTTATGCTCGCGATAAAAAGAACGATTTTGGCGACCCATTTCCTCTGCGGGTGCTAGAACACACAGCACAAATTAGCCGCGAGAACGCCGCTACTCGCGAGCGTCACTTTAAGGATCAGTTTATCCCACTTCGCGACGAAAAGGGAAACCTAAACGACAAGGGAGAACGCCCACAGGCTCACCGTGTTGATATGCTCAGTGTTACAACTACAATGGAAATGGGAATAGACATCGGCGACTTAACAGTCGTGGGCTTGCACAATATGCCCCCTACTGTTGCAAATTATCAACAGCGCGCAGGGCGAGCAGGTCGGCGCAGTGATGGTGTCGCACTAGTAATGACCTACGCACAGGAAAGAAGCCATGATCAGTACTATTTTGGGAATGTAGCACAAATTGTCAGTGGACCAGTACGCCTACCTATCATTCCTCTTGACAATAAGGTTATCGCGCGCCGCCACATTCAAGCACTTACACTACAACGATTCTTCCATCAGTTTGGGCAAGATTTACAATCAAACAATCTTCTGGGAGCATTTGGTACAGTCGGAGATGCAAAAGCAGTACCCGATGGAGCCCTTGCTCGTCTCCGTTCTGTGTTGACCGACTCGACTTTCGTTGAGCCAATCATCGAGGTTGCTTACAAGATCCTCGATCATAACGCGTCAACAGAAGAAATTCGTACCTGGCTAGCAGAACTGCCAGACCACATGGAAGAGGACATTTCAGACAAGCGAGACGATGAAGAGTTGCTAGAGATCATGATCAACTCGGGCCTGTTGCCACGCTATGCTTTTCCTGTTGATGTTGTAACACTTCATCGTAGTAAACCAGCGAAGTACCAAATTGAAGATGAGGTAAGCCGGGATCTCCAGATTGCATTGTCAGAATTTGCACCCGGTGCAGAACTTGTAGTGGATGGAAAAGAATATCAAGTCGTTGGGATCTATGATAGGTTTAAGGGTGGACCATATGAACCTACTGGTCAGTTTTATGCCTGTCCAGAATGTCGTGCAGTTGAATATAAGCCGTTAAACTCTCAGGGACAGTCTGCTCAACCTTGGTCTCCGCGATGCTTGTCCTGTGGAGCCCCTCACGACGCCCGACGTGTTGCGTATGCTATACGACCTCCCGGTTTTCGTACCAACTGGCGAGCGCAGGAGAAAAAGTATCGTGGTGGAAAGCAAGAGCGAGCAGGATATGCTTCGATTGCTCAGCTCGAAATCGGGGAAAGCGTCGACACTGGCGATCTTGGATTCCATGATCGCCTATGGGTTGCTGTACATGAGTCCAGCAATCTGTACAGTATTAATCGCGGCCCAGACAAGCAGGAAATAGGTTTTTGGATCTGCCCAACATGTGGTCGAGGGCTCCAAGCACAACGTGAGAGACACAACTCGCCAGAAGGTTCTTTCTGCCGTGGTGAACCTAAGCAGCGAGCTGTACTCCTACACAGTATTCGTACCGATGTTGCCCTGCTCGGTCTAAACTTGCCAACTGGTTACGCAGGCGATCCTCGAACTAGTGCTGGGCGGGCAGTCTGGCTGTCATTGGGTGCAGCTCTGCTGCGTGCGGCCGCAGCAGAGCTGCAAATCGATCCTTCTGAGCTAGCTATGGGTATGCGACCTTGGCAACTATCAACGGGCGCGGGGTTGACCGGAGAAGTCTATCTATATGACACTTTACCTAATGGTGCAGGATACGCACGGGCTATTGCGGATGAGCCAACACTCCGAGCAGTTCTTATTAGAGCACTAGAAATATGCACAAGTTGCACTTGTAGTGGGGCATGTTATAGTTGCCTCCTCGACTACACAAATCAGAGAATTCATCCACTTCTAGATCGTCGTTTGGCTGCCGATGCTCTGCGATTTATTCTAAATGGCGAACTGCCAGCTCTGTCCACGGAGGATATGGAGCAAGCGCTAAAACGGCTGGAGAGTTTCGCTATTCCTGGTTCAAGTTTTCAGCTAGTAGCGCCAGGTAAAGCTCAAGTTGCATTATACGGAAGGAGTATAACTGTCGAGCCACGGCACCCCCTCAGCCAACAAGTAAGTGTGAGTGGAATGGCCTTCCCTTCCATTTTCGATCTAGAGCGCCGCCCATTTTGGGTGTGGACCAAGCTCTTACAAAACAGCCTTGATGAACTATAGCCACTTGCTCGACTAGCCTAGGCTCTGTACGCCAACCTGTTTTTGACAGGTAGTGTCGATATTACAAATAGCATAAACAGGCTAAGTGTTGCCGCTACACCTCGGGCTGTAAGGGGTTGGCGTACAGAGCCTAGCCTTCAAAGGCTTTTCGCACACCGCGGGGCGTGTTCTGAGGCAACAGTATAATTAGGTGGCTAACTGCTCTTGATGTACCAACATAGAGTATTGTCTCCAAATCTTCTGCACCTTCGATCTCGTCATCGATATTCTCTAGCTTGCCGAGGCCTGCAAGGATAACGACCGGGCTCTCCAAACCCTTAAAGCTGTGTATCGTACAGCAAAGTATCTGTTTATTGCCCCGAGGCGTCTCTCTTAAGACAGCCCCACCAATCGTCTTGTTAAGCCAATTTAGACGTTGAGGCTTATACCTTGTCAATACAACAATTTGGCGTGGTTGCACCTTTCCTTCTTGTATCAGTTGCTCAATAGCATTAGATAGCAGTTGTTCCTCCGCCTCCGGCGACTTATAGGTGTAAACTTCAACCTTCTCACCAGCAGGGCCTTGAGCAGAAATGAACCGGGCATCAGGATTTATGTAGAAATTTTTGACGACGTTGTGGATGGTTTGAGTGTTCCGGCAATTTATATCTAGACAATCAGTTTCTACCTGTAGTGGAAGTTTTTCCAGGCTAGTGAAGAGTCGCTGATTGTCATCATAGAAAATATAAAATATGGGATTATCAACAAGAAGCGCCTCTAGTGGAACCCACCAATTCGGCAGAAAGTCCTGGCCTTCATCAACTATCAGGGCATCGTATCGTCTTGTGGGGAGTTTATCAAGTGCGGTGAATAGTTGATCCGGGAGAAAGTCATCAAAATACTCCCCATCTGTCATGCTTTGCGGTCTCTCTGTGGAGATACCAGCCTCTTTAGCAAGCATACTGCAGAGAGTGTGGAAATTTGCCACTGTAACATTAGGCGATTGTGCAAATTCCACACGGAGCGAATCAGCTAAGCGTGAGTTATAGCATGTAAGTAACACTCGCATTCCTTCGCCGTGAGCAAGACGTTTTGCCTTCTCGACAGCAAGTGCAGTCTTACCACTCCCAGCACAACCTGTAATTAGAGCCTTTCGTCTACGACGCAACTGGTTAAGGACATTGTATTGCTGTTTTGTAAGTGTTAGGATTTGCGCTTGGTCATTCCCTATTCTCGAGGCAAGCAACGACTTCATTTCTAAGGAGGGGGCGATTAGAGAAACAAGGAGGGCTACTCCATCATCACCAAGCGGACTTAAAGTGTGATCTCCACGCCAGCTGCGGAATACGCCATTGATACGTTCAGCCAAACCTCCCATATCCCGCCCATCAAGCAACATATCTTTATCTATTTTCGCGGGCAAGGGGGAAATGTCAACCAAGACATCTGGAAATAGAACGGCATGTCCGAAAGCAAATCTCCTGTGCTCCCAACCAGGAATTTCTGCTATCTTTTTTACTAGTGCAAACTTACTGCGCTTTGCTTGCTCAAAAGGATCGCGCTTTAATAAGTGTTCTGAGCCATAGAAATCTTTAGAGAACCAGACCCCTTGCCCAGATCTCCCGATTTGCTTGGAGTCATAACGAATGGTTCCGCCTTTTACTTCTAACACCAGGACGCCTAATTTAGAGTGCGCGATTACAAAATCAGCCTCGCCATCGCTCAACTCATTACGATCCCCCTTGCCAAGCCAAGCAGCACTGTGAAAGACTGAGAAGCTGTCATCTAGCTGATCGCGGAGAGCACCGAATACACGGTGTTCCGACAGTGGAATATCTTTGTTATCTATCTCAAGCCTAGAGGGGTACATTCTTGCCATATATGCTCTCCGCTGTATCTTGAAATGACGGTGCCGAGCAGTGCCGCAGTACTACACTGCTGTCTTCGTCCCTCCGCCATGCTGCGTCACTCGGGGACGGAATCGTATCTTGACCGCTCGGGTGGTATATACCGCATCGGTCGCCTTCGTCGCCCAAATAAAGGCTTCTCCCGGTCGCAACCCGGCAAGCTGGGCTGATGTCAGATCGGCCAATGCCGCGACCGACTGCTGGATATGCTTGAGCCACTTGGGTGAGTTGAAGCGATGCAGGATAACGACCGACGACAGCTCGATGATGGCATTGGCCAGGGACGGCGGGTCCTGCGAGGCAATCAGCACGGACACACCTTGGTGGCGCATCTGGCGGATGACATCGACAATGTGGCTGGTGAGGTCGTCGTTGTTCATGTACTTGTGGGCCTCATCGAAGACCACCAGCTTGTTGAAGCCCTCGTCCCTTCCCGCGTTTGCGAAGATATCGAGGAGAACGACGAACAGGCCCAGAGCCTCGTCCTTGTCGATAAACTCGTCACGCAGGTCTACAATCACGAGCCGGCCGGGCTGCAACACCTGACCTAGAGTCCGGCTATCATCGATAAACTGTGCGGCGAAATTGAGTCGGGTGTTGGCGATGTTCTTCTGGCTGTCGGTTAGGTCTGAGGCGCCAATTTCCTCCCGCAGCGTCTCGAGCGTTATCTGATCGCGCAGTTGGCGCATAATCAGATTCATCTGCTTCATGTACATCTGGTTTCCGACTGCCCCCATCAGGAACCGCCAATCCTTCAGGGATAGCTCGCCGGAACCAAAAAGGATGGGCTCCACCCGCACCGAGGGGAACTCCGTCTGTCGCTTGGCGACCTTATCGGCCGAAGTCAGGATGACCACATCCTCCAGCCGGTCCGGTCGGGCACCATATTCCTGGGCCAGTATCCGTAGTTCGTCTTCTTTGCTGTTGGCCGCAATCATCGAGACGAACTCGGGGGGATAGTCTTGGCTCTCGTGATAGTGAAAAATGACCGAAGCGAGAGCCGAGGGCAACAGGTTGATACCTGGAAACGCCTTCGTCGCCATCTCGACGATGCTTCCGAGCGTATACGACTTCCCACCGCCCTGTACCCCGAAAAGGCTAATCGTGTTCGTGCCATTAAGGTCCAGGGCTACCGTCTTATTGCCGACCCGGCCGAAGAGCCCGTACTGTCGGGACTTTCCCGTGTCGCCAAGAAGTACATCGTAGTGCGGGCCTACCGGTGCGGCAGGAGTGGGTAGCTGCGGTCCAGTCGCCATCGGCTCAGGAACAGGGGGAGCTTCCCCGCGCGGCTCTGCGGGAAGATGAGGTGTCACATTCATCTCGCGGGCCATCGGGCTTTCGTGTACGGGTTCTGATGGCTGCTGAGTTTCCCTGACCGGTTCTGACGTTGAGGTGTCACCAGCAGCACCACCAGTACTCGCTTCTGCCCCACCAGGAGGACTGCACGGAGGTGGTGCCGCTCCTGGCGCCGGCCCCCCGCTGTTTGGCGCCGGAGAGGGTGTAGGCGGCGGCACAGGAGTAGTGCTACCTGGCACTTCCAGGCCCACAAGCCGCTGTATCGCCTCGTCACGCAGCCGCACGAGGGTTACGGGAGCTACGCTATCGGCAACGAGGTCGGTATCTCCGTGGTCCTCGAAGTGCGCATGAATGACGATACCGCGGCAGGACACCTCGACTTGGGTACCTTGCCCCTCAACCCCAAACGCCCGATTCAGGAGCGTATACCAGCGGTACTGGTCAGCGTTGTTGTGCAGCTCCCGGAAGCACTCGCGGTACAGCTGATACTTCAAGGCTTCGCGCCGCGCTTGCGTAAACAACCCATGCTCGTTCTCGCCTAGGGTAAAGATGGGCTCGATCGCGGCAAGCGTAGCGCGGAGTTGGTCAATTGCGGGTCCGCTGAGGATGGTCTGGCGTGTGTGAGGATTGGTCGTAACTTGCACCTCTTTGCTCGCCTGCTCGACCGCTTTTACCTCGATCACATCGATGACGAGGTTCCCTTGCCCATCCTCACGCAACCCGATCAGGTCGGCTCGCTCGCGGGACGGTGCTTGCAGGGATAGCCACTGCCGAGCGAGGCCGCTATCGAGCGAGGCGATAAGGGCACCGGGGTAGCGTTGCGTGTACCAGTGCGCGGCGACGACGGTGCCGATAAGACCTTTGCGCTGCTTACTGCGCTGCGAGGTCGAGAGGTTGTTTGCCCGAACCGCACTAAAGAGTCCGCCGGCTGCAATATGACCGTACTTCTGCATCAGGCGCGCGATGTGGGCTTCGTCGGGTAGCAGGTTGAAGTCGCGTAGGATGTCGATGAACTGCCGCACAGATCGGGAAGTTGCATACGCCCAGACAGCGACTTCCCGACGCCCCTGGAGTTGTTCGACGAGAGGTACCGCGTCTCGGGGAGCATACCCCAGCATCGTCCGGTCGGCCACCGCGAGCCAGCGAGCGCTTTGCGACGACAGCAGTGAGTTGAGGGCATCGACATCGTTCCCGCGGCCGATTTGAACCTGGAACGACTGGTCTTCCCGGAGGTCGATGGCCTGGTTGACCAAGTGGTGATAGTCGGCAAAGATGCCGCTGTCGGCGTCAGACGATGGCGAAATCTCGCCCTTCTTCATTCCTTCGTCGTAGCCGTACTTGTACGTGACTACGAGGGGGCTGACGATATGGTGCCCCGTCCGGGCTGCTTTCGTCAGGTCATACGAGGACTGGTCGAAACTATAGACAATATGAACGGGTCGCTGCTCAAGTGCCTCCACCACTTCCCGGAGCGGTTTGGGGTCGTGGAGATTGAGGCTGAGGGAACCGGCGACGAGGAGGTCGGCGATATCGCTGTCCTGCGCCTCAAACTCCATCTCGGACAAGTGCTCAAGGACGCTTTGGGGCCGCGTTCGATAGACATCGATAACAACTTGCGTATGGTTTCGCCCCCGCATGAAGCGCCATACTTCCCGCAGGGCATCTGGAAGGTAGGGGACATCGATAAACGCAACCCGAATCTGGGGTTGGCTATAGGGCGCGAACGCAAGCCAGCTCTTGAGCAGGTCGCTCAGGAACTCGACGCCATCACTGCCCAGATAACGGTTCGTCCGGTTCTCATAGATAGGCAGTGTCTCAAGGCTTCCCGCCTGGGGGAGTGTGATCTTGTTCCCACGCTCGTCAACGGCGGCTACAAAGTGCAGAAGATGAGGCAACTTCGGCAACGCCTGCATGAGTTGCTCTTGTTCGACCTCGCTCAAAGTCGTCCCAGCGCGCTCCAGGATTGTGCGAAACCGCCACAAATGCAGCGGGTGGAGCGGGGTGAGAGTCGCCTTCCACTGGCGGTAGTCTTCATCCGCAGGCGAGTCGTTCGCTGTGAGTACGAAGATAACGTCAAGCCGAAGCAGGCCCTGAAGAACGTTGCGGTAGGTCTTGGCATAGCGCTGGCTGAGCGTCTGCACCTGGCTATGCAGCTGCCGCAACAGGGCGGCGTACTGGTCAAGGTACCGATCGACGGCAGCACGGACGGGACTGTTGGAGTACAAAAGCGCAATCGGCTCAGCAATCAAGAGATCGAGATGCTCGATAAGCTCGGAGCGGGCCGCCTCCATCTGCTCCCACACGGCGACGAGCGTGGTGGCTCCCCCCATGCCCTGGTCAATAATCGTGAGCAGTTCGACCAAGCTCTGCTCGTCCCGTACCGGCACGCGGGGGTTCACGGGCTCGACGGTCGTTATAGTCGTGAAACGGTGGATAATGTCACGCATATTGTATTGGTCGGCTTGCGTGACACCGCCCCAGTACTCGTCCGTACAGAATGCCTTGATGAAGTCACGGAGCGATACTGTGTACTTGGTAACGTTCGTTTGGATTGACCGACCGCCGCTTATCGGGGTCAGGGCATCATCGTCGATCGGGTCATCTTGTTCGCTCTGCTCGTCCTCCATGCGACGCCTGACGATTTCAAGGTATCCCTCGATAGCCTCCGGACTGCCCCCGCGAACAATCTGACCAGCAACAGCCTGGGTCAACTCCTGACCGCGTAGTACCGTTTCCCGTCGGGTGCGCGGCTCGTGCTCCGGTTGGTCGTCACCGTCGCCGGAGTCTACGGGTGGGGCGGGTGCAGGCTCGATTTTTCCTGCCTGGATAAGCTTCTCGACATCATCGAAGCGCAGTCCGTCGAGCGAGAGGTTGTCGCCTTGCTCGAAGAACTGACGCAACTGCCGAGCAGCCTCCCGCAGTTGCTGCTGTTCCTGTCCCTGCGCCCGCCGGAGCACCTGGTTCATCCGCTTCCGGCTCTTGTCCGAAAGCTGCCCTATAGCCGTAATTAACTCGCGGTTTCGATCGAGACGTTCCTCGACGTTGACCGATATGTTGAGCACCATGCCGTCTTCGAGTAAGCCGAGGCGCCACAATTCTCGGGGGATGGCGCTGATGGCCTGACGGCTCGCTGCGATAGCGGTCGTAAACTCAAGCAGCATCCGGAACGGCAAGGTTGCGGCCTGACTGCGCAGTGCTGCCCAGAACCGCTGCTGCGGCGGCGTGTATCCCAGTGCTTGCTCGGCCCACTGGATAAGGTGAAGAGCGACATCGCGAGTCGTCAACGGGTCAAGACTTGCGAGCGACCCGAGTTTATCCACTTCACCCGGTACGAACACGAGGATTCGGCCCGCGTAGTGGGAAGCCTGGTTGCGCCATCCCACGGCAGCCTCGATGGTGGTGGCAACTTCCAAGTCCGGTGCATCATCAATAGGATAGCCAACAATAGGATAGCCAACCGCTGCAACAGCTAGTGGCACCTGTGTGGCTTCTGCGAGGGCAGCCGCTATCTGGACGGGGGAGATATCCTGAAGTCCGCGCACGACGATACCCAGCTTCGTCGTGGGCAGGCGTGACTTCAGTAAGTCTGTCAGAACGCCGGTGAGGGTCAGTTCCATGCTGTGCCTACCTGTACTTCGAGAACGCCGTCAGCAAGGAGCCGTGCGAAACTCAAATCCCGCAGGTGCCTCACAAACGCTGCCTGGTTCTGTTCGAGAGCTTGGCTATCGGCCTGATAGATGCCTGCATTGATGAGCAGATCCAGGTCATTCGACCGCCCCCCGATAACGATACCGAACGCCTCCCACAGACGGTTCTGAAGGTCATTTAGGGTCAGCATATCACCCTGACCGGCGACGCTACGGATAAGGACTTCCAGCAGATCCTGCCGCACCGCCATTTGCTTGGTCGGTTGCAGATTGTAGGGGGGCCAGAAGAGGCCGCAACGGATGCCAATCCACCGCATATACTGCACTGGCGTCGCTTCGGCAAGAAGTGCCAGGATATCGTACACCGCCTGTCCGTAAACATGGTACGGGTTCGGCGCGTCGCGGTGGTCCTCGATGGCTGCCTGCCAGATGTCCTCGATAACCTGGAGATCTGCCGTCTTTTTCTTACCCGAATAAGAGGGCATCCCAGCAAGAGCGTCTATGGGGAATTCCCGTTCCAGGTACTGGGCAAACATCCAGGTGTAAAATCGGGTAACTGCCTGACAAACGAAAACATACGACCGTTGCGACGCGGCGCGAATGGGGTCATCGTTCCGGGTCGAGAAATCCAGAAGGAAGATAGGGCGCCCGCGGGTTGTCCTCGGCTGGTAGAGGTGCTCCAGGTCGGCGAGGTAGCGAACGAGAAGGAACGAGCCGAGCAGCATTCCCATCCGCAGGCGAGCCAGTTTGTTCGGGTGGGCATTAAGATGGCCCGCCAAGCGTTCAGCAGCGGCTCCAAGACTGGCCATTCCCCGGTGCAGCTCGGGAGGGCAGGTATCGGCAAGCCCGATCGTAGACGAAAAGTCCGGCGTGTGTTGCGTCGTCTTCTCGGCGTCAAGGAGTGGAGCCGCGAGGATTGTTATTGGGTCATCTCCCTGATTGAGTGCATCGCGGAATACTGCGGTAAAATCCGGCGCATCACGCTGAAGCCAGGCGGCGAGAAACTCACCGCCATCCTGTCCGATACGGTCGCTGGACACAAATGGCGCTGTGCCGGCAGAATACGAGTCCATGCGGTCCAGGGCCTGAGTCGCGGTACGCGGGGCTTTGCCCACATACACTGCTTTATCGGCAGAGACGATTTTGCGCAGCGCGGTACGTAGCGCCCCGAGTTGCTGCACAGACACCTCGTTGGCATCGATGTGGTTCGCTGCCACAAGTTGGTCGTAAATCGTTTGAGGCTCACTCCCGAGGAGCGGGCTGCCGTCTTTCAAGGTCATGTAGACAAAGCGGAACAGACGATTGGTGTCGTAGCGCGCTTGCAACAGAACGCGGAACATTCCGTTGGCAAGATGGGCCGGTTTTACGTTGGTCGTATTGGGACTAAACCCGATATATTGTTTCTCAATAGCGTCACGGGTAGTCTTAATATCAAACACGGCGGCCCTCCCTATCCGTAATGGTGATGTAGGTTCTGGTTTGAGGGTCTACCGTCACCTCAAGGTGCTCGCCGGTCATCGGATCGAGAATCTGAGCCGTGACCTCGTCGTCAACCGGCACCGTTCCGTCCGTGAGTTGCTCCAGGAACTGCCAGATGCGCCGGGTCGCCTCGGGCTGAAGGAGAAGCGCCGGCAAACCCCGTTCGGCTTGGTGCAGCAGTCGGAAGAGTCCGTAGTCGATGCGCAGGCTCGCTTGGGCATTGCGGATGAGGCGGAGCACCCGATGATCATCCGCCATTCGGAACGCGTCTGCCATATGCCCGGTCAGGACGGGACTTAGTAACTCGAACTCTCGCCGCTCACGGTGCTGGACGGCGTACAGAATACGCTGGGCACTCTGGTCGTACCGGTGGCTTTGCCAGACCGGGAGCCGCTCACTATCCGTGTGGCGCCCGAAGAATGCGGTGAGTTTTCGGATTACCTCGCGCAGAGCCCTGCGTGATTCGGTCTGGGTTAAAAAGGCGTTGAACGCCTGCTCGTCGTCGCCGACCAGCGAAAGCAGCGTATCGCCGCTCTCGTGGAAGAAGTAGAACGCACGCTTGCGCCGCTCAAAACGCTTGATGGCAATCGAATCGAGCGACCCAGCATTCGCATTGTCGGTAGTCAGCCACCCGTCGGCTCGCACCGTATTGTTGATGAGCTGGTCGTCGTAGACAGGATGGCAGACCTTTGCCGGGTCAAATGCCTCGCGTACCGCATCAAAAAGCGGCCCTTGCCCCTTATAGGGAAGCTGCGGTAGTGCGTACTCTTCCTCATCGCTCCCTTGCAGCAGCTGCGTGCAATCGCGGTCCCCAAACACTAGATATGCGATGAACGCCTGAAGATCACGCATCGTGACGTGAACACCGCGCCGGGTGATGCTCTCGAAGATTGCCTGGAGGCGTCCCCGCACGCGAAGCTCCCGGAGCAGGGCCTGGTTTCGTACCATGTCGCAGCCTGCAACCGGGCACTGCGCGCACCGCGGGAGCATAGTGGCATCGGTAAGCTTGTCGATAACCGCGTGGACAAGCTTTTCGTCGAGCGTGTTCCGGTGGCTCAAATCGAGAACCACGACATCGCCGAGAGGAAGCGTTGGCGTCGATCCATAGGAAATGGCACCGGTGACTTGGCGGCGTGCCTCCTGAAGCAACTCGAACTCCGGGTACGACGCAGCGAGCTTGAATAATACAGATTCGTTAATCGCAATGAAATAGGGCTTGCCGGCGGCGAGGGCAGCACGCCAGTTTGCAACGATTTCCTCGTTCAGCACGGCGCTCGCGTCGCTCTCGACCACTGCCCCGAGCCCGGCAATATCCTCTTCCAGAATTCGCAGCAGATGAGTTTTCCCATCGCCCGGGTTCCCCGTGAGGACAACGCTACGCTTCGCGGCGATATGCTGACGAATAGCCTTGTCAAGGCCGGTCGCGGCGTGGAGGCGCCGGAGGTCCTCGATCGGAACATCATCAGCAAAGCCGGTGGCACCGCGATAGAGGTCGCGTACCAGCTGCCGCTGCTGCTCGTCAGGAGAGAGGTGGCGGGTATCCATGAGAGGCGATACGACTTCCATCGTAGCAGTCTCCGGCTTTTGCTTGATTAATGTGTAGGCCCAATCGTGGTCGGCCTTGTCTGCCAGTTCCCGCGATAGGAGCAACTCCTCCGGATGAAATGCTGCAAGGCGCTCCAAAGCCGGTTCGAATTGAAGCCGGGTATCGAGCCAGCGCGCTCGCCAGAACTCGGCAATGCGCTCGGTACCCTCTTTCGGGGGGAGAGCCTCGTCCCATATGTGACGAAGTTGCGTTGCCTTCCCCTGCAAGTACTCTTTCCCGTTCTCGGCAAGTAAGACACCGTAGACTAGTCGGCGCATCTGATGCTGGGCAACCCGGTCGGACAGCGCGCGCTGTCCCTCCCGAAAGATGGCGTCCAGCCCCCAGCGAATGATGCGCATCTTCGGGCTGACGCCTTCTCCCAATACATGGTTTACCTGAAGAAAGTCGTCACTCGCGGCAGCCTCAAGAGCAGCTGTGGTCGCATCACTAATGTGGGACGTTCCGTATCCAAGCGTAACGCCGATGCGCTCGATAGGTGTCTCGGGTGCATCGGCACGAAGAAGACCGGCAGGCAGGCGCAGACGGTTGTACTGACTGGAGCCAGCCGTATAGAGGGCAGTCGTTCCAATGTACACAAGCTCTGCAGGCCTGATGACATCGGCACCTTTCAACTGCGACGCGATTTCGCTACGTGCGGTACCGTAGCGCCGCTTGTAGTCGGTCGCTACCTGGGGAGAGCATATCAAGAGTGCGGTGAGCTTACCGGCTAGTATGTGGTTATAGGGCGGAATTGCACCGCAGATGTTCAGTTCGAGAATACTCGTACCTACATGATGGTTCTTGATGGCGACCAGGCCATTACGAATGGCAGTCTTCCCCCGCTCGCTCGTCGCCCAGGTCTGCCAAACCTGCTCGAAGTCGGCTCGCTCGAGTAGTTGCTGGATGGCAAGCTGCGCCCCAAGAAGACGAGACAGTTCAGCTGCTCGCTTCTTCAGGAACAAGAGGTCGTACGCCTCTTCGCTGACATTCCCGTACTCGCTTCGTTGTAGCTCTGCTTCACCAGTGCGGTCGGTCTGGGCACTGAACTGTTTCCACTGGCGCAGGGCTTCCTGTCGTTCGCGTGCAAATTGCACCGACAGGGCACTCAGCCGCTGCACTTGTTCCGGAGTCGGGTGAGCCAGTTCTTCGGGGGTACAGAGGTCTGTCGCGTTCACATCGCCGATCGCGCGACTGATATTTCTGAGCAGATGGGTGAACGCTTCGCGGACGGCCGTGATGTCGGGCGGCGCAGGCGTCTCGCCAGGTTGCTGGGGCAGCAACGAGCGAATGAACGCGTCGGGCGTCCAGCCGAGAAAGTCGTCGCGGTCGCCGATAAAGATGGGCGCATTCTCCAGGGAGGCAATACCCATCACCGGATGGTTCGGTCGTGCTCCATCGCGGACGAGATAAAACAGGCTGCGGCCAGGTGTGTTATAGACCGGCGAGGCCCAAGTAAGGCGGAAATAGCGCCAGATGTCCCCGAGGAGGAAACCGGTGTGCTGGCAGCGAACACCTTCCTCAACAAGCTGAAGGTAGGGCTGCACGTACTGACGAAGCGCTGCGGCTCGCTCCTCCCCGTTCCTAAGCCGCGCCACCGCCCGCAAGTCGGTCGCCAACTGCGCGCCGTCAGCAATAAGCGCCGTGATCGGTACCCCGCGTGCCGGCGCTTCCATACGGCGAATAAAGTCAACGGCTTGTATCAGACGTGTGTGTCGTTCAGGCGCCATAATCTCACGCCGAGTTTGCTTGTGAGCATGAATATCGGCCTGGCTGCGGGGCCTGTCGTGAGGTTGCGGCGGGGCAAGCTCAAGGGTAGCGGTATCTTCGTTCCAGCGCGGTATCCAGCGAACACGCAATAGGTCGCGCAGAAGTAACCACGTCGCCTGGTAAATTGCCTGTTGACGGGGATTCCCGTGGCTGTTTAGTGCCCATTCGACCTCGGATCGAATTATTTCTTCCCGATCACCCTCCGAGGCGAGTGCCATTTTGCGAGAAGCCTGATAGAATCGAGCTAGAAAACGCTCTTGGAGCGCTGGACGAAAAGGCTCGTACTCAAAAGCTGCAGGTCTGGTGGCAGGACTTATAGCCAGCATATAGGTCTAATTAACTTTCATTTTACATGGACGAAAAGTCCAGCTTGCTCCAGGATTATAGCACGAGGGAGAGACAGGTACGGTCACACCGCTAGCCCCAAGCGGGCTACACAGGTCTCGAGCAGTCTCTCTTGCACAATCATCTTGCCAAAGCTCTTGACACGTGTCGTACAATCGTTCTACACGGAACCGGTAGCGAGGCCGGCTTCACCCTGACCGAGCCTCACAGCCGCTCAGCTCTGCATCTGAGAGAGGTGCGCCATGTCCAGCCAGCCTGTCTGCCCCTGCTGCCGCTCGCCCCAGGCCACCCAGCGCGTTGCTGCGATCGTCGCCGGCGGCACGCAGCAGGTGCGCGTGCTCACTGCCGACCTGATGCCAGCTGCCGGGGTTGCCCGCACCAACCTGGCGCAGCTGCTGGCGCCGCCGCGCCAGCCTGGCGGTGGCTGGCTGATCATCGTGCTGCTCCTCGGCCTGCTCCTGCTCAGCCTGCCGGCGAGCTGCATGGTCACCGCGGTCATCGTCGGGCTGCAGGGCCAGACCTTCGAGGCGGCGTTCACCAGCGGCGCGGCTGAGCGTCTCTTCGCTGGCGTCGCCGGCGTCGGCGCGCTGATCGCCATCGCGATCACGGTCGGCATCGTGCAGCTGGGCGAGCGCCGGCGACGCGAGGCCGGCGAGCAATGGAACCGCCAGATCGCGCGCTGGCAGCAGTCCTGGTACTGCCACCGCTGCCACGTAGCCTTTGTCGCTGGGTCGGCACAGGCCGTGGCGCCCGAGCAGTTTGGACGGCTGCTCACCGTATAGCGGTCACTGCGCATGACGCACCAGTAGCCACTCCTCGACCTCGGCGCCACGCCCCTCGGCGAAGCCACGATCTTCGCCGTAGACGGTGAAGCCGTTGCGCTCCAGCACCCGCTGGGAGGCGACGTTATCCTTGACGATGCGGGCGTGGATTGGCCGGGTCGGCACCTCGGCGAGGAAGAGCGCCAGCGCCCGCGTCGCGATACCGCGGCCCCAGAACTCCTGCCCCAGCCCGTAGCTGACCTCCGGCTCGCCGAACCAGGCGTGGCAGGCGATCGAGCCGGCAACCTGGCCGTCCACCAGGATGATGCGGTTGGTCACGTTCGGGTCGGCCAGCACCTTTGCCCAGTGGGCGCTGAAGGCCTCCCAGTCGGATGGGTCTTTGGCGGTGAAGGCGGCCATCCAGACCGCCGCCGGCGCGCGCTGCTGCTCGAACAGGATCGGCAGGTCACCATCGGCGATGGGCCGCAGTGTGACGTGGTCGGTCATCCGTCTCCTCCCTCTGCGCCGACGACGCCCTCGTTCGGCTCGAAGATCAGGATCGTGCCCAACACACGGTAGCCCAGCCCTGCGTAGAGCCGCTCGCCCATGCGCGATGCGGTGAGCACGCTCCAGCGCGCGCCCCTGGCGATGTCATCGGCCAGCAGGCGCGCCATCAGCGCCCGCGCCAGCCCCTGGCCGCGCCACGCCTCGGCGACGTAGACCCGGCTGACGTAGCTCTGCCGGGCGTTCAGCCAGAGGTTGCGGCCGCGCGCCACAAGCTGCTCGTCGCGCACGATCGTGTAGTGGGCCATGCGCGGGTCGGCCAGGTTTTCGGGCAGCGCCCACCGTGTGCCCTGGGGATCGTTGCAGTTGTGCCAGTCCGCCTCCTCCTCACAGAGCAGGGTTACTCCTGGTGAGGGCGTCAACGGCGCGAGCACCGCCAGATCGCAGACCATCAGCGTCTCGGTATCGTCGAGGCGGTAGCCGCCACACTCATAGGTCTCGCGCAGGCCGGGCTGGTCCTCCAGCACCGTCAGGTAGTGACGGGGCAGCGGCTGGTGTGCGGCAACGGCAGCGAGGGCTGCGCCCGGGTCGCAGTCCCGCACGAATAACTCTTCAAAGGGCTTGCCGCTCAGCTCGCCCGCGGCAAAGCGGACGGCCTCCAGCGGCCCGGCCCGAAAGCGGGTCGCGTAACGCCGCGCGTGGCCCGAGTCGGTGAAGCCGGCGATGAACAGATCCCAGGCGGTCGTTACGTCCATCGCCGGCTCACAAATACTCGGCCAGGATGACGCCGATGTCGAAGGGCGTCACCGTGCCGTCAGGCGCAAAGACCATCTTCGCCGCCCCACGTGGGGCCGGCGTGCCGCGCGCCGCCGCGTGGAGCGTGAAGAGCTCGTACAGGTCGGGCTTGACCAGGGTTGTCAGCGCCTGGCCCATCAGCAGCATGCCCTTATGGTTGCCCTCGACGTTGTTGAACCAGCGCGGGTTGCGGCGCAGGGCCAGGTCGGCCCAGATCACCTGGCGCGCCACCAGGTCGAGGATCACCGGGATGCAGATGCGCGTGTTGGCCGCGACGTCGATCTTCTGCTGCACCGTCTGCGGCTCAAACACCTCGCCCGACTGCGGAGCGCGGCGCAGCATCCAGCCCGCGTAGCACTCCGGCAGGTCGCAGTAGGGCTGGCCCGAGTATGAGTTGAGCGCAGTCACCACATAGCGCCCGTCGAAGCGCACCACCGACTCAATGTCCAGGTCGATGAACTCGCAGGCCCCGTTCGGCGCGGTGACGATGTCGCCGCTGTGGGCGGCCCGGTACTTCTCCGACTTCAAGTTGGTGTAGGAGATATGCTCGACGTAGCGCCAGTCGGCGTTGTAGAGCACCGCCGAGAGGTCGATGTCCACCCGCCCGGTCGGCTTGCCGTTGACCTCGCCCTCCTTCCACCACAGAAAGAAGCGCACCGTGCCGCCCGCGTCCAGCGGCAGCCGCGAGCCGCGCGGGATCGTCCGCAGCGCCTTGCTGGCCGAGCGCTGGGTCAGCGGCACCGGGTAGTCGCGCAGCCGCTCGTCGACAAAGACCTTGCCCAGCGGCTGCCGCTCGCGGAAGCGGTTGATCAGGGTCTCGCGGCAGATCGCCACCATCCCATCACACAGCCCGGCGTCGAGCGGCGGCAGCGTGTTGGCGATCACCTGGGCCTTGGCGACCTCGCCCTTGGGGAAGAAGCTGCGCAGCGGGTGACCCAGCGGCCGCTGGGCGAAGTGGGCCAGGCTCTGGAGCAGCACCGGGGTCGAGACCTGCGCGGCAACGTCGCCGAAAGCTTGCACAACCGCATCGGGCTGCTCGGCCCGGCGCAGCAGGTGGTCGAGCCGGCGGGCCAGCTCGCCCGGTCGCCCGCGCAGCAGAGTCAGCGCCTCGTCGAGCCGGCCGGCGCCGATTGCCCCCTCCACCTTCGAGCGGAAGGTCGCGAAGGGTCGGTCGTTACGGATGATGTCGAAGGCCGCCACGCTGCGCGGGAAGCGCGCCGCGTACTCGCCGGGGTGCAGCCGCTCACCCAACCGCTTCCAGGGCTCCACATAGCGCAGCATGTCCTCGGTGATGCTCCCGCTCTCCTCCAGCAGCTCCAGGAGCAGCCGGCGCTCGGGGCGGCTGAAGCGGCGGAACTTCGTCGCGGCTGCCAGGCTCACATCGCCGTCGGAGAGCGCGACCGCCAGTCGCAGCACGTCGGTGGCGGTCTTGACGTAGCGGCGCAGCACCTCGACGCCGCGGCTGGTATGGCGCAGCAGCAGGGTCGCCAGTAGCGCGACATTCTCGCGCAGCGGCACCTCGCGCGGGATGAGCGCGATCGCCTGGTCGCCGTAGGTCTGGAAGAACCAGGCCAGGTCGGCGCGGTCGGTAGGGGAGAGGGCGCTCTTCGCCGCCAGCAGCGTCGTGCAGATCGCCCGGAAGTCGGCGTCGTCGCCCAGGTCGATCACCCGCAGGTCGGCCCGCTCGAGCAGCGGCGTGCGCCGCTGCTTCTCGGAGCGCGGGCGGCCGTGGGTCAGGTAGTGCAGGATGGCGTTGAGGTACAGCTCGGCGCGCGAGGCCTGCATCACCTGGGCCGGGAAGTTGGGGTACATCGGCGCGTAGGCGACGTGGGCGCCGACCAGCTGGCGCAGGGCGGGGACAAGCTGGGCGCTCAGCCGCTCCAGCTGCGCGACCGAGCAGGTGCGCAGGTGCGCGATCAGCGCGGCGCTGGCGGTGAAGCCAAGGCGCTCCAGATTCTTAAGCAGGCTCGCCAGGTACTGCGAGGGCGCGCCGCCATCGCCGGGCGGCACGAGCACCCGGCTGCGGTGGCGGATGTAGATGGCCTGCTGCATCGCCCAGCCTCCCACAAAGAGCAGCGCCCCTGCCGGCGTAGGAGCGCACGATGGGCAGCGGAGAGCCGGTACGCTAAGTTCCAGAAAGGGAGAAGGAAGCCTACCGATAGCCGCTGCGCCCTCGATTGTAGCACCGCGCATGGCCGCCTGTAAACCATCGCGCGCCCGATCCGTCACCGCTGCTGATGCGGGCCGAAGCCACTGATGCTAGGGTGACTCCACCGAGCGACGCCTCCAGCAGCCCCACAATCCGCTGACTGGCAGGCCCTTCGCCTGCGCGCTGGCACATGGTGCCGGCCCCTCATGCGCCTCTGGCGCCCACCACCTGCTCGTGGCGGCCAACCGCCTCGTTGTCTGCGATTATCCAGCCGCGTTGCGCCCGTCGCCCTCTCTATCGTCGCCCGGTCCAGCAGCCCGACGCTCCCCGCGCCGGGCTGCGCGTTTTTGTGCAGCTTGAGGAGGCTTGACTATGCCGCCGACGTTCTACTTCGCCCTCGGTGCTCGAGCACGGCCACATGATCTGGCGATCGCGATGCTTGTCGGGCAGCGCCACTACCTGGCGCCGGCCGGCTCGTCAACGGCGCGGCTGCTGGCCCGGACACCGGGAGTGCATGTCGTGCTGGACTCCTGGGCCTTCCCGCCTGGCAACACCGATCGCCCGTCGCTCCCGCGCTATGCCCACATGGTGGCTGGCTGGTACGCCCGCAACCTCGCCGGCGCCGCCCAGCCTGAGTCGCCCTGGCTCGACTGGGCGCTCAGCTACGACACGATCGGCGATGCGCTCGCCAGCGAGCGTGATGACGCGCGACTGCGAGCATTGCTCCAGGCGATCTGCCTCTGTCCCGATCCGCCGCTGGTGCCCGTTACGCACTACCCCGGCCCCGGCGCCGCCGCGATCATCGGCGACCTGCTGCGCGACCGCGAGGAGTGCTTCGACGATGAGGAGATCGCACTGGTGCGACAGCGCACGGCGTGGGGTTTCCACGACGAGCCCGATGGGCCAGTTGACCACCCGGCCTGCGCGATTGGCGGCCTCGTGCCGGCCCGCTATGCCCGTGCGGCAGCCGCCTGGTACGAGCAGCTGATCAGCGATCTTGAGGCCGCCGCTGAGCTTGACCCGTTCCAGCGCCGCATCCACCTGCTGGGAATCGGCAAGCCCTCCTGGGTCTGCTGCTCGCCGCTGGTCATGAGCTTCGACAGCTCTGGCCCGGCCAGGATGGCCCTGATTGGCTTTGAGCGCGGCATCGGCGCTGCCTACACGGCGGATTATGGCATCTCGATCGCCGCCCTCAGGCGATCCAGATCGGCCCGCCTTGCCTACCACCTCATCCGCTACCGCGCCCAGGTCGGCCTGCCCTGGCAGCCCGTCGACGAGGCCCTGCTGCACGAAGACCGCGAGGTCGCCGCGCTGCCGGAGCTCGCCGATGAACGCTGGGAGCAGCCCGAGCTGCCGGCGGCGGCGCTCTATGCAAGCCATATGTGAAAGGAGGCCACCGATACACAACCGCGTTGAACTGACTTGATGGTATGCGCCGCCGTGGCGCGAGGCCGTGTGCTGAAGCAACGCACACGGTCTTTTTGTTGCCTGAAACCACGAGGAGACACCCCATGAGCACGAGACAGACCAGGCCCACGCCCGAGCCGATCGACCACGACCTGCAGGCCCTCGCCGCCGAGATCGCCGCCACGACCGGCGCCTCAACCAAGACGGCGCTCCAGCTGGTCATCGCCCAGCGCCCCGCCCTCCGCCAGTATGCCCGCCAGTGGGACGCGGCGGCGCGGCGCGCCCGCGCTGCCATTCAGGCCCCGCCGGCCGCGTCTGACACCGCTGAGCCTCCGCACTCCTGAGCTCTCCTGGCCCGGAAACAAAGGGAAGTCAGAACCGGCGCATGGATTCTGGCTTCCCTTTGTTTCCCGATCTCCCAACGAAAGGCACCTCATATGACCGTCTGCTCCGAGCAGCGCCGGCTGCTGATCATCGCCTGCACGTCGACAAAGAGCCCCGATGTGCGGCTGCTTCCGGCGATCGACCGTTACCGTGGGCCATCGTTCCGCGTCCTGCGGCGCTGGCTCAGCGACCACCCGGCGGCTGCGGCACGCCTCGACGTGTACATCCTCTCGGCTGAGTTCGGCCTCATCCCAGCAATCCAGCCGATCCCCGACTACGACCGGCGCATGACCGCCGCGCGGGCCTGCGAGCTCTGTGACCAGGTTCGCGCGACGCTCGGGGAGCTGCTCTCGCTGCGCTCGTACGCCGGCGTCTACTTCAGCGCCGGCAAGGTCTACCGCCAGGCCCTCGGCGATCTTAACACGGTCGCAGGGCTCCATAGTCTCACCACCGCGCCAGATGGGGCCGGCATTGGCGCCCAGCTTGGCGCGCTCAAGCGCTGGCTCACCGCCGAAGCCTGCTGACGCACAGCCGCTGGGGAGCCCCTGTCCCCGGCGGGCAGTTGGTGCGCCCCGGCCTACTGGAGATGCACCAATGTCTGCTTGCTCTCTACCGGCTCCCCCGCTCCGCGAGCTGCCGCCGCACCCGAGCCTCGGCTCTGCGCCGCTGCCCGCCCGGCCCAGCGTGATCATCGGCAGCAGCAGCGGCGGCAACGACAGTCACGCCGCGGTGCTCTGGGCACGCTGGCGTTGGCCCGAAACACCGATCATTATCTGGCACGCCCTGCTCGACGAGATGGACTGGGAGCAGACGCCGGCGGCGCTCGACGCCCTGGCCAATCGCGTCGGCGGCCTGCGGGTGACGGTGCAGGCCGTCTACCGGCGCACCGGCAACCTGACCCCGACCGGGAACCACGGTGTCACGCTCGCCGCGATCCACGACGTGGACGCTCTCGGTCCGGCCACCGCTGCACAATATCCCGACGGCATCCGCACCCTGCTCGACTTCGCAATGGCGGCGCGGAACGGCCAGCCGCCAACTGCACGCATCCGCTGGTGTACCCACTATTTCAAGATCGCGCTCTTCGACGCCTGGGCGCGGCGGAATCGCACGCTGCTTGGCGAATGGCCACTCCTGATCACCGGCGAGCGTTGGCGGGAGTCGCTTGGCCGCGAGCGCCGGCTGACCACCTGGGAGTGGCGCGACGCGCTCTCGCTCCAGCCGGGCCACGCCGAGCATCCCGCTGGCTGGCGGCTGCTCTGGCTGCGCCCGGTGATCGACTGGGCCTGGCACCAGATCAACGCCTACGTCCACGCCTGCGGTCTGCCCTTTCACCCTGGCTACGCCGCCCAAGGCGAGACCCAGGAGACCATGCTCGACCCGCACCGCGATGAGCGGCAGGGCCGGGCGCGCCTCTCGTGTCGCTGCTGCATCTTCACCCACCCGCGCCACCTGGCCGCCGCGCTCCAGGAAGACCCGGCCGCCATGGCGCCGGCGATCGCGCGGGTGCGCGCCTACGAGCAGGCCAGCGGCTTCAGCTGGCAGCAGCGCGGCCCGATCGACGAACTGATGGCGGCCGAGCCTGCACCACGTTACCGGCAGCAGCTGTTGCTGCCGGCGGAGTGATCGCCAAGCACAAGGAACAACGATGAGCACAATCCCACCGCCAACCCCCGAAGAGATCCACGCCTGGGGCTGGGAGATGGGCGTCGAAGCCGGGCGGCGCCTGGCCGATGAGAGCGACGCCTTCATCGGCGTCACTACCTCCAGCCTGGACACACCTGCCGCGCTGGAGATCTACAGCCGCGCCTACCTCCGCGCCCTGATCCAGGGCTATCGCACCGCGCTGCGGCGGTATCTGCGCGACCGCGCAGACATTGCTGCCGACCAGCGCCGCCGACCTGTCTCTACCACACCCAGGCTCAATCAGAAAGGGGAAGACCGATGACCACGCCAACGACCATGTTTGACGGCCTGCTCGACGACGATGCGCCCACAACCTTGACTGCCCGCGAGCAGGCGGACGCTCAGCAGGAGCGCGACGATGCGCCGTCAGCGCCGTTAGCGGAGCTGGCACGAAGCGCTATCGCTCCTGCTGACCCGGATGATGGCGATATCCCGACCGATGAACCGGCTCACGCGCCGGCTCTGGACAACACTGCCGGGGCCACCGAGAAGCTGGTGATCGTCGAGGGGCAGACCTTTGTCGTCGATGCCACGATCGACAACGAGACCATCCGCGAGCACCTCATCCGCCAGGGCTTCGCGAACCTCGCCGGGGCCGAGATTCGCACCGGCGCCCGCCAGCACCAGGGGCAGACCGTGCCAACCGTCGATTTCATCAAGCGCGCCGGCACCAAGGGCTAGCTGAGCGCTACACCACAACGCATGCGTACTGAAGGGCCGGGGATAGCACCCCGGTCCTTCGTCTTGGAGGAACCAGACCGATGACAACCCCAAACCAGGATTGCCAGTATCACGCGCTGATTGCGCTGCTCAGCACACTGCCGCCCCAGCCGATCGCGACGCACAACCCACTGGCGCTGCTCCGGCCGCTCTTCGACGGCTCGATGACGATCGAGGTGGCGCTGTCGCCGGCGATCCAGGAAGCAATCGCCGCCTGCGAGCAACTTGCCTATCAGCGTGACGGAAAGGGAAGAAGCTTATGCTACCGCCTCAACGATCTGCCGCCCATCCCGGCCATCCACGCCATCGACGGCTGGTGATGGTCCGTCGCTCGCGTGACGAGCAGACGCGGGCCGCTGTCCGCAGCGAGCAGTGGGAGGCGACCATGATCGGCCTTCGTGCCGCCGATATCCTACGGCAGCGCTTCGCCGACTTCTACGCAGCCCATGTCGCCGGCCTCAAAAGCCACCCCTCCCACTTCGTCGGCATCACCCAGGCGCTCTTCTCGCTGGTCGAAGCCTGCGGCGTCGAGCTCCCGGACTTCCTCGACATCCGCACCGAGCCGCACAATCCTGCAGCGGCGCTCATTGCGCTTCCTACCCATCTCAAGCGGGATGAAGACGCCCTGGCGGCGCTCGACGAGTGCCGCTGGGCGCTTGAGGCGTTCCACCCGATCGTCTACGGCCTGACCCACGAGATCGAGCCACTCTTCGATGGCGGCCGGCAGAACCTGTTGCTGCTCCTGCTCTGGGTGCTCGCCGACCAGACCACCTGGTCGCCAGGGGCCGCCGATATCCAGGATGTCATCGACTATGCCCTCAGCGAGCTGAGCGCGGAGCGCCAGGCTTTTGCCGAGCGCATCGTGCGCCTGCGCGACCAGCGCTGGCCGGGTGACCTGCCGATGGACGAGCTCGCCCGGCAGCTTGACCAGGTGATCTATCGCGAGCTGAACCTGGGCAAAGCCCTCCGCTATGCCTTCGCGGCTACCGGCCTGCAGTTCGCCGATCTCAGCCTGGAAGAGCTCGACGAGATGGGCTGGACCGGGATGGACTGGTACAGCGTTGACTTCGCGACCATTGCCGCTGAGCAGACCGAGGCCCGCGACTTCCTCCAGCACTACTACGACCTCGACAACCTGGTATCCGCTCAGCCTGAGGTCTTCGATGAGGTGCTCGCGCTGCTGACCGAGGTGGTCGCCCGCCTTGGAGCGGAGCCTCCGGCGAGTGCCTGACGGCGTTCACGGCGCTCAGTCTGGGCCATTCGAGCCCTCCCGATCACCTTGCATTGCTGCAAGGTGGCCTTTGTTGCTGCATTCCGCGCTCTGATGCCCGAAACAGCGCTATTCCTGCCCGCAAGAAAGCCGACCGAATCGAAGCGCCATGCCGGGTGCTGTCAAGGCAAGGTCGCCTTCGGTTCATAGATGGAGAACGATGGATGAATACCCATGAAGAAGAGCTGCCAGCACTACGCCGGCGGCCCTGGCTCCGCCGGAAACCCCGCCCGATCCGCCAGACCATGGTCATCGACCGGTCGCCAGAAGTTCAGATCGGCATCTTTGAGGATGCGATCTACCTGACGCGCCGGCAGGGCCGCGGTTGGGTCACCTACCCGATCAGCCCCGAGGATCTGGCGGCTGCGCTGAGTAAGCTCCCAACCAGCTCGGGACTGCTGCCGCCCAATACGCTGGGCACCGGGACAGTGAACGGTCAGCGCTTTTACGTGCTCTACGTCCTGCCGCGCCCTGCCGCGCTCCGCATCGTGAGCCGAAAGCAGCCACACACGATCCAGACCCCACCGCTCATCTGGGCCGGCTGCGGCCAGGACTATCGCATCTTCGCCTTGAACAGCCTGGAGCCGCCTCAGGCCCACAGTGCGCTCTACCACGCCCCCTTCCCCAACACCTATGAGCCGGGCTCGATCTGCTGGGGGACGGCGGATCGGCGGGGCGACGCTGCGCCGGAGACGATGCTGGCCGCGCTGACGCTCTACCTGGAGGGCTCGTACTTCAACAGCCATATCGCGCAGAACCGTAGCCGCAGCAAACCGCGTAGCGTCATGGCGCTCTACCGCCGACTCAGCGCCGAGACGCCCTACCCGCTGGACGATCTCGTCCCCGCCGGGCATGACCTGGGCTGGCTGCTCTCTGGGCAGGCCTGGCGCGAGCGAGGACTGCGATGAGCGGAGGAAGCCCGATGCAGACCCTGACTGTCGAACACCCGGTGCCCTTCGTCCTGCCGCCAGGCCAGCCAATCCAAGTCGGTCTGGTCGGATGTGGCGGCAATGGCTCGCATATCGCCCTTTCCCTTGCCCGCCTCGCCTACCAGGTGCGCGAGCAGAGCGGCCCGCCGCTGGCGCTGACCTTCATCGACGGCGACCTGGTCGAGCGCCGCAACATCGGACGGCAGCTCTTCACCGCCCGCGAGATCGGCAAGCCGAAAGCGCAGGTGCTGGCCGATCGCCTGAACGCCGCTCTCGGCCTCCACATCGCCGCCGTGCCGGCGATGGCAACCGCCGGCCTCCTTGCCGAGCTCCAGCCAGGCTACCAGACCATCGGCATCCTGGTCGGCGCAGTCGATACCGCGAGCGGGCGGCGCGCGATACACGAGGCCCTTGGCCGCTCCACGTGGCGCCTCTGGCTCGATGTCGGCAACGAGCGCGACTGGGGCAAGGTGCTGCTCGGCACCACAGCTGAACCCCGCGCGCTGCGCGGCGCGCTGGCCCTCGGCGGGATCTGCACCGCCCTGCCCGCGCCAACCCTGCGCTACCCGCACCTGCTCGACGACGCGCCGCTGCAGCCGCGGGCTGATTGTGCCCACGCCGCCACAGACGGCGCCCAGAGCCTGATGGTCAACCAGGCGATGGCGGCCGTCGCCGGCCAATACCTGCACCAGCTGGTCATCGCCCGGCAGATCACCACCTGCGAAACCGCGCTCGACCTGGTGACGCTGACGATGCGCTCGACCCCGATCACCGCAGAGAGCATCGCCGCAGCCGGCGATCTTACGGTCGCTGACGTGACCACCCTGCCCGAGACAACGACGAAACGTAAAGGAGGACACCCATGACCCAGCCATCACACGACGAGACCACTGACCAGCAGCTCGTGCTCTTCGATCTGGGTAGCCAGGAGCCGATCAACATGACCAGCCCGGCCTTCCTGCCCCAGCTGCCCACTCCACCACCGGCCCGTGGGAAGGGCAAGAAGGCCAGCGCGCCAGCCAGGACCTCCCAGCAGACCAACGGCCACTCGCCGGCTACCCTCGCCACGCCCACCCGGCTGGAGATCAGCCTTCGGCCGCCGCTGCCGGAGATCCCGCCGCTGTTGCTCGCCGGGGTACGCGCGGCCCTCTTCCAGACCCTGGCCCAGGAGGCCCACGCCATCTACCAGGCCCTGCTCACCCAGCAACCGGCCGATCAGCACGGCCAGGTGGTGCTCGCCGTCGAGCCAGCGCGTCTCGGCGCCTCCGCCCAGCTGCTCCTCGACTCGCCGTCGCTCAACGCCGCCGTGAGCCTGCTGGCGCTGGGCGCCACGCTCACACAGCGCACATAGCTTCGCAGTACGTCGTAGCGCATAGCAGAGGGCCAGCGCCGGAAGGTGCTGGCCCTTTTTCTTTGCAACGCCAGCACAGAGAGCGCTGCTTCTCCTACCGACTAATGACTGAACTCTTGCAGATTTTTGGTCAAACTCACGCGAGGGCAAGCTGATGCTGTATTTCGGGCAGACTCATGCCGCGTTGGGCATGCTCAACCGCCCAGGCAAGAGTATTGCTGAGGGTTTCGCGTGCGATGCTCAGACAGGACTCGCCGATGGTCATCAGCTGTTGGAAACCACACCTGACCGCATCCGGGTTCCGCCCACGCTGCCAGGACCAACAGGGCAAGGCTTGGTGAGCTTGTTTACCCGTGGGCTGAGCGCGGCACGCCGGCCACTTGGACACGGACGTATTTGGCGCCGGCTCTGGCTGCGCCCGAGCGATCTGCCTGGCCCTATCCTGGCGTCAAAATAGTGTTCTATCGTAATCCGAAGCCGGATATCCTACCCGGCCATTACATACCCCAGTAAGGGTGGGATCACCCGCAGATGGAGTGATTCCTTAGCGTACCACCCTATCAGTCCAAAAAGGAGGTAAGAGGCGCAGTTCTGTTATTTCCTCTGCGACGCCCATATCCATCATTTTTGAGCATCCACAAACTGTGTAATTGGCCCCGCACTTGGTGCATCGAGAAGCGATCTTCACAAAAGCCATTGCGGGAAGAATAACTTCTCTCTCAAGAGCCTCTATCAGCGCAGGGTCATCAGTGGGTGGAATGAAAGCGATCCCAACCCCTCGTTCAGCTTGCTCATACTTGGCTTCCAGTTTCTCTTCCAAGCGCTGTCGCTTCATTAAAAGTATGCCAGTACTCATAAGGGTTTCAAACAGAGGTGGGGTCTGTGTATTCTCACGGTAGGCTCTCTTTAGATAGTCTGCAACACTCTCGCCCCATTCTTCCAATGCCATTGCGTCTGTAGGAGGAACACATAGCGAGGTCGATAGCCAATCCACTAAGTCAGCTACATGTCCGAGTACAGAAATTCGGGCTTCCTTGTCTTGGATCGGAAACCCAATGCTATAACTCATAACTAGATCATGACCTCGATTGTGAAATGCTGTGGTCAACAGGCGAATGCCTTCAACTGTTGTTCGAAGATGAGCTTGAGTGTCTTCTTTTCCATGCATCACAAGAGAAAGATTGATGTACGAGTCCTTATAGCTAACTAAGAGGGCTTTTTTAGGCATCTCGATTGTGCCGCCAGCACGTGAAATGGCCTTGACTAACTCAACACACCAAGCTTCAACATAACTGTGTAGTTCCTCGCCATTGGATAAGACATCAAGCGGAACAAAGAACCGTTCTTCAGGGGATGGGTTGTCGTACGGATGGAAAGACAGAGCAATACGAAGGCCATCACCTTGCTGCATTGAGTGTGGCACGTATTTTTGGACAACATCACCTTCTTCTGGCTCCGGCTCAGGCAGTATTTCATTATCCTCAGGCTCCGCACCTAGATACTCTCCGACTAAACGATTGTCCCGAAAATAATCAGAAACCAAGCTCTTCCAGAGGTTAATGGGAATACTGCCATCAATTCTCCACAGCTTCAGATACTCCGTATGTCGGCCGGCACGCGCAATGTCGGTTTCTAATCGGGCTATCATTCCTTCTTCGGAATATCGACGCACCGCGCCATCAAGATGGAAAATACTACTTGTAGTCTCATCAACAATAGAGTGCACATAACGGCAGCCATATCTCGTTTCGCCGTTAATATGTACTGGTATATCTCGTAACTCCTCGGCCTCAAAGATGTGCTGATTGTCTCTTGACTGCCACCAAAATTGGGTGCCCGATATACCGTGAAATATTCGCTCATGTTCATGTGCCTCGTGATGGGTCACACCACGCTGTATATCTGTGAGGGCATCACTGAATTTTGGCCCCCACCAATATGCGTGTTCCTGATATTCTCGATACGTCTCTGCAAGGCCCACAGCATCTCTGTCAAGTGCTATTTTAGCAGTCGAACCATCCAACTTGGCATTCTGTAGTAGTCTCAGGAATGGGCTATTGAGAGTGTTGGTTCTTGCCAACGAGCGGCGAAAGAAGTAGTGGGCAAATATTGCCAGTTCACCAATAACATACACGCCTGGGCCGATAGGAGTGAGTTGGTTCAAGGGCACAAGGCCATCTTTATCAGCAGTTTCAAAGAGGCGTGGAAAAGCTCTTTCGCATAGCCCATCCTCCACCAATGCCAAACACTCTTTGCCGGGTAAAATCTTTTCATTCCCCAACACATATGGTGCAAGCAACTGCTTCAATCGTTCTATCTCTTTTTCGTAAGGGGCTGCCATTTGCACGGTGTGTGAGTTGATGGCTTTGCTGAGCTGGTCTGATTCCTCTTGTGTCTCAACCAAAACACCAACACCAGTAAGGCGCGACAAGCCAGGTGCAAAATGAACCGTACGCGGATAGCTCCAGCCGATAGCGCGGAGCATGTCATGTGCCATAAGCATCGGCACGCCGATATCATGCTCTTGCCAAAGCGTTGAAACAAGAGATGTGACACTGAACCTTGTACCATAGAGATTCGGGCTATCTGTTGTAAACACGCTTAGCAACTGTTGCATCAGCATTCTCTTATGGAAGTATGAAATCTTGAAACATAACTCCGGAAGCGCCTATACATTATACTGAGGGCTGCGACCCGTGTCGAGGTCAACCTCAACACAACTCGGATTTTCGTGTGCTACCGGTGACGGGGCAGATGAGCTTGGGATGGTGCGACTTCTTTGACGCTCGCTGTGTAACAGCGTACTATACGGTAGACATGTACAGTCTCAACTATCAGGAGGCCCGCTCTGACCAAACAACTCTTCATTACCCAAGTCTCGTGCCTGCTTGACCGAGGAAGTGGGAGCGCCGAGGATGCGGCCTACTTCACGGATAAGCGCCATGACGTTCTGGTGGCCGAGTTCCAGGCATACCTAGAGATGCATGTCGGACTGCTCGGGCAACTCCACATTGAGCGTACTCAGGCGCTCAATGACCATGGCACCGATCTCCTAGTGAGACAGGGCGAGTATAGCATCGGGTTTCAGATAAAAAGCCATTTCGACGTTTCTGAGGACGATTTCGCCACAAAGGTCAAAAGGCAGATGAGCGAGTCCTTTGCTCACGGACTGGACAAGTGGTATGTCCTCATATGTTCTCCGCTCCGTGTTGCTAGAAACGACTTCTCGCAGAGAATAAGTCACCTTGTCAACGAGATAAGTTTCTACAGGACACACTACCCTGCCATCTACGGGCCACTGAATACCATCAAGTATTTCAACCAGCCTACACCGGTATCGCAGGAAGACTTTGCGCTCGAACTACAGCGCCGGATGTTTCAGCAAACGACATTGGATGAATTGCTGGCTGTGCTACGAAACCCACCCGCAGCTGCTGCACCAGCGCCGCTCACGGATGACTATGATGCTCTACAGCCGACGTATCCACGCACGTTGGAAAAGTTTATGCCGAATGAGCAAATGGATCTCACCAACGAGCAACGTCAGTCAACAGTAGACATGATACCACCTGTAGTAGATCGCCTTCGCAGTCTTCCTGTGCCTTCGCGCGAATTCTTCTCCATCATCGTTCAACGCGCCAGACCGCGTCATGAACGCGATTCTGGATTGAGCATATTGGCTGGGGAAGTTATGCGCTCTACCCGCATTGACCGTGATACCCTGGATGAAGAACTAGCTATTCTTGAGGGCCACAAGTTCGTCCGGCTTGAAGAGGAGCGCGGTCAGATACGTATCGACGTCGAGGGAATAAATCGTGACTGGGTATTCTGGCCCGAACTCAAGGAATTCTGCCAGCAGCAGGGTATCCAACTAAGGGAGTTCGTAGTCAACCTCAATTTCCAGTTACTTGACTAATACTGGCACCCCTGCACGAGTCGCGCCTCTAAACTCGCTGTTCGCTAGTGTTAGTTGTCAAGCGACGCGTTTTTCTTTCACCCGCATGGCGTCACGAAAGATCGGCCGAAACTCGTGGAAGAGCCATTTACGTCCGATACTTGACACCGGCCATTACATACCCCAGTAAGTCCCCCCTCCCCTGCCTCGAATTGCCCCAAATTTGACTCATTTTCCCCAATTGACACATGTGTGCGACAAAGGTAGCATGGCGGTATCCTTTCGGCAAGGAGGTGATGCTCCTCATCATGGATAGCGCCGGGTGTACCAGGATGCCGTGATCGGGTACACTCGTGTGACCACCATCGGCGCTTGGAGTCTGTCCAGGCGTCTTGACACTGCTGAAGTATCAGCGTAGCATGGTGGCACTGTATACACGGAGGAGCTATGGCCGGGAAAGACCGGGCCGATGAGGGACGCCAGGCGGGGGTGCCCGCCCGGATCTCCGAGACAACCCACCGCGAGCTGCGCTATGTTGCCGCGGTCTGGTCGCTTGGCGCGAAGGACGGCGCGCCGACGACCATTCGGAGCCTGATCGACCTGGCCTGGGAGTCGCTCAAGCAGCAGCGGCCCGATGTCGTTGAGCTGCTGAGACGCGCCGAGCCGGCCGACAACGAGTAGCTACAACACAATCGATTCTGACGCCTCCCGGCGGTGAGCGGTCGCCACTCCTTCCACCACCGGCAGGCCTGACCAGGAGACAATCTATGGGCTCGCTGACCGATCGCGGTCGGCAGGGTCTGAACACCTGCACCCTGCAACCGTCCCGCTTCCCAGGGTGGAAGCGCCTGAGCTGTACGTTACCAATCGAGGTTGCCGTTCGATCTTCCGGCCGGCGCGCTGCGCGGCGGCTTCCCAGCAGTGCCGGGGGTGCGCGATGAGGCCGGAGAATCTGCCGCGCATCGCCGCGCGCGTCACGCACGTCCCAGGTGATCTGGGGCCGGGCCTGGCCGCGCTCGCCGACGCGTTACTGCGTACCACCGCCGATCCGGCGCTTGACGATGCCTTCCGTATCGCACATAATTTCAACATCGTCGACGCCCAGATCCAGACCCGTCGCCGCGCCCTTGAGCAGGCCGCCGGCACGTTGCGTGAGCAGCTCGCCTCGATCATGGCGCAGCTGGGAGAGGCCGCCTGATGGCCAAGCGCACAGCACTCTACATTCGCTGCTCCAGCCTTGATCAGGTCAAGCGCGGCTTCAGCATCCCAGATCAGCTGGCTCGTCTGCGGGCCGAGGCGAAAAACTCTGGCGAGCTAGTGGTGGCAGAGTTCATCGACCAGGCCCGCTCGGGCGCCAGCGCTGCCAAACGCGAGGAGTTTCAAAAGCTTCTCGCCGCCGCGCGCCGGCACGAGTTCGACCGCGTGCGGGTCGAGTCGGTCGACCGCGGCCACCGCAACGACATGGAGCGCCGCCAGTTCGAGGCGGACATGACCATCCTCGAGATCGAGGTGGTCTACAGCGGTGAGCCGGAGAAGCAGGCCCCGCAGTACCGCAAGCTCCAGCGCGGTATCAAGGGCGTGCTGGCCGAGTGGGAGAGCGACGAGACAAGCCAGCGCACCTACAAGCGCCACCGCTACCGTGCTCAGCAGGGCAAGTGGCGCGGCGGGAACATTCCGTATGGTGTGCAGCCTGACGGCCAGGGCTGGTTCGAGCCTGACCCGGAGAGCTACGCGGTGCTGCTCTGGATCCTGGGCAAGCGCGGCGAGGGGATGAGCTACCATACCATCGCCCGCATGCTAAACCAGGGTATCGTGCTTGAGGAGGGCAATGAGCCGCAGGTGCCACCAACGCCAGGGCTGCTGATCTACCAGCGCCGGCCCTACCTGGAGCGCCAGGATCCCGAAACGGGCGAGGTGATCCACGAGCCGCGGCGCGTGCCGGCGGGCACCTGGATCGCCTTCACGGTCAATGAGATCTGCCAGAAAGCGGTCGATGGCGTCTACGCCGGAGTGCTGCGCTGGGGCGAAAACGCAAACCGGTTCCGCGAGGATGCGGACGGCAACCTCAAACGGCCGGTGCGCGTCGAGACCGGCAAGCCGCTGGTGCCGGAGTCATTGCTACGGCGCGTCCAAGGGGTGGAGCTGGCGGTGAAGGATGGCGAGGCCGACACGGTCTCACCCTTCAACTCCTACCTGCTCGCGTCGCTCCGCTGCGGTCTGTGCGGTGAGGCCGTTCACGGCTACACCAGCACCAAGTACAAGGGGGAGAAGAAGTACCGCTACCGCAAGTACCGCTGCGCCGGCCGGGTGAACAAGCCCGGCTCCTGCCAGCTGCCGATGTTGAGCGCCGAGGTGCTGGAGCAGGCGGTGCTGGAGGTGGTGCTGACCGATCTCCAGGATCGCAGCCAGGAGGCGCTGCTCGCGGAGATCAACGCGGCAGTTGAGCGGCGCCGGGCGGAGCTGGAGAAGGCTATTGAGCTGGCCGAGGAGCGGCTGGCCGAGCTGGAGCGACGGCGAGGCGCGGCGCTCGACGCGCTCACCTTTCAACTCAAGAACGCTTCCGAGCGGGTGCGCGCCGCGCTGGCCGAGCAGGCCGACGATGCGCTCGCCGCTTGCGACGAGGCCGAGGAGCAGATCCGCAAGCTCCAGCTGGGGATCGAGGTGCTGGATGAAAAGGCCCGGGCGATTGAGCTGACGCTGACCGACCCGTTTCTGGACCCCGCGCGCTGGAACGAACCTGAGGCCCACTTCGCGCTCAAGCGCGCCCTCAACCTGCTGGTCCACGGGATGACCGTGCGGCAGGAGGGGCCGGGCGCCTACTACGTCGAGGTTGAGGTTTATGAAATTCGTGAAAGTGGCTCGTTCGAGAGCGCGTGGGAGTCGAACCCACCGGCGAAGCTCGTCACCCCGCCCATTCGTTTTGAAGACGAAGGCAACCACCGGGCCACATCCGCTCTCGCGCGGCATTCTACCCTTCGGCAGCTGCTCTGTCAAAAAGCCCGGCGCCGGGCGGCTAACCGCCAGGCGCCGGGCGCGCGGCCGCGCGTGCGGCAAGATCAGGTGCGGAAGAAGTCGATCACCGAGCCGCGCTCTTCCTCGCTGACCATGATCTCGAGGAAGGTGATGCGGTGCCAGGGGTAGATCACGCTCTGCACGCCGGCGGTGAGATAGGCCACATCCTTGCCGTCGCGCTTGCGCAGGTTCGACACTTTGACATAATTATCGCCTGGCTGCGGCTCCTGGTCAAGGTCGGCGACGATCGGGTCTTCGCCCATGATGTGCAGCACAACCGTTTTGGCCATAGCGGTGTTCCTTTCGTATTCGCGGGTGCTTCAGCGAAACTCGACCCGAATCAGCAGTGTGCCGCATTTGAGCTCGTCGCCGCTGCGCAGCGGAGTTGCCTGCCCATGCCCCAGCCGCTGGCCGTTAAGAAATGTGCCATTCGAGCTGCCCAGGTCCTCGACGGTGTAGGCGCCCTGGCTCCAGGCTAGGATCGCGTGCCGCCGCGAGACACCGGCGTCGTACCCGCCGTCGAGGCCGAGGTCGACGTCGGGGAAGATGCCGTGGGCGTTGTCTTTGCGCCCGATCAGCAGATCTTCGCTGACGTCCAGGCTCATGCGCCGGCCGCTGTTGACGATCACGAGTGTGACGCGCGGCGCGCTGGCTGGCGCGGCCGGCGGCTCGCGCAGCTTGGGCAGGTCGTCGGTGGGGCCGCGCTGCCCGAGCGACAGCGTCGTCTCGCGGCGGTTGGCGGCCACCAGGCTGGCGCCGCAGTCGGCGCAGAAGATCGTGCCGTCGAATTGTTTCGATTTGCAGTTTGGGCAGAGTTGCATACGCTCAGCAGTACGCTACTTTCCGGTCTCGCGCTCGTCGACCGAGCCACGGCCCATTAGGCCGCGCGTGCCAAATTTAATGCGCTTGCGGCCTTCTTCGCTGGTGTTGCCGCTGCGCAGCAGGCGCGTGGCCTCTTCCTGCACCGTCTGCGCCAGCGCTACCTCGCCGGCCTCGAACAGGCGCGTGCCGGCCATCTGCAGCCGGCGCGTGGCCTCGTCGATCCGCCCGGCCTCGACGTCCTGCCACGCGCTCGACTGTAGCCGGTAGGCCACCAGCCGCTCGAGCCAGTATTTTACGGTCGAATCCACCTGGTAGGTCACCTGGTCGGCCGGGCGCACGCCCACCCTCACCACGTCTTCCACCGCCTGGTCGCGCAAGTTGGCGCCAGGCATGTCGTAGCGCAGGGCGATCTTCAGCAGCGGGTGGTCGCCTGCGCCAAGCGGCGGTACGACGACCTCGACAAGAAATGCCTGCACGTCGCTGCCGGGCCAGTCGCCCAGGCTGCCGGCCCAGTGCAGATCGCTTTCTTCGCTGATCGCGACTGGCGCAATAAACGGGCGCACGCGGTCGACCGAGCGCACCAAGGCGCCGGGCCGGGTGGCGATCTGCAGCCGCACCTGCTGCGCGAAGATCGAGTGCAGGCGCTTCAGCTCGTCGGCGAACACCGTGGTGATATCTTGAGCCGTGGCAATATAGTGCGCGCGGCTGTTCTCGCGCGCGGTCATGGTTTCGAGCAGATCTTCGTTCCACTCATTCCCCACGCCCAGCGCTGTCAGGCCGATATTGCGGCTCTGCGCCCGCCGCGCAATATCGACGCAGCGGCTTTCGTCGCCATAGGTTCGCCCGTCGGTCAGCAGCAGGATGCGGTTGATGCCGCGCGCGAGCATGGGGCGCTGGGTTTCTTGCAGCGCCAGCGCCATGCCGTGGGCCATCTCGGTGCCGCCGGCCGCCTCGACGCGCACCACCGCCTGCTTTAGCTCGGCGCGGTTGGTGACGCGCTGGGCTGGCACGACGACGTCGGCGCGGTCGTTGAAGACCACCAGCGAAAAGAAGTCGTCCTGGCTGAGCTGGTCGATGATCCGCCCGGCCGCATCCTTGACCTGGTTCAGCCGGTCGCCGCGCATCGACGAGCTGCGGTCGATCACCAGGCACAGGTTGAGCGGCAGCTTCGGCAGCTGGCTGGCTAGGCCCTCAGGCGCGGCTTCGAGCAGCACGTACAGCAGCTGCTGCTCGCCGCTGTCGCCGATCACCGGGCGGCTGAGGGTACGTTGAAGACGAATGCCGGGTGCCATAGGCCAGGGTTCCCCTCGATGTCAGGATGAAGTACAAGATCGCGTCGCCGCGTTTGGGTTCGCGCAGTATCTACAGTTCGGCCAGGGTGCGCGCGCAGGCACGCCAGAGCATGCCCGCCGGCCTTGCACTACGCCGGTAGCGATACCACAATCGCCGAGATATTGTCGTCGCCGCCGGCCTGGTTTGCGCGCGCGATCAGCTCGGCGCAGGCGGCGTGCGGCCAGGCGTGTCGCCGCACCACCTCAAGCAAGATCTCATCGTCGAGCAGCCCCCACAGTCCGTCGCTCGCCAGCAGCAGGTGCGTGGCGTCGCCAACCTGCTCGTAGCTGAAGTCTACCGCGATCTCGGGCTGCTGGCCGACGGTGCGATACAGCTGCGACCGCAGCGGGTGCTCGCGCGCTTCGGACGGCGCGAGCTGGCCGACCTGAATCAGCCGCCCGACCGTCGAGTGATCGCTGGTGAGCAGCCGTATGCCGCCGGGCGTCGCCAGGTACGCGCGCGAGTCGCCGACGTGCGCGAGGTAGAGCGCGTGGCCGAGCAGCAGCGCGACCGTACAGGTGGTGCCCATGTCGGTGCCGAGCGCCTGGGCCTGATCCCAGATCAGGCGGTTGGCCTCGTGCACCGCCGCGATCAGCAGCGGCTGAAGCGCCTCGGTGGCGCTGTCGGCTAGTGCCGGCGCGATCAGCTCGGCCAGCACGTGGCGCGCCACAGCGCCGATCGCCAGGCGGCTGGCGACCTCGCCGCCCTGGTGGCCGCCCATGCCGTCGGCGACGATAAACAGCCCCAAGCTGATGTCCTGGCTCTCGCGCGGCAGGGTTGTGACCATTGCGAAGATGCTGTCCTGGTTGACCGCTCGCACCCGCCCGATGTCGCGCAGCGCGGCGAAGGCCAGCCCGTGCTCGGGGCGCTGTGGCGCTGCGCCGGGGTTGCTGGGCTCAGGCTCGGCCAGACGCTCGGGATCGAGCGGGCGCGTGCCGCGATCGCTGGCCGGCTCTGCGGTGCTCGGCGCTGCGGTGGCTGGTGCCTGCCACCACGGCGGCTCGGCCGGCGGGCTCGCCTCGGGCGCGGGCATCGCGGGCTCCGGCTCGGGCGCGGGCATCGCGGGCGCCGCTTCGGCCGACGCCGCGAGATCTGACGTGTCGCCTTCGGCGCTATCGGCCTGTTCAGGCTTGCGAAATAGCCGGCTCATCAATGACATCAGGGGCTCCGAACTTATATGCGCAGCGCATAGAGCTGGTGATCCATCGAGCCAATATACGCGACGCCCTCGACCAGCGCCGCCGACGATACCACCGGGCCGTTGGTTTGGAACTTCCAGAGCAGCGCGCCGGTGCCGGCGTCGAGGCAGTATACACAGCCATCGACCGCGCCAAAGCAGATTTTGCCGCCGTCCGAGCGCGGCGACGAGGTGATCTGGCTGCCGGTGTCGAACTTCCACGACAGCCGGCCGGTTTTGGTCTCGAGCGCATACATCGTGCCGTCGACCCCGCCAATGCACACGCGCGTGCCGACAATGCACGGCGAAGAGTTTACATAATGAGTGGTGCGATAGCGCCAGGCCGGCCAGCCGCCCTCGCTGTCGAGCGCGTAGATATTGCCATCCATCGAGCCGACGATCACCAGGCCCTCGCCGAACGCCGGAGAGGAGATCACCGGCTGCTGGGTTTTCTGCTTCCAGCGCAGGCCGCCGTTGCGGATGTCGAAGCTATAGACGTGGCCATCGCTGCCGCCGATAAATACCCCGCCGTTGGCGACGCACGCCGACGAGCGGATAGGCATCCAGCTGCGGTGCTTCCAGATCATGGTGCCGCGCAGGCCATCGAGCGCATAGAAGTGCTGGTCGTCGGAGCCGACGAAGACCATGCGATCCTCGACGCGCGGCGACGAGCGCACAGCCTTGGCGGTGCGAAACGTCCAGCGCAGCGCGCCGCGGCGGGCGTCGAGCGCGTAGACTGCGCCGTCTTCCGAGCCAATGATCACCAGATCCTGCCACACCGTTGGCGACGACGAGATGCCGCCTTCGGTCGGGTACTTCCAGCGGAACTCGCCGCGCGCGCTGTCGATTGCGTACAGGTTGGTGTCGTAGCAGCCAACGAAGATCATGCCGTTGGCGGCGCACGGCGACGAGCGCACCTCGTCTTCGCACTTGAAGCTCCACAGCAGCTCGGTGCTGGCGGGGCGGCCGCGCGCCGGGGCGGTGGGGCCTGGGCGCGGCAGCGCGCCGGCGGCAGGCGCGCCGAGCGACGGGAGCTGCAGCAGCGCGGCCTTCATCTCTTCGGCCGAGCCCCAGCGTGCCGAGGCATCGTACTCGAGCGCGCGCGCGACGACCGCGTCGATCTCGGGCGACACGCTGGGGTTGAGCTGGCGCAGCGGGCGCTCGTGGAATGTGAACGGCGTCTCGAGGCGCGGGTCGCTGCCGCTCAGCAGCTGGTGCATCGTCGCTCCGAGGGCGTACAGGTCGCCGCGCGGCTCGGCCAGCCCACGGTACTGCTCGGGCGGCGAGTAGCCCTCGGTGCCGATCATGGTGCCCTTGCGGTCGGCGCGGTTGAGGTTGCGCGCGATGCCGAAGTCGATCAGCACGATCCGCTCTTCGGGGGTGACCATGACATTCGAGGGCTTCATATCGCGGAACACGACCGGCTCGGGGGTGCGGTTGTGCAAGTAGGCCAGCACGTCGCAGATCTGCACGGCCCAGCGCGCCACGCGCTCTTCGGGCAGCGGGCCGCCGGCCTCGTCGAGCACGGTTTCGAGATCCTGGCCGGGGATGAGCTCGAGGATCAGGTAGAAGCGGCCGTGCTCTTCGAAGAAATCGTAGACTTTGGGGATGGCGGGGTGGTGCAGCGTGGCCAGCAGGCCAGATTCGCGCTCGAAGTTCTTGAGGTTCAACAGGCGCGTGTTCGAGTCGGGCGCGCTCTGGAACATCTCTTTGATCGCGCAGGGGCGCACCACGTCTTTGAAGCGCAAGTCGCGGCCGCGGTACACCACGCTCATACCGCCGACGCCCAGCGTGCCCTCGATCGCGTAGCGGCCCTGCAACACCACGCCCGGCTGCATAGTCGGCGCGGCTGGCGCGGCCGGAGCCTCGCCCAGCAAATTGGTATCGCCTTCGTCGTATGGCGCTGCGGCCGGCCCAATGCCTTTGGTCGTCCCGGCTTTCTTGATCAGCGGCATGTGTTCCTCCGACGAGCACAAAGCAGGTGATGGTAGGGTCTTTGGAAACATCACCATTGCTTATTATAGAATGTTCAACCCCGCGAGGCAACTGTTTATTGCGCCGGATCAGCGGCAATCCGGCCATGCTCGGCTGCGCGGGCGCGTGTCGCGGCGAATGCTGCCTACTACAATGGCACGTACAAATAGGCGCGTAGTGTTCGGAGCATGCGCCGGCAGGGAAAAGAACGGCGGGACAGCGAGGGCAAAGAGCGCCGGACTTTGACAGCAGCCTAGCGGCGCCGGCCGCGCCGTTGAAACATCACGCCAGGCGCGGTACAATCGGCGCGCCGGCCCGGCGCGTGTCGCGGGCCCGACTAGCGAAAGAGGAACGATGTGACCACGCGCGTGCTTATTACCGGCGTCACCGGCCCGGTCGGCAGCTTTCTGGCCGACTACCTGCTGACGCTGCCGGATGTCGAGGTGCATGCTTTCAAGCGCTGGCGCAGCGACACGCGGCCGATCGCGCAGCTGTTTGGCCGCGTGGCGTTTCACGAGGGCGATATCGAAGACCCCTACGCGGTGGCGGCTGCAGTGCGCGCCGCCGCGCCCGACCGGATCTACCACCTGGCGGCCCAGAGCTACCCTTCGGCCTCGTGGGACGCGCCGATTACCACGCTGCGCACCAATGTCGAGGGCACCGTCAACCTGCTCGAGGCGGTGAGGGCGCACGCCCCAGCCGCGCGCGTGCATATTGCCGGCTCGAGCGCCGAGTACGGCTGGGTGACGCCCGACGAAGTGCCGATCGGCGAGGCGCGCGGGCTGCGCCCTGCCTCGCCCTATGGCGTCAGCAAGGTGACGCAGGAGCTGCTGGGGCTGCAGTACCACGACAGCTACGGGCTGCACGTGATCGTCACGCGCTCGTTCAACCATGTCGGCCCGCGCCAGGGCGATCGCTGCTCGATCCAGACGTTCTGCCAGCAGATGGCGCTGATCGAGGCCGGCCGCCAACCGCCGGTCCTGAGCGTCGGCAACCTCGAGCCGCGCCGCGACTTCACGCACGTGGCCGACGTCGCGCGCGCGCTCTGGCTGCTGCTGAGCCATGGCGCGCCCGGCACGGCCTACAACCTGTGCTCGGGCACAGCCACGCGCATCGGAGATATCGTGGAGCTGGTGCGCGCGCGCGGGCGCGTGCCGGTGGAGCTGCGTGTCGACCCGGCGCGGCTGCGGCCATCGGACGAGCCGATTCTGCGCGGCGACAACACTCGGCTGCGCGCCGCCACCGGCTGGGCGCCGCAGATCGGCATGGAGCAGATCGTCGACGAGCTGCTGGCGTACTGGCGCGCGGCGATCGGCGGGCAGTAGGGCGCTCAATGGCGTGTTGATGCGCTCGCTCGAATGTGCTATCATGCGCGCTGGCGCAGCGAACACACTGGAAAGGAGCGGCCCATGGCGCGGGAGGAACGCGACCCCTACGACACCCGGGCGACGCGGTCGGCGCGCCGCAGCGATACCGAGCCTACTGATAGGCTTGGCGGCGGCGGGCGCCCGCCGGCCGACCCGGTGAACCCCGACTGGCGTGGCTCGCGCGTCACGCGGCGCAACACACGCGCGCAGGGGCTGCCGTCGTCGCGCCAGGAGTTCGTGGTGTGGCTGCAGTATGGCGGCTGGCGCGTGGTGGCGGTGGCGGCCGGGCTGGTGCTGCTGCTGGTGCTGATGATCTATGTCTCGCGCATGCCGCGCCAGGCCCTGCCAACCAGCCAGCCAACCGAGGTGGCTTCGGGCCAGGGCGCCGGCGTCGCGACGCTGCCGGTGCTGCCGTCGCCCACGGCGGGGCCGCTCAGCCCCACCGCAGCGCCCGCGCCGAACCCCGGCGGCGGCGCGCAGTTCCGAGTGGTGAACACCGGCCCGGATGGCCTGTTCCTGCGGCCCGAGCACAACACCGACCGGCCGCCGGTCAAGACGCTGGCCGAGGGCGCGGTGGTGACGATCATCGGTCAGGATTTCAGCGGGCCGGACCGGGTCTGGAAGAATGTGCGCGACGCCGAAGGCTCGGAGGGCTGGGTCGCCGCCGACTTCTTGCAGGCAGTGCAGTAGGCGGCGGGCAGCCCTAGCGCGGCGCGGCCAGCTTTTGGGGGCGGGCGCGCCGGCCATTGCGCGCAGCCTGGTGGCCCTCGGGGAATGGCTCGCGGAACGCCTGGGCCAGCACCTCGTCCATATGCTCGACATAGACGAACGCCAGCCGGCGCTTGACGTGCCCAGGCACCTCGGCCAGGTCGTGCTCGTTCCTGCGCGGCAGAATGATCGTGCTGATGCCGGCGCGGTGCGCGCCGAGGATCTTCTCCTTCACCCCGCCCACCGGTAGCACGCGCCCGCGCAGCGTGATCTCGCCGGTCATGGCCACGTCGCGCTTCACGCAGCGGCCGGTGAGCGCCGAGATTAAAGCGGTGGCGAGGGTGATGCCAGCCGAGGGGCCATCCTTCGGCACCGCGCCCTCGGGCACGTGGATGTGGATATCGATCTTGTCGAAGCGCCGGTCGTCGATGCCGAGGCGCGAGGCGTTGGCGCGCGCGAACGAGAGCGCCGCCTGCGCCGACTCGCGCATCACGTCGCCGAGCTGGCCAGTGAGCGTCAGCGTGCCGCGGCCCTCCATCACCGACACCTCGATCGCCATGGTATCGCCGCCATTGGCCGTCCAGCTCAGGCCTGTGGCCACGCCGACCTCGTCGCGGGCCTCGGCGGCGCCGTGGCTGCGCGGCGGCGGCCCGAGGTACTTGCCGATCAGCGCGGGGGTGACGGTGCGCGAGAACGGGCGGCCCTCGGCCACACGGCGCGCGACCTTGCGGCAGATCGAGCCGATCTCGCGCTCGAGGTTGCGCACGCCGGCCTCGTAGGTGTAGCCGCGAATCAGGTAGCGCAGCGCCTTCTCGCCGAAGTGCAGGCCAGTCGCCGGGATATGCCAGCCGGCGGGAGGGCTGTCGTCGCCGAGCCGCTGGCTGCCGGCCAGGCCATTGGCCTCGATCTGCTTAGGCACCAGAAACTGGCGCGCGATCTGCAGCTTCTCCTCCTCGGTATAGCCGGGCAGCTCGATCACCTCCATGCGGTCGCGCAGCGGTGGCGGGATGGGGTCGAGCAGGTTCGCGGTGGTGACGAACATCACGCGCGAGAGGTCGTAGGCCACGTCGAGGTAGTGGTCGGCGAACGCGTTGTTTTGCTCAGGGTCGAGCACCTCAAGCAGCGCCGAGGCCGGGTCGCCGCGGAAATCGCTGCCGAGCTTGTCGATCTCGTCGAGCATGAACACCGGGTTGATCGTGCCGGCGTCCTTCATGGCCTTGAGGATACGGCCGGGCATCGCGCCGATGTAGGTGCGGCGGTGCCCGCGGATCTCGGCCTCGTCGTGGATGCCGCCAAGCGAGATGCGCACGAAGTGGCGGCCAAGCGCCTCGGCGATCGAGCGGCCGAGGCTGGTTTTGCCCACGCCGGGCGGGCCGACGAAGCACAGGATTGGCGACTTGAGCCGCGGCCCGGCCAGCTGGCGCACGGCCATAAACTCGAGCATGCGCTCTTTGATGCGCGGCAGGCCGTAATGGTTGCGGTCGAGCGTGTGCGCGGCCGCGACCAGATCGTGCGTGTCGGCGGTCTGCTGGGCCCACGGCAGGTCGAGCAGCCAGTCGAGGTAGGTGCGGATGACGCTGTACTCGGGGGCGGCCGGCGACATCGCCTCCATGCGGTCGAGCTCGTCGAAGGCTTTGAGCTGGACTTTATCGGGCATGCCGGCGGCGCTGATGCGCTCGCGCAGGTCGAGCAGCTCGCGCTGCAGCGGGTCTTCCTGGCCAAGCTCGCGCTGGATGGCCTTCATCTGCTCGCGCAGAAAGAACTCGCGCTGCGACTTATCTACCTCTTTTTGCACCTGGGTATGGATACGGCTCTCGAGTTCGAGCACGTCGAGCTCCTGGGTGAGCATGATCGAGAGCCGCCGCAGCCGCTCTTCGGGGTCGACCGTCTCGAGGATCTCCTGGCGGCGCGGCACGTCGAGCGGCAGCGTCGAGGCGATCAGGTCGGCCAGCCAGCCCGGCTCGTCGACATTCATGGCCATGATGTACGAGTCGTCGGGCAGGGTGCGCGAGAGCTTCACGACCTTCTCGAACAGCGAGAGCACCGCGCGCATCATGGCTTCGACGGCGATCGACTTATCTTCGTCGCTGTAGATCGCGGCGGCATTGGCGCGCAGCATCGGGCGCTCGGCGGTGTACTGCAGCACGCGCATGCGCCGGCGCCCCTGCACCACGATCGACGTCGAGCCGTCGGGCATCTTCAGGACGCGCTGGATGTGCGCCTCCACGCCGATCGTAAACAAGTCGCCCTCGCCAACATCCTCGCTGTCCTGCTCGCGCTGGGCGATCGCCAGGATCGCCCGGTCGTGCTCCATGGCGTCTTCGACGGCGGCAACCGAGCGCTCGCGCCCCACGAACAGCGGTGTGAGCATATGCGGAAACAGGACGGTGTTGATCAGCGGCACCACCGGCAGCTCGCGCTGGCCGCCCTGGGTTTCGCCTAGCCGGTCCTCGGGGCTGTTGGGGAAGTCGAACAGAATCGGCAGATCTTCCGGCATTGCCATACCCTCGTCACTGCTGCGCGCAGCTCTTCTGGATGCCCGGCATTATAGCACAGCTTGAAAGTTCACTCTGGCTCTTGATAAGGCGCCGTCCGAGCCCGGCACGCTTTGCGCTCTCGCCCTATGTTACAATCCCCACCTGGAAGGAGCGCCGGGCCTACGGCACAGCGTGGCTGTACAGTTTGGCTGCCCGATCTGCTGCGCCAGAGCGACCGCGAGAACGCCTGCATCACCGATCTGTTCTGCGAGAGGCAGCGGCGCTACCTGGCCGGCGAGCCGCCGCTGAATGTGCTGAATACGCGGACGCTGTACTAGTGCCATAAAAACACAAAGCCTCGCAGGCACGCGGCAGCCGCATATTCTTTGCGTCTTTGTGGCCATGTGAAATGTATTGGTACCAGGCGCGATGATCGATAACCCGTTTCTGCTCGAGGACTCGGCCGTGCGCTCGCTCAACCGGGCGCGGATCGTGGAGCTTGGCGGGGTCGCCGCGCCCGAGGGCGTGCTTGGCGCCACCGGCTACGAGCTGCTGTCGGCCGCGAGCCTCGGGCAGCAGATTGCTGCGGCCGCAGATCGGCTGGGGCTCGACCCGGCGCAGCCCGACCTGATCCGGCGCTTTGACGCGTGCTTCGGCCACTCGCAGGCCCGGCCTCACGCGCTGGCGATCGCGCGCGACTATGGCCGGCGGCTTGGCTGCCTGCTGCTGATGCTGGCGCGCGGCGCGCCGGCCAACCGCGCGGCGCGCCACGAGTGGGCCGAGGCGCACTGGGCATTCTGGCGCGCGCAGCGGCGGGTGGTGCTGGGCGGCGGGCTGCTGGCGGGCCAGCTCGGCGCCCACGCTGTAGCCGCCGCCCAGGAGCTGCTGGCCGAGGCCGGCGAGACCGGCCTGGCGGCCGAGCGGGCGCGTTTTGGCGCGTACCTGCCGCTGGTAGGCCTTGCGCGCGCCGTGCCGCCGGGCTGCCGGAATGCGCTGGTGTTCGATTTTGGCCAGACGGCGGTGAAGCGCGGGCTGGCGACTTACCAGGCCGGCCAGCTCGGCCAGCTGAGCCTCTGCCACGACGCGCCGTCGGTGTGCGACGAGCGCTTCGCCGAAGAGGCACGCGAGCGCTGGGAGCGCATGGCCGCGCTGATCGGTGAGGGCTGGCAGGCGCTGCCGGGCGCGCTGCGGCCGCACACGGCGATCGGCATCGCCCTGGCCTGCTACCTATTTGGTGGCCAGCCCTCGGCGCGCGATCGGGGATGCTACGGCGCGCTTGGCCGCCTCGCGCCAAACCTGGCCGAGTTCGTGGCCGGCGAGCTGGCGCGGCGGCTGGGCCAGGCGGTGCCGGTGGTGCTGCTGCACGACGGCGCCGCCGCCGCGATGGCCTACGCCGGCGCCGAGCGCGCCGTGGTGATCACGCTAGGCACCGCGATCGGCAACGGCTTCCCGCCAGCAGCCGGCGCGGCATGGCCGCTTGCGCCGGGGTTTGCGCTGGCCGAGCAGATCGCCTGAGATAGCACGAGCGCGGCCGCGCGATCACAGCCTGCCGGTCGCCTCGGGCTCGACCATCACCGCCGTGCCGTAGGCCAGCACCTCGGTCATGCCCTGGGCGATCTCGGTGGTGTCGTAGCCGAAGCCGACGATCGCGTTGGCGCCAAGCTGCGCGGCATGCTCGACGATCATGCGGTAGGCCTCGGTGCGCGCGTGCTCGCACACGGTGGTCATGGTGCGGATGTTGCCGCCGGCCAGCGACTGGAACGCCGCGGCGATCTGGCCGCCGAAGCTGGCCGAGCGCACCGTCAGGCCGCGCACGATCCCCAGCGAGCGCACCAGCCGGTAGCCCGGCAGCGTGAACGCCGACGTGACCATCGCCGGATCGAGCGCCAGTGGCTGGTCGGGCCGCAGCCGCTGGGTCGCGCCGGTCTGCGCCGCTGCCACCGGCGCGCCGCAGATAATGCAGAACTGCGAGTCGGGCGGGATGACCGCATCGCACATCGAGCAGTGCATGGGCTAGCTCCTTTCGACAACTGTGGTGCAAAAACGCGCATATCGGCATGGTTCTTGCGGTCAGCTCGGGCAATACGAGAGGAGGCCCAAACCATGCAGTCGGCTCATCTGCTTCAGCTTCCGCCGGGTGGCTCGCCCGCAGCCCCGGCCGAAGGCTCGATCTTCTTCATTGGCAACGCCACGGTGCTGATCCGCTACGCCGGGCTGACGATTCTGACCGACCCGACCTTTGTGCACATGCACGAGCAGGTGTCGATCGGCTATGGCATGCACACCACTCGCCTGACCGACCCGGCGGTCGATATTGGCGACCTGCCGCCGCTCGACCTGGTGCTGCTGTCGCACTTCCACGGCGATCACTTCGACCAGGTGGCCGAGCGCGAGCTCGACCGCGCGCTGCCGATTGTGACCACCCCCGAGGCCGCCAGGGCGCTTGAGCGGCGCGGCTTCGGCAACACCTACTCGCTCGGCACCTGGGGATCGCTGGTGGTGGCGAAGGGCGATACGCGGCTGCGGATCACTGCCGCGCCCGGCCGGCACGGCCCGCCGCTCGCCGAGATGGTGTTGCCCGAAGTGATGGGCAGCGTGTTGGAGTTCGAGGCCGGCGCGCCGCCGTACCGCATCTACATCACCGGCGACACGCTGATCATCGACGATCTGAAAGAGCTGCCGCGCCGCTACCCCGGCATCGACCTTGCGCTGCTGCACCTGGGCGGCACGCGCGTGCTCGGCGTGATGGTTACGATGGACGGCCAGCAAGGCGCCGAGATGATCGCGCTGGCGGATCCACGGCTGGCCATCCCGATCCACTACGACGACTACGACGTGTTCGCGTCGCCGCTGTCCGACTTCGAGCAGGCGGTGAGCGCGGCCGGGCTGGCCGAGCGGGTGCGCTACCTGCAGCGCGGCGAGAGCTACCGCTTCGGAGGGCACTAGCGCGGCGGCTGGTGCTTGCGCAGCTCGAGCTTGGCGACCGCCTCGGCGTGCACCTCGTCGGGGCCGTCGGCCAGCCGCAGTGTGCGCGCGCCGGCCCAGGCCGCCGCCAGCCCGAAATCCTGGCTGACGCCGGCGCCGCCGTGGGCCTGGATAGCGCGGTCGATCACCCGCAGGGCCATGTTTGGCGCCACCACCTTGATCATCGCGATCTCGGCGCGCGCGGCCTTGTTGCCGACGGTGTCCATCATATAGGCGGCCTTGAGCGTCAGCAGCCGGGCCTGCTCGATCTCCATGCGCGAGGCGGCAATGTCGGCGCGGATGGTGCCCTGCGCCGCCAGCGGCTTGCCAAACGCCACGCGCGACTCGACGCGCCGGCACATGGCCTCGAGCGCGCGCTCGGCCAGGCCGATCAGGCGCATGCAGTGGTGGATGCGGCCAGGCCCCAGGCGGCCCTGCGCGATCTCGAAGCCGCGGCCCTCGCCCAGCAGCATGTTCGCGGCCGGCACGCGCACGTTCTCGAAGCGCACCTCGGCGTGGCCGTGCGGCGCGTCGTCGTAGCCGAACACCGTCAGCATGCGCTCGACCGTCACGCCGGGCGCGTCCATTGGCACCAGCAGCATCGACTGCTGTAGGTGCGCGGGCGCGCCGGGGCTGCTTTTGCCCATGAAGATCGCCAGCTTGCAGCGCGGATCGCCCGCGCCGGATGTCCACCACTTGCGGCCGTTGATCACATACTCGTCGCCCTCGCGCACGATCCGCGCCTGGATGTTCGTCGCGTCGGACGACGCGACCTCGGGCTCGGTCATGGCGAAGCACGAGCGGATCGCGCCGTCGAGCAGCGGCTGCAGCCAGCGCTCTTTCTGGGCGGGGGTGCCGTAGCGCGCCAGCACCTCCATGTTGCCGGTGTCGGGGGCCGAGCAGTTAAACACCTCGGGGGCGAGCGGCGAGCGCCCCATGATCTCGCACAGTGGCGCGTACTCAAGGTTGCTCAGCCCGGCGCCGTCGTCGCTGTCGGGCAGGAACAGGTTCCACAGCCCGGCGGCGCGCGCCCTGGGCTTCAGCTCCTCGATGATCGGGGCGGGCTGCCAGCGGTCGCCGGCGGCCACCTGCGCGGCGAACACCGGCTCGTTCGGGTAGATGTGCTCGTCCATGAACGCGCCGAGCTGCTGGCGCAGCCGCTCGACCTTGTCGGAATAGTCGAAGTTCATAGCTCACCATCATGCAGCGTATGCCAAGAATGGCCGATCGCGCTGAGTATAGCATAGCTGCCGTGGTATGATGCGAGCGATGTGATCTGCCAGAGAAATGGAGATGCGAATGGTTCAGCAGCTGCGAATCTACGAGATCTTCGAGCACAACAAGGCCGCGTTTCACGCGCGCTTTCGCGACCACGCCGCGCGGATCATGCGGCGCTACGGCTTCTCGATCGTGGGCATGTGGGAGGCTGCGGGCGCGGCGCGCACCGAGTTTGTGTACCTGCTGGAGTGGCCCGACGAGGCGGCGCTCGCGGCCGCCTGGGCGGCATTCCGCGCTGACGAGGAGTGGCAGGCGATCAAGCGCGCCACCAGCGCCGCGCATGGCGATCTGGTCGGCGCGATCGAGGATCGTGTGCTCGTGCCGCTGGCGCCGATCGCGCCGACGGATGCTGGCTAGGGCCAATACCTTTCATACGCTGTTCGCTTGATCACGTATAGATTGTGCTGCACTCCGTGGCTTCGCCACGGAGTGCAGCACAATAAGAAATTTGAGGGCGGCGAAGCCGCCCCCAAACCCCCACCAAAGTGTCAGTCATGAAGCGAATTTGGTATCAAATAGCCACAAAGCCACAAAGCTGTACCAGCCCACCCGCGCGCTCACAGGCTGGCCCCGCCCGAGAGCCGCGCGTGCGGCTGCGGCTGGCCGCGCCGCGCCAGGTAGCGAATCCCCAGCTCAGCCAGCACCAGGTTTGGCACCCACGCGAGCCAGGCCACCAGCGGGTAGGCCACGCTGAAGGGCAGGTGCGCGGCGATAATCAGCAGAGGCATCCACAGCCGCAGCGTGACGGCCGCAAAGGTGGCGGCGAAGTTGCGCACCATCCAGCGCCGGTGCTCTGCGATGCGCCGCGCGCGGATCGCGCGGTAGGCGATGGCGCCGCTGAGCAGCCAGGCCAGCGCCAGGCCGGCGAAGCCGAGGTGCGCGACCATGCCGCCGCTCGAGAACATCGCCATGTAGAGCCCGCCCAGGCCGCCGACCAGCACGCTCACCAGGTATGCCCGGCCCATCCAGCGGTGCAGCGCCGGGTAGCGCCCGCGCAGCCGCGCGACGAACTGAAACGGCCCCAGCGCCAGCGTCAGCAGCGAGCCGCCGATGTGCACCGAGATCGCCAGGCTATGCGCCTGAAACGACGGCTGCAGCTGCTCGGGGAAGGCGCGCGTCACCAGCATGATCACGGCGTAGGCTAGCACGATCAGCGCGAGCGTGGCCATCAGCAGCCATCCTGCCGCGCGGCCCGCACGCTGGTAGCGGTTTGCGACCATAGGGAGTGTTCCTTTCTGGTTGGCCGAGGCCGGCCACAATAGCGTTTTCGGGTCGGCAGAGCGCTCGTTTCTCCTGTATGGCGCCGCTAGTGTGTTTTGTTTGAAGAGCCAGCTGCCATCCTGGCTGCGCGTGCTGCGCCCTTCGCCAGGGTACTATAGCGTGCTGGCTGCGTCGAGAGGCGAAAGATGTAGCGTTGCGGCGAATTGGCTGATCGCGTGCTGTGTGCGGAGCTTTGGGGCGGCTTCGCGCCCCGAAGTTTCTTTTGCCCTGCCCGACTTCGCCGGGCAGGGCAAAACGAAAGCGATCGAGCGGAGTTTGGTATAAGTCCTATGAATAGTGTTGCTCGGCGGCCGGCGCGGGCGGCTCGGCCGGCAATTTCCGCGCGCTGTCGCGGTACCACAGCCAGATCAGCACAAGCAGCAGCGGCCCCTGCACCACCGGGGCCATGTTGTCGGGCGGCAGCAGCTGCATGCCTACCAGCAGCGCGGCCGCGCCGGCCAGTGCGAGCGCGGCCTGCTCGAAGCGCCCCAGCCGGTCGATCTCGGCAAGACCTATGTAGTGCCGCCAGCTCAGCGGCGACCCCAGCAGCATCACCGGCACCAGCGGGCGCAGCCAGTCGCCGCGCCGCAGCCGCGGCACCAGCGGCAGTGCCAGCAGCACCAGCAGCGCCAGCGCCAGCGGCGTGGCCGGCGCGCCAGGCAACACCGCGCGCACCAGCCGCACCAGCGAGCCATTGCCGATCTGGTCGACATAAAAGTTAGTATTGATCGGCGTGAAGCGCAGCCAGCCGAGCGTGGTGCCGAAGCCGAGCACCAGCTCGCACAGCAGCGTGAGCGCGGCGCCAGTGGCCAGCGCCACGGCGGCGGCGGCGTAGCGCCGCGCCAGCAGCAGCCCGCCGATCAGCACGATCGGGTACACCTTGATCGCCGCGCACAGCCCGACCAGGCCGCCCACAAGCCAGTCGCGGCGGGCCGGACGGCTTTCTTCGGGCAACGGCGGGCGGTCGAGCTCGAGCGCGAGCAGCAGCAGCGCGAACAGCAGCGCCTCGTGGGTGCCCAGGCCGAGCGCGATCACCCAGAACGCGCCGGTGGCAGCGCAGGCCCACGCGCTCACCCGGCCGATCTGCCAGGCGCCGACCAGCGCGGCCCACGAGAGCGCAAGCCAGATCAGGCGCGCGGCCGGCCAGGGCAGCCAGCCCAGCGGCAGCGCCAGCAGCGTCGCGAAGGGCGGGTGGGCCGTCTGCATGCCGCCGTACAGCGGTGCGATATCGGCGCAGCACTCGCTTAGAATTGCCGCAGTCTGGCTGTTCGGGCTCAGCCCACGCCACCACGCCCGCGCGGCCGCGTAGTCCTGGGCGAAGTCCGAGAGGAAGCGCGGCAGCAGCAGCAGCGTGGCGACCAGCACGATCGCACCGACGAGCAGCCTGAGACGCATGGGCGTGGTTCCTTGAACGTCGCGTGGTTTACTCCTCGCCGGCCAACACGCTGTCGTAGGCCTCCGGGTCGGTGGCGCCCTCGGTGCAGATCAGCAGCACCCGGCTGTGTGCGCCGAGCCCCAGCCAGCCGCGCGCGGCCGCCAGATCGCGCGCGGAGCACAGGTCGATCAGCCCGCCCGCGCCGGCCGCGCCAGTCTCGCCGGCCACAATGCCGTCGCGCGCCAGGGCGCGCATGGCCTGGCGCGCCAGGTCGTCGTCGATCGCCAGCAGCATGTCGAGGCCGGCCGAGACATCGGGCCAGGCAACCAGCGAGGGCGTGCCGCAGTTCAGCCCGGCCATGATCGAGTCTTGCGGCTCGGGGATGCTGACGAGCCGCGCGGCCTGCAGCGACGCGAGCACGCAGGCCGCGCGGGTCGGCTCGACGCCGACGATCCGCGGGTGCGACGGGCGGCCGGGCTGGCGGTAGTGCCGCACCACTGCCGCCGCCAGCGCGCCGACTCCCACCTGCACGAGCACTACGTCGGGCTGTGGCGCGCCCGCGCCGGCGAGCTGCCGGTCGATCTCGCCGAAGATCGTGGCGTAGCCGGCGATCACGTCGCGCGGCGTGTCCTCGTAGCCGGGCCACGAGGTGTCCGAGATCACCAGGCAGCCAGGGCCGGCCAGTGCCGCCGAGCGCGCCACCGCGGCGTCGTAGCCGCCGTCGACCACGGTCACATCGGCGCCTTCGCCGGCGATGGCGTCGATGCGCGCCTGTGCGGTGCCGCGCGGCACGAAGATCTGCGCCCCGAGGCCAAGCAGGCGCGCCACGCGCGCGACCGCCCGGCCGTGGTTGCCGTCGGTGGCGGCGGCGAGGCTCAGCGGGCGCAGCGGCGCAGCCAGCGCCGCGAGCTCGGCCAGGCTGGCGAAGCGCGGCTCGGGCTGCCCCAGCCGCCGCGCCAGCGCGCGTGCGCTGGCCCACGCCGCGCCCAGGATCTTGAACGCGGGCAGCCCCATACGCTCGGTCTCGTCTTTCACCCACACCTGGCCGAGCCCGAGCGCCGCGGCCAGGCGCGGCGCTTCGGCCAGCGGCGTGGGCGCATAGGCGGGCAGCATCCGGTGGAACGCCAGCGGGTCGCCAGCCGGGGCCGGGGCGATGTACTCGGCAGCGGCTGGGTTGCTGAATACGCGCGGGTTGATCATTCGGGCGTCTCTTCTGTGAAGCGGTATGTAGCTGCATTGTAGCACAGCCTGCCGCTGCCCTCGGCCGTTCTCAAGGCTCGTGCAAAGTCGGCCCTCACCCCCCTTACCCCCTCTCCCGCGCGGGAGCGGGGGTAGGGGAAGAGGTCGAAAGACGTTGCACGAGCCCTCGGCCGTTCTTGAGGCGGTTGACATTCAATAGCGCTGCTGGTATACTCGGCGCAACAGAAAAGCAAACGACGACGAACAGGAAGAGTACGCGTCTGGCTGCCGCTCAGAGAGCCGGTGATCTGGTGCAAATCCGGTGCGGGTGCGGTCGCGGAATGGGCCTGCGAGTTGCGGAGCGAAATCTTTGTATATTGGGAATAGCCATTTCCAGTATACGATCGACGTAGTAGCCGCCGGCGACGCCACCGTTACCAGGGCGCGGGGTATCGGATGCCGTGCATCCCGTACCCGTTGAGTGCGCCAGGGCCGCAAGGCCGGGCGAATAGGGGTGGCACCGCGAAAGGCTTCTGGCCTCTCGTCCCTACGGGGGACGAGGGGTTTTTTGATTCTGCCGGCGGTTGGCACCAGGCGCGCGATGCCGCCAATGCCGCACTGCCGGATGCTGTCGGCATTCCGCTATTCGCTGAGGAGGCCACATGGACACCATCAAGTACGTCTTGTCGGAAGATCAGATGCCCACGCGCTGGTACAACATCGCCGCCGACCTGCCCGCGCCGCCGCCGCCGCCGCTGCACCCCGGCACCGGCCAGCCGATCGGCCCGGACGACCTGGCGCCGCTGTTCCCCATGGAGCTGATCAAGCAGGAGGTGAGCACCGAGCGCACGATCGACATCCCCGAGGAGGTGCAGTCGGTGTATCGCCAGTGGCGCCCGACGCCGCTGTACCGCGCGCGCCGGCTCGAGCAGGCGCTCGATACGCCGGCCAAGATCTACTATAAGTACGAAGGCGTCAGCCCGGCCGGCTCGCACAAGCCCAACACCGCCATCCCGCAGGCGTACTACAACAAGCAGGAGGGCGTGAAGCGCCTGGCGACCGAGACGGGCGCGGGCCAGTGGGGCTCGTCGCTGGCGCTGGCCGGCGCGCTGTTCGGGATCGAGGTGGTGGTGTATATGGTGAAGGTCAGCTATGGCCAGAAGCCGTATCGCCGCGCGCTGATGGAGACGTTCGGCGCCAAGGTGATCGCCAGCCCGAGCGACTCGACCAACGCCGGCCGGCAGATCCTGGCCGAGCACCCCAACAGCACCGGCAGCCTGGGCATCGCGATCAGCGAGGCGGTGGAGGTGGCCGCCACCGACCCGAATACGAAGTACGCGCTCGGCAGCGTGCTTAACCACGTGCTGCTGCACCAGACGGTGATCGGCCAGGAGGCGATTGCCCAGCTCGAGATGGCCGGCGACTACCCTGACATCATCGTGGGCTGTACCGGCGGCGGCTCGAACTTCAGCGGCATCGCGTTCCCGTTCATCGGCGCGAAGCTGCGCGGCGAGCGCGACGTGCGCGTGGTGGCGGTCGAGCCTGCCGCATGCCCCTCGCTCACCAAGGGCCGCTATGCCTACGACTTCGGCGATACCGGGCACCTGACGCCGCTGGTGAAGATGCACACGCTCGGCAGTACGTTCATCCCGCCGGGCATCCACGCCGGCGGCCTGCGCTACCACGGCATGGCGCCGCTGGTGAGCCACCTGCTCGACATCGGCCAGATCGAGGCCAGCGCTGTGCAGCAGCTCGACGCCTTCGCGGCCGGCGTGCAGTTCGCGCGCGCCGAGGGCATCCTGCCGGCGCCCGAGGCCAACCACGCCGTCGCCGGCGCGATCGCCGAGGCGCTGCGCTGCAAGGAGGCCGGCGAGTCGAAGACAATTCTGTTCAACCTGTGCGGCCACGGCCACTTCGATATGAGCGCGTATATGGACTACATGGCCGGCAAGCTCGAGAACTTCGAGTACCCCGAGGAAGAGATCGCTATGGCGCTGGCCGGCCTGCCGAGCGTAGGATAATCGTTTTACAACGTACGCAGTCGGCGGGCTCAGCCTTCGGCAGAGCGGTGCCTGATGCTTTATAGGTGTGCGGTTTTCCGCGCGCAGCGCGGAAAACCGCACACACAACGATGCTGCCGCAGGCAAAAGCGCCCGAGGTGGTACAAGAAGAAGTGGTATGGCACAGATCAAGATTTACGGCATGCGCGCGCACCTCGATGCGGTCAAATCGCGCATGTCCGACGCAGTGCACACCTGCGTGGTCGAGGCGCTGCGCTACCCGCCCGATAAGCGCGCGCACCGCTTTATTGGGCTCGACCCTGCCGATTTCTACTACCCGCCGGGGCGTAGCGAGCGCTATACGATCATTGAGATCAGCATGTTCGAGGGGCGCACGGTTGAGGCGAAAAAGGCGCTGATTCGCTTGATTTTTGCAAAGCTGGAGCACGAGCTGCAGATCGCGCCAAATGATGTCGAGATCACGATCTTTGAGACGCCGCGCCACAATTGGGGCATTCGCGGCCAGCTTGGCGATGAGATGGCGCTGAACTATACGGTTGACGTGTGATATTGGTTGGCGATGGGAGGCGACGATGCCGACAAAAATCTTGCTTGATACTGATATTGGATCTGATATTGACGACGCGGTATGCCTGGCCTACCTGCTCGCTCAGCCCGAGTGCGACCTGCTGGGCATCACTACCGTCACGGGCGAAGCCGAGCGGCGCGCGAGTATGGCCAGCGCGCTGTGCAAGGTCGCCGGGCGCGCGGTGCCAATCTTTCCTGGCGCCGAGCTGCCGCTGCTGGTCGAGCCGCGCCAGCCGCACGCGCCCCAGGCCGCCGCGCTGAGCCGCTGGCCGCACGAGGCGAGCTTTCCGCGCGGGCAGGCGATCGAGTTTATGCGGCAGACGATTCGCGCGAACCCAGGCGAGGTGTCGCTGCTGGCGATCGGGCCGCTGACGAACATTGCGCTTCTGTTCGCCAGCGACCCTGAGACGCCAGGCTTGCTGAAGCAGCTGGTGCTGATGTGCGGCGTGTTCGCCGAGCAGCTGCCGAACGCTAGCCCGCTGGAGTGGAATGCGCTGTGCGACCCGCACGCCGCGGCGATGGTGTATCGCGCCGCGGTAGATGGCCACCGCTCGATCGGGTTGGATGTGACCCGCCAGGTGACGTTGGACGCGAGCGAGGTCCGGGCGTCGTTCCAGCACCCGCTGCTGCTGCCGGTGCTTGATTTCGCAGAAGTGTGGTTCGAGCGCGTCAAGGTGCTCACCTTCCACGACCCGCTGGCGGCGGCGACGATCTTCGATGACCAGATCTGCACGTTCGAGCCGGGCGCGGTGGAGCTTGAGCTTGAGGATGCGCCGCAGCGCGGGCGAACGCACTGGCGCGCCGGAACTGCGCACTCGCACCAGGTTGCGCTGAGCGTCGACCGTGAGCGTTTCCTGAAGCACTTTTTTGGCGTCTTTCGGTAGCTGCCGCAAGCCAGATGTATTGGGTTTTTCCCGCGCGGAGCGCGAAAAAACCGCACACGATACGGAGCATAGTACTGCCAAGAACAAGGAGGAAACCAATGGCAACCAATAAAAAACGTATTCTGACCGGCGACCGGCCGACAGGGCGCCTGCACCTGGGCCACTACGTCGGCACGCTGGCCAACCGCGTAAAGCTGCAGGAACAGTACGACTGCTTCTTTCTCGTGGCCGACCTGCACATGCTCACCACGCGCACCGAGCTCGAGCGGCTGCGCCACACCGGCGAGAATATTCGCTCGGTCGTGCTCGACAACCTGAGCGTCGGCATCGACCCGAGCCGCAGCAGCTATATGCTGCAGTCGCTAGTGCCGCAGATCGCCGAGCTGCAGCTGATCTTCTCGATGCTGGTGACGGTGCCGCGCCTGCAGCGCGTGCCGACGCTCAAAGAGGTGATGCAGGATCTTGAGATCGAGCAGCCCTCAATGGGCCTGCTGGCCTACCCGGTGCTGCAGGCCGCCGACATCCTGTGCGTGCGCGCCAACCTCGTGCCCGTGGGCAAAGACCAGGCCTCGCACCTCGAGGTGACGCGCGAGATCGCCCGGCGCTTCAATGGCCTGTACGGCGATACGCTGCCCGAGCCCGATACGCTGATCGGCGATGTGCCGACGCTGGTGGGCACCGACGGCCAGGCCAAGATGAGCAAAAGCCTCGACAATGCGATCTACCTCAGCGACGACGCCAAAACCGTCGAGCAAAAGGTGCGCGGGATGTACACCGACCCGGCGCGCATCCGCGCCGACATCCCCGGCAAGGTCGAGGGCAACCCGGTGTTCCAGTATCACGACGCCTTCAACCCCAACGTCGACGAGGTGAACGACCTGAAGGATCGCTACCGGCTCGGCAAAGTCGGCGACGTCGAGGTTAAAAAGAAGCTCGCCGCGGCGATCAACAACTTCCTCGACCCGATCCGCCAGCGCCGCGCCGAGCTCGAGCGCAACCCGCGGATCGTCGAGGATGTGCTGGCGGCCGGCAGCGAGCGCGCCCGCGCCGAGGCCGACGAGACGCTGCGGATGATCAAAGAGGCGATGGGGCTCAAGTTCATCTAAAGTCATATGGAGTATCAAGATGCACATCCGTCCCTCGCTTGACGAGATCCGCGCGCTGCGCGACCAGGGCAACCTTTGCCCGATCTACGCCGAGATCCTGGCCGATCTCGAGACGCCGGTGTCGGCGTTTCTCAAGGTCGCGCGCGGGCCGTGGAGCTTTCTGCTCGAGTCGGTCGAGGGCGGCCAGCACCTGGCGCGCTACTCGTTCATCGGCGCCGAGCCCTACCTGACGCTGCGCTTCGCCGATGGCCTGGCCCAGGCGGTGCACGGCGGCTACAAGCAGTCGCTGCCCTATACCGACCCGCTGACCGTGCTCGATTCGTACCTGCGCGAGTATCGCCCGGTGCGCCTGCCCGACCTGCCGCGCTTTGTCGGCGGCGCGGTGGGCTACCTGGCCTACGAGACGGTGGCGCGCTTCGAGCGCCTGCCCGTGCCCGAGGAGCGCGCCTACAGCATCCCCGAGGGCATGTGGCAGTTCGTCGATACGCTGCTGGCCTTCGATCACCTCAAGCACAAGATCAAGGTGATCGCCCACGTGCACCTCGACGCCCACGACCTTGAGGCCGAGTATGCGCGGGCGTGCGCCAAGATCGAGGATCTGATCGCGAGGTTGGCGAGGCCGCTGCCGAGCAGCCAAACACCAAAAACCAAGGACGAAGTGGCCGAATCTCGTGTTGAACGAGATACTTCGTCTTTGGTGTTTCGTCCTTCGTCCAACGTTTCTCAGGCCGAGTACGAGCGCCGCGTGCTGCACGCCAAGGAGTATATTGCTGCCGGCGACATCTTTCAGGTGGTGCCGTCGCAGCGCTTCAGCCGCCGCGTGTCGGTCGACTCGTTCACGATCTACCGGGCGCTGCGCACGATCAACCCCTCGCCGTATATGTTCTTTCTCAAAACCCCCGACTGCGAGCTGGTCGGCGCGTCGCCCGAGCTGCTGGTGCGCGTCGAGGATGGCCTCGTCACGACCCACCCGATCGCCGGCACGCGCTGGCGCGGCGCCGACGAGGCCGAGGATCGCGCGCTGGCCGAGGAGCTGTTGGCCGACGAGAAGGAGCGCGCCGAGCACCTCATGCTGGTGGATCTGGGCCGCAACGACATCGGCCGCGTGTCGCAGCCCGGCAGCGTGAGCGTGCCCGACTTTATGTTCGTCGAGAAGTTCAGCCACGTCATGCACCTGGTGAGCCACGTCACCGGCCGGCTGCGCGCCGACATGAGCGCGCTCGACGCGCTGCGCGCCTGCTTTCCGGCCGGCACCGTCAGCGGCGCGCCCAAGATCCGCGCCATGCAGATCATCGCCGAGCTCGAAGGCCAGCAGCGCGGCATCTACGCCGGCGCGGTCGGCCACGTCGGCTTCAACGGCGACCTCGACACCTGCATCGCTCTGCGCACCATGATCGTCAAGGACGGCGTGGCGTATGTGCAGGCCGGCGGCGGCGTCGTGGCCGACAGCAACCCGACCGCCGAGTTCAACGAGAGCTACAACAAGGCCGCCGCGCTGCTGCGCGCGATCGAAGAGGCCGAGCAGCTGTGACCAAAACCAACGCGGTGCGCGCGCTCGACCGCGCCGGGGTGGCCTACGAGCTGCGCGCCTACGCTATCGACGAGAGCGACCTGAGCGCCGAGCGCGCGGCCGCCAAGCTCGCGATGCCGCCCGAGACGGTGTTCAAGACGCTGATCACGCGCGGCGACCGCACCGGGCCGGTGCTGGCCTGCATTCCCGCCGGCACCGAGCTCGATCTCAAGGCGCTCGGCGACGCCTCGGGCAACAAGCGCGTCGAGATGGTGCCGCTCAGAGAGGTGCTCGACCTGACCGGCTACATGCGCGGCGCAGTCACGCCGCTGGCCGTCAAGAAGCCCTACCCGCTGTTTGTGGACGAGACGGTGGTGCTGTGGCCGGTGGTTGGCATCAGCGCCGGGCAGCGCGGCCTCGAGCTGCTGCTCGCGCCGGCCGACTTGATCCGCGTCACCGGCGCTACGCTGGCCAATATCGCCCGCTAGCCTCGCCGGCACTAGCTTCGCCCGAGGCCCTATGCTGTGGAGTGAAATGAGCACGTTGCCAGCCCGTTTTCTCGGCCGCGTTGGCCTTGTGGCGCTGCCCCTGCTGGCGCTGCTGGCCGCCTGCGGCGGCGCCGCGGTTCCGCCTAGCGCCGCGCTCCCAACGCCGCCGAGCGCCACGCCGGCGCCAACCGCACCGCCAACCCCGCGCCCGACGCCGACCGAGCCGGCGGTGCCGCAGCTGCGCACCCTGGCCGCGCGCCGCGATTTCTACGTCGGCGCGGCGGTGTCCGCCGACGCACTGCGCGCCGACGCCGAGTACGCGCGCGTGCTGGCCGAGAGCTACAACCAGCTCACGCCCGAGAACGTCATGAAGTTCGGCCTGATCCACCCCGCGCGCGACCGCTACGACTGGGCGCCCGCCGACGCGCTGGTCGACTTCGCCGAAGCGCACGGCATGCGCGTGCACGGCCACACGCTGCTGTGGCACCAGGAGCTTCCCGGCTGGGTCACCGCCGGCAAGTTCACCCCCGAGGCGGCGCGCGCCGCCCTGCACGACCATATCGCCCAGGTGGTTGGCCGCTACAAAGGCCGCATCGCCGAGTGGGATGTCGTCAACGAGGCGATCGGCGATGGCGGCGCGCCGCGCGATACGCCCTGGCGCCAGCTGATCGGCCCCGAGTATATCGAGCTGGCGTTTCGCTGGGCTCACGAGGCCGACCCCGACGCCAAGCTGTTCTACAACGATTACAACGGCGAGGAGCTGAACGCCAAGTCCGACGCAATCTTCGCGCTGGTGCGCGACCTGAAGTCGCGCGGCGTGCCGATCGACGGCGTGGGCCTGCAGATGCACATCTCGCTGGCGGGCCGGCCGGACACCGACGCGCTGGCCCGCAACATGCGCCGCCTGGCCGACCTTGGCCTGCTGGTGCATGTCTCCGAGATGGACGTGCGCGTGCCCATCCCGGCCGATGCCGGCACGCTCAAGAGCCAGGGCCGCGCGTTTCGCGAGGTGCTGCAGGTGTGCCTGGCCGCGCCCAACTGCCACGAGTTCACCACGTGGGGCTTCACCGACAAGTACTCGTGGGTGCCTGGCTTTTTCCCCGGCTTTGGCGCGGCGCTGCCGTTCGACGAGCAGCTGCGGCCCAAGCCGGCCTATGCCGCCCTGATGGAGGCGCTGCGCTGATCTTTTGGCGTGTTCCACGCCGCCGCAGGCAGAACCAGCCATGCGGCGCAAGAGCGAATGTGCGCTGTTGAAAAGGAAAGAGGAAACACATGCTGCTGCTGCTCGATAACTACGACTCGTTCACCTACAACCTATACCAGTACCTGAGCGAGCTGGGCGCCGAGGTGCTGGTGAAGCGCAACGACGAGCTGGGCGTAGGCGACGTGGCCGCGCTTGCGCCCGAGAAGATCGTGATCTCGCCGGGGCCGTGTACCCCCAGCGAGGCCGGCATCAGCGTGCCGCTGATCCGCGAGCTGGGCGATCGCTTCCCCATCCTGGGCGTGTGCCTGGGCCACCAGTCGATCGGCGCAGCCTACGGCGGCGCGGTGGTGCGCGCACCCCAGGTGATGCACGGCAAGCTCTCGCAGATCTACCACGAGGGCGCGGGCGTGTTCGCCGGCCTGCCGGCACCGTTCCAGGCCACGCGCTACCACTCGCTGATCGTGCGGCGCGACGACCTGCCCGGCTGCCTGGAGGTGACGGCCTGGACGAGCGACGGGCTGATCATGGGGCTGCGCCACCGCGACCTGCCGGTGCAGGGCGTGCAGTTCCACCCCGAGTCGATCATGACCGAGGCCGGCAAGCAGCTGCTGCGCAATTTCCTCGCGGCGTAGCGCCGCGCTGCCATAGCTCGATCGCTTTCTTTTGATACCAATTTCGCTTGATTACCTACACTGGTGGGGTTCGGGGGCGGCTTCGCCGCCCGGACTCTTTTGTGTTGCACTACTGATTACTGACGCTTTGGTGGGGGTTTGGGGGCGGCGAAGCCGCACCCAAATTTCTTTTGTGTTGCACTACGTGGCGAAGCCACGTAGTGCAACACAATCTACACGTGATCAAGCGAACAGTATTAAATCGTTGGTTGGGCGTAACCTCGAAAATAGTTTATTCGTCTTATAGTGTGCCACCCTCAGGTATTGCTTTCCTGAATCGGCGCTGTGATTATTTGGATCGCTTCCTCTCGTACAAGCTGGGAGGGGGAAAGGAGAACAGCGTGTTCGATTTCGTTGGCGTTGGAATATTGCTAGCTCTGCTATTCGTATTCGGCTTCCTGACGCGGCGCGCCTGGCGCGCTCGCAACGGCGTTGTCAAATGGGTGGGGACGATTGTCGCAGGGCTGCTGACGCTCGCGGTGGCGGTGGTAACGGGCGCAGGATTGTACGGCTTTTCGATGCTGAATCGCAGCTACTCGAACCCGGTGCAGAATGTGAAGGTCGCCGGTTCGCCCGAGCAGATCGCGCGTGGTGAGAAGCTTGCGCACATCTGTGTAGGATGCCATGCCACAGGCGGCCAGCTGCCTCTCACCGGCCAAGATTTCGGCACCGACGGCCCGCCGGTGGGCACGCTCTACGCAGCCAACCTCACGCCAGGCGGTGAGCTGAAAGATTGGAGCGACGGCGAGATTATTCGTGCGATCCGCGAGGGCATTCACAAAGACGGCCGCTCGCTGCTGATTATGCCGTCGATGACGTTTCGCGGCCTGAGCGACGACGATGTGCAGGCGCTGGTAGCCTATCTGCGCTCGCAGCCGGCCACGCCAGCCACCCCGCCAACGAAAATCAACCTGATGGGCGCGCTGCTGGTTGCAATCAGCAACGGCGCATTTCTGAGCGCGCAAGCGCCAGTGAGCGGGCCGGTCGTCGCTCCGCCGGTAGGCACAACCGCCGAGTATGGGAAATACCTGGTGTACACCATTGGTGGCTGCCGCGACTGCCACGGCCCGAGCCTGGCCGGCGGTACGCCCGACCCGAACGGCCCGCCGGCTGGACCGGATATTACCGGTGTGGCCCAGCACTGGAGTGAGGCCGACTTCATGAAAATGATCCGCACCGGCATCCGGCCCGACAATACCCCACTCAGCGAGAGCATGCCCTGGAAGGATATCAGCGCCTTCGCCAGCGACGACGATCTGCGCGCGATCTTCGCCTTCTTGAAGACGCTGCCAGCCAAATAATACGCTGCTCGCTTGATCATGTATAGATTGTGTTGCACGACGTGGCTTCGCCACGTCGTGCAACACAAGAGCAAGGCGGCGAAGCCGCCCCAAACCCCACCAAAGTGTACGTAATCAAGCGTTTGGTATAACCTCCTGGGCTCAGCGCGCCAGGATGCGCACGCCGTAGCCTTCCACATCGATCGTGCCGCTGGCGGCTGTGTCGCTCAGCAGATCGTGAAATGTGCCGGGCAGCGCGAGCGTAGCCGGCGCGGCATTGTGGTTCAGGATGAACAGCAGCTGCCGATCGCCTTTCTGCCGCAGCGCCACCTCCACGCCGGCCGGCGCGTCGAGCGCTGGCGCGATGCCGTGCTGGGCCAGCAGCCGCGCGTACAGGTCGTCGAGCAGGCGCGGCTCGGGGTCGCTGGCGATGTAGATCGCCTGCCCCTGGCCGAAGCGGTTGGCGGTGAGGGCCGGCGCGCCGGCGTAGAAGTCGCGGCCGTAGGTCGCCAGCACCGCCGCGCCCTCGCTGTGCAGCAGGTCGAACAAGCTGGCGCAGCTGTAGCTGCCGCTGCCGTCGGCCATCACGATCTGGTTCTCCTCGCCAGGCGGCAGCGCGTCGATCTCCTCGACGCGGATGCCCAGCACGCGCGCCAGCGGGCCGGGGTAGCCCTCGAACGCCAGGTCGTTCTCGTTCACCACGCCACTGAAGTAGGTGGTGACAAACGTGCCGCCGCGCGCCACCTGCGCCTCGACGCGCTCGGCCAGGCCCGGCTTGACCATGTGCAGCATTGGGGCCACCACCAAATCGTAGCCGGCCAGCTCGGAGTCGCTCCACACGATGTCGACCGGCACGCGCTGGCGCCACAGCGCGGCGTAGTGCTTGCGCACCACCGCCACGTAGTCCTTCGAGCGGATCGGCCCGATCGCGCCTTCGACCGCCCACCAGTTGTTCCAGTCGAACAGCAGCCCGACGCGCGCCGGCGTTGCCGCGCCCAGCGTGGCGTCGGCCAGGCGCGCCAGCTCGGCGCCGAGCGCGGCCACCTCGCCGAACACGCGCGTATCGGCGCGCCCGCCGTGGTCGACAACCGCGCCGTGAAATTTCTCGCCGCCGCCGCGGCTGCGCCGCCACTGGAAATACATCACCGTGTCGGCGCCGTGCGCTACCGCCAGGTAGCTCCACAGCCGCAGCACACCCGGCCGCTTCAGCGCGTTCACCGGCTGCCAGTTCTGCGTGCTCGGCGTCTGCTCCATCAGCATGAATGGCAGCCCGTCCTTCAGGCCGCGATGCAGATCGTGCAGAAACGCGATGTCGGAGGGCGTGGCATTGTGCGCGGGGTAGCAGTCCCAGCTCACTACGTCCAGCTCCTTGGCCCACGCGCGGTAGTCGAGGTGCGGGAAGGTGCCCATCATGTTGGTGGTGATCGGCACGCCTGGCGCGACGGCGCGGATGGCGTCGCGCTCAATTGTGAAGCACTCGAGCATGGCGTCGCTCTGGAACCGGCGGTAGTCGATCGTCAGTCCATGCGTCACGCTTTCGCCGTCGGCGTAGGGCGGCTCGATCTGCGACCAGTCGGTGTAGGTGTGGCTCCAGAAGGGCGTCCACCAGCGCGCGTTCAGCTCGGCGAGGCTGGGGTAGCGCCGCTGCAGCCACTCGCGAAACGCGGCAGCGCAGTTTTCGCAGTAGCACAGCCCGCTGCCGCCGTACTCGTTCGAGATATGCCAGATCACCAGCGCGGGGTGGCGGCCGTAGCGCTCGGCAAGCCTGGTGGCGATCTGTGCGGCGAAGCGCCGGTAGCTGGGCGAGCTTGGGCAGAAGTTGGTGCGCCCGCCGTGGTGCACCCGCCGGCCGTATGCGTCGGCGCGCAGCACGTCGGGGTAGGCGAGCGACATCCAGGCCGGCTGCGCGGCGGTGGGCGTGGCCAGGCACACCACCCGGCCGGCGGCGTGCAGCTTCTCGATCACGCTGTCGAGCCACTCGAAGGTGAAGCGATCCTCGGCCGGCTGCAGCGATACCCAGCTGAATACGCCAACGGTGGCGATCGTGCAGCCGGCCTGGCGCATCAGCGCCACGTCGTCGTCCCAGGTGGCTGGCGGCCACTGCTCGGGGTTGTAGTCGGCGCCGTGCCAGATGTATGGCGCGCGCGGGTTGATCGGTGGGTAGGCCATGGCGGTTGCTTTCTGCTGATTGCCGGCGCGGCGTGCGGTCGTGTCGCCGCTATTAGACTTTATCGGAAATAAGAGAGCCGGACGGGCTTTGCCCCTCCGAATCTCCCCGCCAAGAGGAGATGTTGGGGGCCTGCGGCCCCAAACCCCCACGATCGGTATTTCCTATAAAGTCTATTATAAATCCCAGGCGCGAGAGGATTGCTGGAGGCCTGCGGCGGCTTTGAGCGCAATGGCGGCCAGGCGCACGTTTTCTGGTATACTCTGCGCCTAACACAGCGAAACGGAGCACTATGCAACTCGACGACGCGATCAACCACTACCACAGCCTGCTCGACGAAGACGGCGCGCGCGAGACGTTTGCGCGGCTCGACGCGCTGATCCGCGAGCGCGATCTGCTGGTCGGCAAGCCGCGCGAGCGGCTGATCTGCTCGGTGCTGCGGCCGCGCCTGATCACGCCGGCGCAGCTCGCGCTGCTCGAGCAGTCGGCCGCTGCGGTGGGCCGCGCCATCCGCAAAGTCGCCGCCGCCGCGCTCGGCGAGCCAAAGCTGCTGGAACCCTACGCGCTAAGCGAGGCCGAGCGCGCGCTGCTAGCGATCGACCCCGGCTACCCCGGCGCGTCGGCGTTTGGCCGGCTCGACGGCTTTCTCGCGGCGGATGCCAGCGCGTGCTGGTATGTCGAGTCGAACCTCGAGTCGCCCGCAGGCATCGGCTACGACGAGGCGATGGTCGAGGTGTTCGACCAGCTGCCAATCATGGCCGAGTTTCGCAACACCTACCGCGCCGCGCCGCTGCCGCACCGCCAGGGGCTCCAGCGCATGCTGCTGAGCACCTACCAGGCCTGGGGCGGCGCCGGCACCCCCGCCGTCGCGATTGTCGACTACGCCGAAGCGGTGACCTGGCCCGAGTTCGAGCATATCGCCGCGCGCTTTCGCGCCGATGGCATCGCCACCGTCGTGGCCGACCCCGGCTGGCTCTCGTACGACGGCAAGCGGCTGTATGCCACTCCGCCGGGCGGCGCGCCTACGCCGATCGACCTGGTGTACCGGCGCGTGCTGCAGCACGAGTTTCTGGCGCGCTACGACCTGAGCCACCCGCTGGTGCGCGCCTACGCCGATCGCGCGGTATGCGTGGTGAACCCATTTCGCACCAAGCCGGCGCATACCAAAATGATCATGGCGCTGCTGTCGGATGAGGATGGCCCGGCGGCCGGGCTGCTCGACGCCGACGAGCGCGCCGCGGTGGCGCGGCACGTGCCCTGGACGCGCCAGGTGCGTGGCGGCGTGACGCGCTACGATGGGCAGCAGGTGCCGCTGCTGACGTTCGCGCAGCGCAACCGCGAGCGGCTGGTGCTGAAGCCCAACGACGACTACGGCGGCCAGGGTGTGCTGCTGGGCTGGGAGACCGACCAGGCCAGCTGGGATCGCGCGCTGGCGGCGGCCCAGGCCGCGCCGTTCGTGATCCAGGAGCGCGTGCCGGTGCCGGCTGAGCTGTACCCCACCTGGGCGCCCGACGAGGGCCTGCGCGTCACGCAGCGCTATGTCGACAGCGACCCGTGTGTGTATGGGCTGCCGCACAGCCCCGACGTGCATGCCGTCGGCTGCCTGACGCGCATCGCCGCCACCGCGCTGCTGAATGTGTCGGCCGGCGGCGGCGCGGCCCCGCCGACCTACGTGGTCGAGCCGATCGCGGGCTGACCGCGCCCAACGCGGCTAGCGCGCAGTCAGGGCCGCGCCGCCGGCCTCCCTGCCGGCGATCAGGCCGGGCAGAAAGAACAGCGGGTACACCAGCAGGTAGCCATTCGCCAGCCACCACGCCAGGTCGAAATCGGCGCGCAGCCCCCAGAAGGCCAGCGCCTGCAGCCCCGAGCAGAGCGTCAGCGCCAGCGAGGTGATCGCCAGGCCGCGCCAGCGCGCGTCGCCGCGCCGGTGCAGCAGCAGGCTCGCCAGGCCCGTGGCCGAGATCAGCAGGTCGAGCGGCAGAAACGACCAGTTCCAGGCCACCAGCAGCGGCTCGTGGTAGTCCTTGAACAGGTAGGCCTCGGGGATCAGCGCCAGCAGCGTGATCAGCCAGTAGGCGATAAAGCCGATGTCGGTGACCAGAAAGAATGGCTTGAGTCGTCGCATTGTTTGCTTTTCCCCACTGGGCCAGCGCTAGTGCGCCGCGCCGCCGAACACATTCAGCACCGTCACGCCCGCGACTATCAGGCCAATGCCGAGCATGGCTGCGGGCGACACCGACTCGCGCAGCAGCAGCGCGCCGACCAGCACGATGCCGACGGTGCCGAGGCCCGACCAGATCGCGTAGGTGACGCCGATCGGGATCTGCTTGAGCGTGAGCGAAAGCAGGTAGAACGACGTGGCGTAGCCGGCGACCACCAGCAGGCTTGGCCATAGCCGGGTAAAGCCGGCCGATTGTTTCAGGGCGGTGGTGCCGACCACCTCGCTGGCGATCGCGAGCACCAGCAAAATAAATGGGTTCATCAGAGCTACTCCTGGGTGAGTGCGATCAGCGCCTCGAGCACCTGTGCGCGCAGCGGCCCGCTCGGCGGCGCCAGCCCAAACATATCGGCGAACCATAGGCCGTCGGCGGCCAGCCGCACCAGCGTGGCAATCGCCGGGTCGATGCCGTCGTACTCGAGCAGGCGCTGCCACTCGGCATAGCGCGCGCGCACTGGCTCGAGCAGGTCGGCGTTCGTCGACACTGCCGCCAGCAGATCGGCGCTGAGATCGTGCGACTGCCACTCGGGCGCGCAGGTGATGCTGGCGTAGGCGCGCGCCCAGGCGCCAGGCGGCTGCCCCGGTGCCTCGGCGGCAGCGCGCACGTCGTCGTCGAAGCTCGCCAGCATCTGCTCGAGCATGCCGGCGATCAGCTTGTCTTTGCTCGGGAAGTGGTACAGCAGGCCACCCTTGCTCACGCCGGCCTCGTGCGCCACCGCGTCGAGCGTCAGCGTTGCCGCCCCGCCCGCTCGGACGACTCGCCGCGCCGCCTGGAGGATCGCATGTCGTGTCGATGTATGTTTCATACCAGAGAGTATACCGTCTGGACGGTACAGTTGTCAAGTGCGACGCAGCCCGGTTGACAGAAGCACGGCATCCGCGATAATAGAGCATCCTCGCATCAATGTGGAGCCGCAAAGCGTATCGTGGAGGATCGCGTATGTCGTTCATACCCAGTATGCTGCTCAAGCAGCTGTATACCTTCGGCAGCCTGCAGAACGTCGACCAGGGGGTGCAGTTCGCGATCAAGAACCGCCTGAGCGACGCCGAGGTCACCGAGCTGCAGGCGATCAGTATCGACGGCAAGGTGGTGCCGCGCGACAGCATCCGGATCGACCTGGGGGATGGCACGGTGCTGACGCCGGCGCAGGTTGCGGCGGGCGGCCCGGTGCAGTTCCCGCTGCGCAAGACGCTGATGGTGCGCGTGGGCATCCCGGCGCTCGAGCTGGGCAAGCACAAGATCGGCATCGCCTTCAAGAGCAAGCCGTTCGGCGCGCTGAAGTTCGAGGTCGAAGACGCGATCTCCGAGAGCACCGAGCACCTGGTGCGCATCCCGCGCGACGGCGCCGACGACTACACCGACGCGATCATCAAGCAGCGCCAGCACTTTGTCGAAGAGTTCACCGGCGCCAAGCTCGACCACCTGACCAAATACTCGTTCGACCCGCACGTCACCAAGGGCAACATCGAGCACTTCACCGGAGTGGCGCAGGTGCCGCTGGGCTTCGCCGGGCCGATCACCATCAATGGCGAGCACGCGCAGGGCGATTTCCTCATCCCGCTGGCCACCACCGAGGGCACGCTGGTGGCGTCGTACAACCGCGGCATCAAGGTGGTGAACCTGTCGGGCGGCGTGAAGGTGACCGTGGTGGCCGACGCGATGCAGCGCGCGCCGGTGTTCGTATTCGAAGACGCGCGCGCCGGACGCGATTTCTTGAGCTGGGTCAACGAGCATATCGACAAGATCCGCGAGGAGGCCGAGGCGACCTCGAGCGTGGCGAAGCTGCAGCACATCGACCCGTACCTGGCGAATAAGTTTGTGTTTCTGCGCTTCAACTACAGCACCGGCGACGCCGCAGGCCAGAACATGGTCGGCCGCGCCACGTTCGCCGCGTGCAGCTGGGTGCTCGACCACTACGAGGGCCCGGTGAAGCACTTCTACCTCGAGTCGAACTTCGCCACCGACAAGAAAGCCTCGCAGGTGAACATCATGCGCACGCGCGGCAAGCGCGTGACGGCCGAGGCGGTGCTGAAGCGCAATGTGCTGGTGGAAAATATGCGCGTCGAGCCCGAGAACCTGGCGTACCACTGGGGCGTGGCGAACGTGGGCGCGTTTCTCTCGGGGGCGAACAACAACGGCCTGCACTCGGCCAACGCGATCACCGCGATGTTCATTGCCACCGGCCAGGACGTGGCGAATGTGTCCGAGTCGTCGGCGGGCGTGCTGTACACCGAGCTGACACCCGAGAAGGACCTGTACCTCTCGCTGACGATCCCCTCGCTGATCGTCGCGACGTTTGGCGGCGGCACGGCCCTGCCGACCCAGCGCGAGTGCCTTGAGCTGCTCGGCTGCGTCGGGCGCGGCAAGGTGCACAAGTTCGCCGAGATCGTCGCCGCCGTGGCGCTGGCCGGCGAGATCTCGCTGGCCTCGGCGATCTCGTCGTCGGACTGGGTATCGAGCCACGAGCAGTACGGCCGCAACCGCGAGAAGTAGGGCGCGCTTTCGGGCACCCGGCAAGGGGCTGGGCATCCCCTGTGGGCGCCCACAAGAGGCGGGGCACCCACAAGGGGTGCCCCGACGGCCCGTAGCGCATCCCCCGTGGGCACCCACAAGGGGCGGCACCCACAAGGGGTGCCCCTGACGGCCCGTAGCGCACTTCGCGGGCGCCCACAAGGCGCCCCGACGGTCCGTATCCGCACGCATGTGCCTGCGGTTCAGCGGGTGAACCACCGCAACGGAGGATGTTGCATTGCCCTACGACCCTCGCCGCCATCACCGGCGCTCGATCCGCCTGAAAGGGTACGACTACACCGCCCCAGGCGCCTACTTCGTCACAATCTGTGTCCAGGGGCGGGCCTGCCTGTTCGGCGCAGCCGATCGCGGCGGCATCGCGCTGAACGACGCGGGCGTCATGGTTCAAGCCGAGTGGCTGGCGCTGCCAGCGCGCTTTCCCACCCTCCGCCTCGACGCGTTTGTCGTGATGCCCGACCACATGCACGGCATTGTCGTGATCCTGGAACCGCGCGCAGGGGATGTGCACCTTGGCGATGCTGTCGGCGCGTTCAAGTCGCTGTCGACAAATGCCTATATCTGCGGTGTTCGGCAGCACAGCTGGCCACCTTTCGGCCGGCGCCTGTGGCAGCGAAACTATTACGAGCATGTTGTGCGCGATGAAGCCGCTCTGAACCGTATCCGCAGCTATATCGTGGCCAACCCCGCGCGCTGGGCCGGCGCCTAGCCCGCGTAGCGCGCCAGCGTCGCGTCGACCTCGGCGCCGTAGCTCGCGCCGAACAGGTTCAGGTGGTTGAGCAGGTGGTAGAGGTTGTAGAGGTCGGCGCGCTCCTGCCAGCCGGGGGGCAGCGGCCAGGCGGCGCCGTAGGCGGCGTAGAATGCGGGCGGGAACCCGCCGAACAGCCGCGTCATCGCCAGGTCGGCCTCGCGGTCGCCGTAGGCCGCCGGGTCGATCAGCGCAGGCGCGCCGCCCGGCCCGACGATGAAATTGCCGCCCCACAGGTCGCCGTGCAGCAGCGCCGGCCGCACCACGGCATCGTCGATCCACTCGCCGAGCCGGCCCAGCAGCCGCTCGACCCGGCGCGCACGCGCGGGTCGGCAGAAGGCCGTTGCGCGCGGCTAGCTCGGCCTGGAAGCCCAGCCGCCGATCGCGGAAGAACGCCAGCCAGCTGGCCTCCCAGCCGTTCGGCTGCGGCGTGGCCCCGATGTAGTTGTCGTGGCCGAGCCCGTAGGCCGGCAGCGGGCGCGGTGCAGCGGCGGCTAGCCCCGCGCCCAGCAGCCCGCCGGCGCGGGCGCGGCTGGCCGCCGCCGGGGCCTCGGAGCCACCCAGCAGGATGAAGCCGCTGGCGAACGGCGAAACCGGGGCACCTCCTGGTCGGCCGCCGGGCGGTCGGCCGGTGGCCGGCCCAGGATCCCGGTACGCCAGCACCGCCGGCACGCGCACCGCCCCCGCCGCGCCCAGCAGCTGCAGGCCGCGCGCCTCGGCGCCGAAGAATCCCGGCTGGCCGCGCCCGCCGACTTTCAGCAGGTATGCGCCGCGCGCGGTGCGCAGGCGCAGCGCCTGAGCTGATGCTGCCGCCGCCCACGGCCGCCCGCTCGCGGATGGGCGTGCTGTCGCCGGCCTGGCGCAGCGCCTCCTCGGCAATCAGAGTTGTTGGTCGTCGTTAGCATCGTTCTGCTCTTCGGGGGCTCCGTCGCCCCGCGCCCCGCGAGGGCGTTCGGGGGCTTCGCGCCCCGCGCCCCGCGAGGGCGTTCGGGGGCTTCGCGCCCCGTGCCCCGCAGAGGGGCGTTCTCGGGGCTTCTGCGCCCCGCCCCTGCGAGGGCTTGCGGGGCTGCGCGCCCCCGTGCCTCATGGGCGGAGGCCGCCGCCGGCCTCCTGCACCCAAGGCGCGGCTTCGCCCCAGACCCCGTAACGAATCCCGCCGCCGCTACATCGCCGGTGGCAACATGCCTCGTGGCGCGGATACGGGTGATGAGCCGGTTCTGTGGCATGCGCGTCTGGCGTTGCCGCTGGCACGGCCTTCCCGTAGGGCGCGCATTGTGCGCGCCACACACTCTCGCCCCGCGAGGGCTTAAAGAATGCCGCCGCCTCTTACAGCGCTGGTGGCACATGCGTTCCCCGTGGCGCAGAATGACGTAGGTTTGCCCTGTGGCATGCGCGTCTGGCGTTGCCACTGGCACGGCCTTCTTCGCTGTGAAGGCGCGCACGATGCGCGTCCTGCATGAGGAAATGCGCTTCCTTGCCCCCGCCCCCCGCTCAGTCTTCAAACGCTCACTCGCTCACTCGCTCGACGATCTGGCCCAGCAGGCCGCGATGCCTGCTCCACCAGCTCGTACACCTCGTCGAACCCGCCGGTGTAGTACGGGTCGGGCACGTCGCGCACCCCCGCCGCCGGCGCGTAGTCCATCAGCAGCGCCAGCGTGGCCCCGGCGCGGCTGGCCAGGTACTGCAGCTCGGCCATGTGGCTGCGGCTCGCAGCGATCAGGTAGTCGTGGAATCCGCACAGTTCAAGCGGCTGCACCTGGCGCGCCCGGTGCGTATACTCAATGCCGCGCCCGTGCATGCGGCGGGTGCCCCGGTGCGCGGCCCGCCGACATGCCACGCGCCGGTGCCGGCCGAGTCGGCCTCGATCCGCTCGCTCAGGCCGGCCTGCGCCACCAGGTGGCAGAACACCGCCTCGGCCATCGGCGAGCGGCAGATATTGCCGGTGCAGACGAATAGCACGCGGATGGGTTTGGGTTGCGTTGGCATGGCTCTTCTCTACCTCGTGATCTGGCTGGTCGCGGGTATGGTACCATATTTTTCGCGGCGCGCGAGCGCAAAAAAGCGCCCGCCGCAGCCCGCCGCCTCGCGCCGCTATGCCTCAGGGCGGCGGCACACTGGCCTCCAGGCCCGCGTGGGGCTATTGGCAAAGGAGCAGCATATGAACCGATCGCGCCTTCGCGATCATGGCATTGCCATCGGCGCGCTGCCGACCGGCGCGCACAATGCGATCACCGACGTGCCGGGGGTGCTGGTGGGCCACACCACGCTGATCTACGACGAGCCGCGCGTGGCGCGCACCGGCGTGACGGTGGTGGTGCCGCACGCCGACCCCCGCGAGCAGCAGGTGTTTGGCGGGTTTCACTCGTTCAACGGCAACGGCGAGATGACCGGCACGCACTGGCTCGAGGAGTCCGGCCTGATCGACGCGCCGATCGGCATTACCAACACCCACGGCGTCGGCGTGGTGCGCGACGCGCTTGTGGCGCACGTGCTGGGCCAGGGCAGCGGCTGGCTGCTGCCGATCGCCGCCGAAACCTACGACGGCGTGCTGAGCGATATCGATGCGTTCCACGTGCGGCCCGAGCATGTGTTCGCGGCGCTGGCCAGCGCCCGCAGCGGCCCCGTCGACGAGGGCAATGTCGGCGGCGGCACCGGCATGATCTGCCATGGCTTCAAGGGCGGCATCGGCACGTCGTCGCGCGTGGCCGCCACCGAGTGCGGCGCCTACACGGTTGGCGCGCTGGTGCAGGCTAACTATGGCTGGCGCGGCGACCTGCGCGTCGATGGCGTGCCGGTTGGGCGCGCGCTTGGCCCCGATCTGGTGCCGCTGCCGCGCGCCAGCAGCGGCGAGGCCGGGTCGATCATTGCCGTCGTCGCCACCGACGCCCCGCTGCTGCCGACCCAGTGCAAGCGCCTGGCGCGCCGCGCGACCGTCGGCCTCGCGCGCGTCGGCGGCAATGGCTACAACGGCAGCGGCGATATCTTCCTGGCGTTCGCCACCGGCAACGTGGTGCCGCGGCGCGGCGGGCTGGCCGAGCTGCTGATGCTGCCGCACGACGCGATCAACCCGCTGTTCGCCGCCGCCGCCGATGCCGTCGAGGAGGCTATTCTCAACGCGCTCTGCGCCGCCGAGACGATGACGGGCTTTCAGGGGCGCACGGCGCACGCGCTGCCGCTCGATGCGCTGCGCGGCTGATCGGCCGCCGCAAGTGTGGGCAAAAGCCCCCGGATATGGTACACTATCGCGCAATACGCAAGCTAAGCGTTGCGAAAGTCGCACAGGCTAGCCGCCTTTCCTGGCCTACGAAAGGTTCTCGATATGGCTGAGTTCATCCCGCTTACGCCGGCCGCCGCCCCGCCCGCCGATACGGCCGCCCCGCCCGCGCCGCGCTCGCGCCGCCCCGAGTGGCTGCGCGCCAAGATGCCGGCCGGCCCGAACTACGAAGACGTGCGCTCCCTGATGCGCCAGCAGCGCCTGAATACCGTGTGCGAGGAGGCGCGCTGCCCGAATATCGGCGAGTGCTGGAACCATCGCACCGCCACGTTCCTGCTGCTCGGCGAGGTCTGCACGCGCGGCTGCCGCTACTGCGCCATCGCCAAGGGCAAGCCCGGCCCGCTCGACGAGCAGGAGCCCGACCGGATCGCCGAAGCGGTGGAGCACCTGCGGCTGAAGCACACCGTGCTCACGGCGGTGAACCGCGACGACCAGCCCGATGGCGGGGCGCATATCTTCGCCGCTTCCATCCGCAAGATCCGCGAGCGCCTGCCCGACTGCCGCATCGAGGTGCTGATCCCCGACTTCGAGGGGAACTGGGAGGCCCTGGCGATGGTGATGGACGCGCGCCCCGACGTGCTGAACCACAATATCGAGACGGTGCCGCGGATCTTCCGGCGCTTCCGGCCCAAGGCCAGCTACGCCCAGTCGATCGAGCTGCTGCGCCGCGCCCGCGCGATGGGCGGCCGCGAGGTGGTGACGAAGAGCGGCATTATGGTTGGCGCGGGCGAGACGAACGCCGAGGTGCTGGGCGTGATGGACGACCTGCGCGGCGCCGATTGCGATGTGATGACGATCGGCCAGTACCTGGCGCCTTCGACTTCGCACTGGGCGATCGAGCGCTACGTAACGCCGGCCGAGTTCGCGATGTTCAAGGCCGAAGGGCTCAGCCGCGGCTTTAAGCACGTCGAGAGCGGCCCACTGGTGCGCTCGAGCTACCACGCCCACGAGCACGTGCCCCAGCGCTAGCCGCAGGGCCATAGCAGCACGCAGGCCAGGCCGGGGCGAGGCGACTCACCCCGGCCTGGCCTTTCTTCTGTTTTGCGCTGGCCTGCTCGGCGAAGCCGTGCAGGCCAGCATAAAAGGAGCGCTCTGCCGAAGGCTAAGCCCGCCAACTGCGTAAGTCATAAGAAAATTTCGGGGGCGGCTTTGCCGCCCCCAAACCCCCACATGCAGCACGTGTTCTGCCGGATGCAGCATCACCCCAGCGCCAGCAGGTCGCGCCCAGCCAGCGCCGAGGCCAGCGCGGCCAGCAGCAGCAGCAGCGCCGCCGCCAGCAGCAGCCAGCTGCCGCGCCGCAGCGGCTCGAACTCGGCGCGGAACCGGCGCCGCGCGAAGCCGCGGATCTCCAGCACCTTGCCCACCGTGTCGGCGCGGTCGACGGCGTTGAGCGTCAGCGGCACGAAGATTGGCGCCAGCCCGCGCGCCCTGCCGATCAGCCCGCGCTCGATCAGCGCGTGCCCGCGCGCCTTCTGCGCGTCGGCGATACGGCCGAACTCGGCCAGCACGATCGGCACGAAGTTCAGCGCCAGCACGATCATCAGCGCGTAGTCGAGCGGCAGCCGGAAGAACATCAGGCCGCGGATCAGATCGGAGTTGTTGGTGGTCATGATGGCGATCAGCAGCGGCATGGCGAACACGAAGATGCGCAGGATCGACACCAGGCCGAGGTACAGCCCCTCGCGCGTGATCGCCAGCGCCGGGCCAAGCGGCAGCCCGGCCGGCACCAGGTACACCAGCGGCGCGCCCGGCACCGTCAGCCCGAAGATCAGCCCCACCACCACGATGATCGCCGCCAGCCCGCGCATGCGCCGCAGCGTCTCGGCCAGCACCCCGCCGGCGGCGGCCACGGCTACGATGCTCGCCAGCACCACCAGCAGCGAGGCTGGCCGCGCGAAGATCAGCCCGGCGACCAGCGTGGCCAGCAGCCACACGATTTTGACCCGCGGATCGACCGAGCCGAGGCGGCCGCGCTCGTTGAAGATCATAGGCGCTCTGCTAGTCTCTGCCTACGGCAGCAAGGTGTTTGCCGATCGGGTGTCTGCGCTGCGCTGCACAGCGCGGAAAACCGCAGACACCCGAAAAGGAACATACCGCTCCGCCGAAGGCTTGGAGCGGCTTTCAGGCTGATACTCATAGGAGTTACGCACGTGCGTGTTTCGGCTTCCTCACGGTACGGAATTGAGCCTGCGGCAGCTTGGTACTTGCTCATCTTCTGTGTCCATTTTCCGCGCGCCGCGCGGAAAATGGACACGATACGGAGATAGAGTACCGCTCTGCCGAAGGCTGAGGGCGCCAACTGCGTAAGTCCTAACTCAATCAGCTCGCCGAGCGCGGTGGCTTTAGCCCAGGCTGGCGGCCAGCGCCTCGGGGTGAGCGCGGCGGCACGCCCAGATCGGCCAGCGCCAGCGCCAGCCGGGTGATCTGCGGCGGCGCGAGGTGGCACGCGTCCAGCAGCGCCGCGTCGGCCATCACGGCGGCGGCGGGGCCGTCGGCCACCACCGCGCCGTCGTTCACCACCACCACGCGCCGGGCGTAGCGCGCCACATTAGCCATGGCGTCGTGCGTCACCAGCAGGATGGTGATGCCCTGGGCGTTGAGCGCCTCGGCCAGCTCCATGATCTGGCGCGCGTCACGGTGATCCTGCCCGGTGGTCGGCTCGTCGAGCAGCAGCACCTGCGGGCGCATGGCCACGATCGCCGCGATGGACAGCTTCTGCTTGTCGCCGCGCGCCAGAAAGCGCGGGAAGGTGTCGCGCAGGCCGGCCAGCCCGAACTGCTCGAGCGCGGCCTCGGCGCGCGCGGCGACCTCGGCCTCGCCCAGGCCGAGGTTCTTCAGGCCGAAGCGGATCTCGTCGACGACCGACCCGGCGAACAGCTGGTCGTTCGGCTCCTGGAAGATAAAGCCGATCCGCCGCGCCAGCTCGGACACCTTGGCCCGGCGCGTGTCGAGGCCGTCGATCAGCACGGCCGCCGCTGGGCTTCAGCAGGCCCAGGATCAGCTTCATCAGCGTGCTCTTGCCCGAGCCGTTGCTGCCGATGATCGCCACGAACTCGCCGCGCGCGAACGCCAGGCTGGCGCCGCGCAGCACCGGCGCGCCCAGGCGGTAGCCGAAGCTCACGGCGTCGAGCCGGATGAGCGGCTCGCCCGGCGCCTGCGGCGCGCCTGCGGGTGGCGCGACGGCCGCGGTGTGGCGGGGAGGCAGTTGCCAGCGCCGCCGCCAGCACCGGCATCGCTTCTTCCTCGGTCAGCGGGAGCTGCGGCCAGCCCAGCGCCGGGCTCGACAGCGCCAGCTGGGCGACCTGCGGTAGGCGCACGCCCGCCTGCGCGAACAGCTCGGGGCGCGGCCGCGCGCGGCGGGGCGTCGAGGAGCACCTGGCCGGCGTGCAGCAGCACCAGCCGGTGGGCGTGGCGCGCCAGCAGCTCCAGCTCGTGCGACACCAGCACGATCGTGGTGCCAAGCTCGCGGTTCAGCCGCTCGCACAGCGCGAAGATCTTGCCGACCATCAGCGCGTCGAGCTCGCTGGTGGCCTCGTCGAGCACCAGCACCTCGGGGCGCGAGACCATCACGGCGGCGATGGCCACGCGCCGCTTCTGGCCGCCGAGAGCGCCTGCGGCGAGCGCTGCGCCAGGTGGCTGATCTCGAGCAGCGCCAGCGCCTCGTGGGCGCGCGCGCGCGCCTCGGCGTGCGAAAGCCCTGGCCGAGCGGGCCGAGCAGGCACTCCTCCTCGACCGTCGACATCACCAGCTGCGCGTCGGCATCCTGAAACACCAGCCCGACGCTGGCCGAAAGCTCGGCGACTGTGAGCGCGGCGGTGTCGCGGCCGTCACTGCACCGCGCCGCGCAGCTCGCCCTGGGGTGTAGTGCGGATGAGTCCGTTTCAGCGCCTGGCACAGCGTCGTCTTGCCCGCGCCGGGCGAGCCGACGAGCCCGACGAACTCGCCGCGGCGAAGCGCCAGATCGACGCCGCGCAGCACCGGCGCGGCGCCGGTAGGGTAGCGGTAGTGCAGGCCGCTGACAGTGATGATTGCGTCGGTCATATGCGGCGGCGTGGGCGCGGGCTCAGGCGCGCGCGGCCAGCATGCCCTGGCGGATGAGCGCGGGCCGCACGGCGCGGTAGAGCAGCGGCGTCAGCACCAGCGCGATCAGCCAGGTGGGCAGCGCGACGCCGAGGAAGCCCGAGACCCACCAGGCGGCGAAGCCGGTGCCGAAGCTGGCGCCGAAGCGCCCGAACGACTGGCCGGTGAACGGCGTGCCAAGCAGGCCCAGCCAGGTAAACAGCGAGAACAGCGTCCACGATACCAGCAGCACCAGGCTGACGATGCCGATCACCTGGGCGTTGCTCAGCTCGCGCCCGTCGCGCCCGAAGGTCTTCGCCAGCAGCGCGGCCAGCAGGAAGCTGCCGCCGTGCGCCGGGATGTTCGCCAGCGGGAACGGGCTCGAGGTGGCCAGCATCGTGAGCAGGCCGGTGGCGAGCGCGATGCCGGCGAGCGGGCCCCAGCCCAGCCCCGGCGCGATCAGCAGCGCCATCAGCACGTAGATCGCGATGCTGGGCGCGAGCTGCGCGCCGCCGATCTGCAGGATGCGCCCGGCGGCGTGGGCGATGAAGACGATCGCGAGGAAGGCGGCGGCGAGCGAGATCTGGCGCGTGTTCATGGGCATTGCTCCATCGTCTCAGTGAACAGGCCTGCGCTGCCGCCGGGCCGCGCGGAGGGCGCGGCGAGCGTAGGGCTGGCGTGCTCGTGGCCGGGTGGGACGCGAATATTGGGGGCGGGCGAACGCGCAAGGGGTGCGCGCTCGCCGCCTCGAGGCAGGCGGGGGCCTGCGCGGCCCCGCGCCCCGCGTTTTGCGCTCTGCTCGCGCGTCAGGGCAGGCGGCCTGCGCGGCCCCGCGCCCCGCGCTTCGTTGCCCGCGCGTCAGGCAGGGCGGCCTGCGCGGCCCGCGCCCCGCAGCAGGAGGCCGCCGCCGGCCTCCCGCATCCTTCCGTGGGGCTTCGCCCGGCCCCGTAAAAGAATGCCACCTCATTTGCGATGCTGTTGGCGCATGCCTCGTGGCAAACCGACACGTCACTCCGCGCCACGAGGATGAGCGTATGACATTGCCACCGGCACGGCCTTCCCGTAGGGCGCGCATCGTGCGCGCCTTCTCCCGGTCGGGGCGGCGGCGCATGCCTCGTGGCAAACCGACACGTCACCCGCGCCACGATGCGCGAGCGTATGGCAGTGAGGCTGGCAAGGCCTTCCCGTAGGGCGCGCATCGTGCGCGCCTTCTCCCGGTCGGGCGAGCGGCGCTCCCCGTGGCAAACCGACACGTCACTCCGCGCCACGGGCATGAGCGTACGACATTGACTGGCACGGCCTTCCCGTAGGGCGATCGTGCGCGCCTTCTCCCGGTCGGGGCGGCGGCCATGCCTTGTGGCAAACCGACACGTCACCCGCGCCAATGATGAGCGTATGACATTGCCACTGGCACGGCCTTCCCGTAGGGCGCGCATCGTGCGCCTTCTCCGTCGGGGCGCGGCGCATACCGTGGCAAACCGACACGTCACTCCGCGCCACGAGCATGAACGCATAACATTGCCACCGGCACGGCCTTCGCAGGCGCATCGTGCGCGTTTGTCGGTCGGGCGGGCCCCGCGCCCCGCGCTTTTGCCTGCTCACGCGTCAGGCGGGGCCCGCGGCCCTGCGCGGCGGCAGGAGGCCGCCGCCGGCCTCCTGCACTCATGGGGCTTCGCCCCAGGCCCCGTAAAGAATGCCACCTCATTTGCGATGCTGTTGGCGCTGCCTTCGTGGCACAGAACATGTGATTTCGCTCCTGAGGCGTGCGTGGCAGTGTCTGGCTTCCCGAGGCGTGCCTCGTGTCCTGATCTGCTCTGGTTTGCCCTGAGGCGTGCCTCGTGGGACAGAATGATCTGTCGGTTTGCCCTGAGGCGTGCCTCGTGTCACAGAATGATCTGTCGGTTTGCCCTGAGGCGTGCCTCGTGGCACAGAATGATCTGTCGCTTTGCCCTGAGGCATGAGCGCACAACAGAGAGGCTGGTACGGCATTCTTTCAGCCGGAAAGGTTGTAGGAAAACCGGCAGGGTTTTCCTGCGCGGGGGGCCGGGGGCCGGGTGCCCTTTGGGCGTGCCCCGGAGCGACCAGCTCACAGGGCTTGCAGGAAGCCAGGAGAAGAGAAACGAGCCAAACCGGCAGGGTTTTGCTGCGCGGGGGGCCGGGGGCCCTTTGGGCGTGCCCCGCCGTAACGGTTGCCGTAGCCGGGCGAGCCTTGTGCTCGCCCGCCCTCGCACCAGAATTCCAAGAACGCGGTATCATACAGCGCACGCACCCGCCGCCCCCAGCAGATCAGGAGAAACGCTATGCCACCGATCGGACGCCCCGGCGCGCTCACCGAGCGCGAGCGCTTTCTATTCGAGACCACCGGCTACCTGGTTGTGCCCGACGCGCTGACCCCGGCCGAGACCGAGGCGTGCCTGGCGGCGTCGCGCCGGGCGCACGCGCCGCACCCGCGCGGCCAGTGGCGGCAGATCGGCCACCTGCACGAGAGCGAGCCGGCGATCGAGCAGCTGATCGACCACCCGTCGGTGCTGCCCAAGGTGCGCGCGCTGATGGGCGACTACTTTATTCTCCAGAGCTCGTGGTGCACTGTGCAGCCGGCGCGCACCGCCGGCGGCGGCTACCACCAGGATGGCTCGGGCGTGTACGAGTTCCGGCGCCTGGCTACGCCGACGCCGCTGGTGCAGCTGCGGATCGGCTACTACCTCACCGACCAGTCGGAGGACGGTATGGGCAATATGGTGATGATCCCCGGCAGCCACAACATTGCGCTAACTATGCCCCAGGGCGTCAGGGCCGACGACGACGACCTGGATATTCGCGAGGTTGTGTGCGGCAGGCCCGGCACGGCGCTGCTGTTCCACCAGGGCGTGTTCCATCGCACCGGCCGCAACGACCGCGACTTCGACCGCTTTACCATGCACATGGTCTACGCGCCGCCGTGGCTCATCCCCTCCGACCGCACCGGCAACGACCCGGCGTTTATCGAGCGTACTACGCCGCTGCGCCGCGCGCTGATGGGGGTTTGGCAGCGCCCCGAGGAGCCGTTTGGCGTGGGCTACCCGCGCCCGCCGTTTGAGGATTAGCCTGTGCTCATGTTCCGCTTCAGCCGCGCGCTTGGCTGCCTGCTGCTGCTGCTCGCGCTGGCGGGCTGCGTGCCCCTGCCCGCGCCGGCCTCTGCTGTTGCGACGCGCCAGCCGGCGCGGCCAACGACGATCAAGTATGGCCCGAGCGCGGCGCCGGCTACTGCTACGCCGGCCGTGCTGCCCACTGCTACGCCACGCCCGGCGGCCAGGGCTACCGCCACGCCGGCCGCGCGGCCCACCGCCGCACCGCGCCCAGCGGCCAGGGCCACCGCTACGCCACGCCCGGCGGCCACCGCCACGCCAGCCGCCGCCAGCGCGCCGCGGATCGACGGCTTCGACGCGGTGACGCCCGACCAGCTGCCGGCCCAGGCGCGCGCGACGCTCGCGCTGATCGCGCAGGGCGGGCCGTTCCCCTACCGCCAGGACGGCGCGGTGTTTCAGAACCGCGAGCGCCGGCTGCCGCGCAAGCCCGCCGGCTACTACCACGAGTATACGGTTGTGACGCCTGGCTCGCCCGATCGCGGCGCGCGGCGGATCATCGCCGGGGCGCGCGGCGAGCTGTTCTACACCGCCGATCACTACGATACATTTGTGCAGGTGCTGCCAGAATGAATGCGACGCTGAACGAGATCGCTACGTTTGCCCGCCCGCCGGGGCTGTATACTCTGCGCTCGCGCGCGCGCCCGGCCGCGATCGTGCGGTCGCTCGAGCAGGGCGGCCGGCGCTGCTTCTACCTCGACGGCGGCGCGATCGGCGATAAGGCCGCGTTTCTCGCCGCCGCCGCCGAGGCGATGCGCTTCCCGGCATACTTTGGCCATAACTGGGATGCGTTCGAGGAGTGCGTGAACGACCTGAGCTGGGCGCCGGCGCGCGGCTACGCGCTGCTGTACGACAACTCCGCGCGCTTCGCGCGCGCGCAGCCCGCCGAGTGGGCTACCGCCCGCGCCATCCTGGCCACCGCCGCCGAGCGCTGGCGCGCAACGCCAACGCCGCTCTATGCGCTGCTGCGCCCGACGTTCCACAGCCCTGCGGGCCGCTCGGCCGGCCCGCCGTAGCTCGCCGAGCTGCGCTTGCCGGCGAGCCACCACCGTGTCTATCGCATCATAGACACGAGCTACGCAGTCGGGGTTCGGGGGCGCAAGCCCCCCGAGCCCCCACGCGGGAGGACACCGCGTAGCTCGCGTCACAGAGAGGAAACCCCATGAGCACGCTTCGCTTCGGTATTAAAACCGCCCCCCAGCACACCACCTACGAGGCCATGCTGCGCGTCTGGCAGGCCGCCGACGCCGTGCCGGCGTTTGAGCACGCCTGGCTGTTCGATCATTTCGCGCCGATCTTTAGCGACCTCGACGGGCCGTGCTTCGAGGGCTTCACGCTGCTGTCGGCGCTGGCCGCCCAGACCAAGCGCATCCGCGTGGGCTTGATGGTGGCCGGCAACACCTACCGCCACCCGGCGGTGCTGGCGCACATGGGCGCCACGATCGACGTGATCTCGGGCGGGCGCTTCGATATGGGCATTGGCGCCGGCTGGAATGAGTACGAGCACGCGAGCATGGGGCTGCCGCTGTATGCGCCGGGCGAGCGCATCCGCCGCCTCGGCGAGGCCTGCGAGATCATCAAGCGGCTGTATACCCAGCACCTCACCGATTTCGACGGGCGCTTCTACCAGCTGAAGGACGCGCGCTGCGAGCCTAAGCCGGTGCAGAAGCCCTACCCGCCGTTCGTGATCGGCGGCGGCGGCGAGCAGCTGACGCTGCGCGTGGTGGCGCAGTACGCCGATGTGTGGAACTTCGCCGGCGGCCCGCCCGAGGCGTTCGAGCACAAAGCGCAGGTGCTGCGCGTGCACTGCGCCGCGATCGGCCGCGACCCGGCCGAGATCGCGCTGTCGGTGCAGATCATGGTCAACTACGAGAACCTGGACGAGACGGCGGCCAATCTGCAGCGCTTCGTCGACCTGGGCGCGACGCACCTGATCCTTAATCTGCGCTACCCCTACCCCGACGGCATTGTCGAGCGGGTGGCCGCCGAGGTGCTGCCGCGCGTGCGCGCGTAGCCGGCGCGGCGCCGGGGCTACTTCGGCGGCTTCAGCGCGGTGGCGCGCACGCGCTGGAACTCGGCCTCGAATGCGCTCGCGAGCTGCGCGTCGTCGACGATCAGCAGGTTCTCGTCGTTGTCGTTCTCGGCGTTGTTGGTGAAGTTGTACGAGCCGAAGATCACGGTTTTGCCGTCGATGATGATCACCTTGTGGTGCATGACATACGGGTTGCCGTCCTGCAGCACGTCGAGCTTGGCCTTTAGCATTTTGCCATACTCGCTGTACAGCGTCTCCGAGCCGGTGGTTTCGAATACGCCGGCAACCTGCACGCCTTCTTTGGCCTTCTGGCGCACGGTCTTGCCGATCGGGTCGCTGGTGAACGAGAACGCCAGGAAGTGGATCGACTGCGTGGCCTGCTGCAGGCGGCTGTTGATCCGCGCGGCCACGCCGTCCTCGGGGGCGAAGTAGTTCTCGACGCGCACGCCGCCAATGCTCAGCACTGGGTCGCGCAGGCTGCCGGCCTTGGCCGGGCCGAACTGGCGCTGCACAAACATCTTCTCGAACTCGGCGGTGTAGTTCTGGGCAAGCTCGGCCGAGGCGATCTGGATGGCGTTGTTGTTCAGCCGGTAGGTATCGCCGTCGGTGAAGTTCCACGAGCCGGTCCAGACCGTCGCGGCGTCGACGACGACGAACTTGTTGTGCATGATCGCCGGCCGGCCGTCGTCGACGATCGGGATGCGCGCGCCTTTGACGATCGCGAAGGCGCGCTGCACCGCCGCGTCGTCGTTCGTGAGCGTGTCGCTGTCGGTGACCATGCGTACGCGCACGCCGCGGCCGGCGGCGCGCGCCAGCGCGTTGGCTACGTTCTCGAGGTCGAAGTCGTAGATTGCGATGTCGATCGTGGCTGTGGCGGTGTCGAGCAGCGCCGCCAGGTGCGCGTCGATGCCGTCGCGGTGGTACTCGCGCCGGTCGGGGTAGCGCGGGTTGCTGAAGAACAGCTGGTACCAGCCGCCGCTCTGGCTGTACACTGCCGCCGAGCTGCCCTGCCCGCCGGCGGGCGCGCTCACCGCTGTGGTGGGCAGCGGCGTGGCGGCGGGCGGCTGGGTCGGCTGCGCGGCGGGCGCCAGGGTCGGCTGCGCGGCGCTGGTCGACAGGTCGACGCGGATCACCGGGCCGTCGCTGGGCTGCAGCCAGCTGAACGCGTCGGGGTAGCGCCAGTACAGGTACAGCACGCCGATCAGCACGGCGAGCGGCAGCAGCCCGCGCAGCACCGAGCGTCTGGGTCGGCTCGAACGCCTGCTCATGTTCGCCTCACCTAGCCCCGGCTTTGAAGCGGAGGCTCGCTAGATCCACGCGCCCTGGTCGGCCTCGCTCGCCTTGAACGGCACCCAGCCCAGCCCCACGAAGTGTACCACGATGTCGCTGCTTTTGGGCGCGATCGAGACGCTCTCGAGCGGCTCGCTCTGCGCGTCGAAGCTTGCCGCCAGGCCGTCGATCTCGCGCTCCAGCTCGGCCTGCAGCTCGGCCAGCTCGGCGCGCAGGTGTTCGGCGGTGGCCTGCGCGCGCGCCACGTCGCCGCTTTCGTCCTGGATGCGGCCGATGCCGCGCACCGCCGTGGTGATCGTGCTGCGCTTGCGGCCGAAGAACGAGCCCAGCAGCGACTCGCCGATCGATACCACCGAGCTGAGCTTCTGCGCGCTGGCCTGTTGCTGCTGCCTGGCCAGGTCGGCCTCGGCGCGGCGCAGCCGCTCTTCGAGCGTGCCGACGCGCGCGGCGTAGCGCTTGCGCAGCGCGTCGACGGCTGCGTCGCGCCGCTCGCGCGCCAGCTCCTGCAGGCGGATGCGGAAGTCGCGCTCGGATTGGCCCGCCGCCGAGGTGAGCTTGAACGTCGGGCTCTGCAGCAGCGTCAGCGGCTGCTCGGTGCGCAGCCAGCGGCTCAGCAGCTTCTCCCAGTCGTCGTAGCTCTTGGGCTTGCTGGCGGCGCCGGGCAGGCTGGCGAAGGCAACCCCGGCGTCGGGCTGCTTCTCGAGGTCGCCGGCGTCCAGCGCCAGCTCGGTCGAGCGCGCCCAGTCGACCGGCACGGCGCTGTTGTCGATCGGGCAGATCCGCAGGGCGCGGCGCGTCTGCTGCACGTTGTACTTGGCGCTGGCGAAGGTGATGTCGGCGGCGGCGATTGCGAACGGCCGGTACACCAGCTCGCCCGGCGCCGCGCCGCGCCGTGGCGGCAGGTAGAACTGGGCGATCTGCGCCGGCAGCACGGGCGGCCCGGCCGGCGCGGCGGGTGCCTGCGCCGGCGCCGCGCCTCGCTGCGGCGCGGCAAGCGTTGGCGCGGCCGCCTGTGGCGGCGCTGCGGGCGCGGCCGGCCTCAGCCGCCGGATCTGCTCGCGCGTCAGCGGCCCGGCCAGGTACGCCAGCGTCCAGCGGGTGGTGAACAGCGTCGGCCGGTCTTCGTGCACGTTATGCAGCAGAAACACGCGCTTGCCCAGCCCGGCCAGCGTGCGCTCGATCTGCTGCCGGTCGAAGGCGCCGCCCGAGGCCGCGCCCTCGAGCCCCTCGATCACGCGCGACTTATCGCGCTCGGTCTGGAGCCGGCCGATCATCCAGGTGCCGATATTCGACAGCGCTTTGTAGTCGAGGTCGACCGGGTTCTGCGTCGAGAGCACTAGGCCCAGGCCAAACGCGCGCGCCTGCTTGAGCAGCGTCAGGAACAGCGTTTTGGTGGGCGGGTTGGCGATCGGCGGCAGGTAGCCGAAGATCTCGTCCATGTACACGATCGCGCGCAGGCTGGTGCTGCCCGGCTGGGTGCGCATCCAGCTCACCACGTCGTTCAGCAGCGTCGCCACAAAGAACAGCCGCTCGCGGTCGCCGAGGTGGGCGATCGACACCACCGACACGCGCGGCTTGCCGGTGTCGCTGAACAGCAGCCGGCCGGTGTCGAGCGGCTCGCCCTCCATCCAGGCGGCGAAGCCCGGCGCGGCCAGCAGGTTGTTCAGCTGCATGGCCAGGGCGGCGCGCTCTTTGGCGGGGAAGAACGATTCGACGTCGAGCACGCCGACGCGCTCGAACGGCGGCTGCTGGATGGCGCGGATCAGCCCGGCGATGTCGAGATCCTGGCCGTTGCGCCAGTGCGCGTCGAGCAGGTTGGCGATCAGCACGTGCTCGCGGCTGGTGATCGGGTCGGCGTCGACGCCCATCAGCGTCAGGAGGCTCAGCGCGCTCGACTGCACGCGCTCGCGGTACAGGTCGGCGTCGTCGAGCAGCGCCTGCGAGGGCGCCTTGAACGAGCGCAGCACCGAGATCGGCCGGCCGGCCGAGCTGCCGGGCGTGTAGATCGCCAGGTCGACGGCGTCGAGCAGCCGGCGGATGCGCGCGCCGTCCTCGCCCCACTCGGCCAGGCCCGTGCGCCAGCGCTCGGCAAGCTCGGCGGCGCGCTGGGCGTCGCTCACCGGCGGCGCGCCGGCGTCGGCCGGGGGCAGCCAGGGCTGAAAGCTGGCGGCGTCGAGGTCGGGGAACATCAGCAGCAGGTTGCCGAGGTCGCCCTTGGGGTCGATCGCGATCACCGGCACGCGGTCGATCGCGGCCTCTTCGATCAGCCCGATGCCCAGGCCGGTCTTGCCGCTGCCGGTCATGCCGATGATCACCGCGTGGGTGGTCAGATCCTTCGAGTCGTACAGCAGCAGCTCGTCGGTCGCCGCGCCGCGCTCGAGGTCGTACTCTTTCCCGAGGTAGAATGCGCCAAGCTTCTCGAAATCTTGCACGTCGCACCTTTGTGGCATATGCTGCGGGAGCTGGCCGTGACGCAGAGGGTGCGGGGCCAGCGTGGGCCGATTATATGCGAAAGCGCGCCGCGCCGCAAAAGCCTGCGCGCCTGTAACCACATTGCGCCACAGCCTGAAGTATAATGGGGCCGGTTCGCCAAGCATACGGAGCAGGCCGATGGAGAGTGTCGCGGCGCGGATCGCCGCCATTCACGAGCGTATCGCCGCTGCGGCGCGCCGGTCGGGGCGCGCGCCCGAGCAGGTGCGCCTCGTCGGCGTCAGCAAAACCCACCCGCCCGAGCGCGTGGCCGAGGCGCTCGCCGCCGGCCTGCGCGATTTTGGCGAGAACCGCGTGCAGGAGGCCGAGGCGAAGATCGCCGCCCTGGCCGCCGAGCGCGCGCAGCTCACCTGGCACCTGATCGGCCACCTGCAGAGCAACAAGGCCCGCCGCGCCGCCGCGCTGTTCGATTGCGTCCACTCCGTCGATAGCCTGCACCTGGCGCGCGCGCTGGCCCGCGGCGCCGCGGGCCGCGAGCCGGGGGCGGCTGGGCGCGGCCCGCTCGCGGTGCTGCTGCAGGTGAACATCTCGGGCGAGGCCAGCAAAGAGGGCTTCGACCTGGCCGGCTGGGACCGCGACGGCGCGCGCCTCGGCGCGTTTCTCGCCGAGGTCGAGCAGCTGCTGGCGCTGCCGGCGCTGGCGGTGCAGGGCCTGATGACGATCGCGCCGTGGGGCAGCGACGCCGAGCAGGCGCGGCCGGTGTTCGACGCGACGCGGCGCCTGCGCGACGAGCTGGCGCGGCGCTTTGGCGGCGCGTGGCCCGCGCTCTCGATGGGCATGACCGACGATTTCGAGGTGGCGATCGACGAGGGCGCGACGCTCGTGCGCGTCGGGCGGGCGATCTTTGGAGCGCGGTAGGGAACCTCGCCCCTGGCGCCTCCCCTGGCAGGGGAAGGGAAACACATCTGGCTGTGTGGTGCGGTCGCGGCGGCGACCGCGCCGCGGCCAATAAACTTGCGGCTCGGTCGCGCTATGATAGGATTGGCAGCAGTTCCGCAAGGTACAAGCAGAAAGAAACACCATGAGCATTCTGGTCGATGCAAATACGCGTCTGCTGGTGCACGGCATCACCGGCAACGAGGGCACCTTCCACACGCGTGCCATGCTGGATTACGGCACGAATGTCGTCGCTGGGATGACGCCAGGGCGCGGCGGCCAGAAGGCTGTCGACGGCCGGGTGCCGGTGTTTAACACGGTGAAAGAGGCGGTGCGCGCCACCGGCGCGAACACCTCGATCATCTACGTGCCGGCGCAGCTCAACGCCACCGACTCGATCTGCGAGGCGGCCGAGAATGGCGTCAAGCTGATTGTGTGTATCAGCGAGGGCGTGCCGGCGAACGATATGATCGCGGCCTACGAGGTGGTGCGCGCCAATGGCGCGCGGCTGATTGGCCCGAACTGCCCCGGTCTGCTCACCCCCGGCCAGGCCAAGGTCGGCATCATCCCCGGCAACATCGCCACGCCCGGCCCGGTCGGCGTGGTGTCGAAGAGCGGCACGCTGACCTACGAGGCCGTCGACGCGCTCACCAAGCTTGGCCTGGGGCAGACGACGATCGTCGGCATTGGCGGCGACCCGATCATCGGCACGTCGTTTGTCGATGTGCTCGAGCTGTTCCAGGCCGACCCCGACACCAAGGCGATCGTGCTGATCGGCGAGATCGGCGGGCGCGCCGAGATCGACGCGGCCGAGTATATCAAGGCGCACGTCACCAAGCCGGTGGTGAGCTTTATCGCCGGCCAGACGGCCCCGCCCGGCAAGCGCATGGGCCACGCCGGCGCGATCATCTCGGGCGGCGAGGGCACCGCGCAAGAGAAGATCGCCGCGCTTGAGGCCGTGGGCGTGAAGGTTGCCAAGCTGCCCACCGATATCGCGCAGCTGGTGAAAGATAGCCTGGCGTAGCGTGGAGACTTCTTCCCCCCTGCCCTTTCTCCCGCTGGGAGAAGGGCGGGGGTGCGGGAAGGCGCGGGCGAGGGCGGCTGCATACGCGCCGGCGGGGCTACTCGTGCCCGAGGTGCTCGAGGCTGATCTGGAACAGCCGGGCCACGTGCTCGTCGTCGAGGGTGTAGTACACCTGCTTGCCGTCGCGGCGCGCGCGCACCACCCGCAAGCTGCGCAGCAGGCGCAGCTGGTGCGACACCGCCGACTCGCTCATCTCCAGCACGGCCGCGAGGTCGCCCACGCACAGCTCGGCGTGCAGCAGCGCGTGCAGCATGCGCACCCGCGTCGGGTCGGCGAGCGCCTTGAAGATCTCGGCGAGCTGGCTGGTGAGCTGGTCGTCGATCGGGTGCTCGCGCACGCGGCGCACTGCCTCGGGGTCAAGGATCTCTGGCTCGGGGGTGGTGGCCTTCGAGCTATCCATCGCGGCTTCCTTGTGTTTGTTCCGGCGTGCCGATAGTATACCATCTCTTCGGGCGCGGCGTCTTTCGGCCTCTCTTCCTGCCCCCTCCCCTGCCAGGGGAGGAGATTATTGTTGGCTGTGTGGTGCGGTCGCTTTGCGACCTGCAGACGTTGTTTTCCGCATCCCGCGTTCGGCGCAAGGGCCGGGGCTAGCTGCCCCGGCGCACCAGGCCGGAGCGCCAGGCCAGCACCGCCGCCTGCGTACGGTCGGCCAGGTGCAGCTTGCTCAGAATATTGCCGACGTGGCCTTTGACGGTTTTTTCGCTCAGCACCAGCGCGGCGGCGATCTGCGCGTTGGCCATGCCGTCGGCGATCAGCCGCAGCACCTCCAGCTCGCGGCCGGTCAGCTCGGCGAAGAGGTTTGGCGGGTCGCCGCGCAGCTCGTGCAGCACGCGCGAGGCGACGCGCGGGTGCAGCGTGGCCTCGCCGCGCGCCGCCGCGCGGATCGCGGCCGCCAGCTCGGCCGAGCCGATGTCTTTCAGCAGGTACGAGATCGCGCCGGCGCGCAGCGCCGGAAAGAGGTGCTCGTCGTCGTGGTACGAAGTGAGCACCAGCACCTGCGTGCGCGGGCTGGCCTGGCGGATGCGCCGCGTGGCCTCGACGCCGTCGAGGCCGGGCATGATTAAGTCCATCAGCACGACGTCGGGTATGTGGCGCTCGGCCAGCGCCACGGCCTGCTCGCCCGAGCCGGCCTCGGCCACCACCAGGAAGTCGGGCTGGGTTGCCAAGTAGGCGCGCACGCCCTCGCGCACCAGCGCGTGGTCGTCGGCCAGCAGGATGCTGATCGGCTCGCTCATGGCTGTTGCTCCGCATACTCGTACACCGCGAGCACCTGCGTGCCCGGCCCGCTCTCGCCGTCGATCTGCAGGCGCCCGCCGATCGCGGCCATGCGCTCGGCCATCGAATCGAGGCCGATACCGCCGGGCGCGGCGCTGTGCCGAAAGCCGCGGCCGTCGTCGCGCACCTCGAGCAGCACGCGCGCCGGGTCGTATATCAGCCGCACGCGCGCGCTGGCTGCGCCGCTGTGGCGCGCCACGTTCGCCAGCGCCTCCTGGGCCACGCGGAACAGCGCCTGCTCGGCGCCGGGCGGCAGCGCGCGCGCGCCCTCGACCTGCGCTGCGGCGGCGATGCCGCTCGCGCGCGACCACTCGGCCACGTAGTCGCGCAGCGCGTCGGGCAGCCCGCGCTGCTCAAGCGCCGCCGGGCGCAGCGCGCGGATCAGCGCCGTCAGCTCTCCGCCGGCGGCGCGGGCCATGCCCTCGGCCGCCACCACGTGCTCGTAGCCGGGCGCCTCCGGCGCGAGCGTGGCGCGCGCCGCGCCCAGGCGCATGCCGATCGCAAACACCTGCTGCTTGACGCTGTCGTGCAGGTCGCGCGCCAGCCGGTTGCGCTCCTCGGCCACCGCCAGCTCGTGCAGCTGGCGCTGCGCGGCGCGCAGGTCGTCGAGCAGCCGCTGCTTCTCGCGGTTGGCGATGGCGACCTGGCGCAGCGTGAAGCCGAACACGCCGCTGAAGAAAAACGTGGCGGCGTTGAACGCCAGCGCGAACAGCGCGCCCCGGCCGTTGGCCCACAGCAGGATGCCGCTGCTGACCAGGCAGAAGCCGCTGATCCAGGCCACCGCCGCGCGCGGCGGGCTTGAGCTGGCCACGCGGATGCTCATCAGGAAGAACAGGAATGTGAACACGTCGCCGTTGCGCGAGCGCAGCAGCATCAGCCCGGCGATCACCAGCGCCTGCGCGGCGTAGTACCCTGCGCGCCCGCGCTCGCTGCGCGCCCGCCGAAACATCAGCGGGTAGAGCAGCGCGAACGCCAGGCACAGCGCTGCGGCGGCGGCCTGCGCCGCGCGGCTGCTCAGCCCGGCGATGCCCAGCGCGCACATCACTGCGATCGTCAGGTAGATGCTGGCGCTGAGCCAGCGCGATGCTATGGGTGGCCCGAGATCGGTCATGCGGCTATTATATGGATTCTAAGACTTGTGCCAACGCGCTCGCGAGAACCGTCAGGCCGGACGAAGGACGAAGGACGAAGGACGGAGGACGAAGGACGAAGGACGAAGGACGAAGGACGAAGGACGAAGGACGAAGGACGGAGAACGGGAGAGCGCGCCATTCGTCTTTTGTCTTTTGTCGCCCGCCCCTGCTGTACGTCGCGTGTTCAAGTCGTGAGAGAGCCGTCAGGCCGGACGAAGGACGGAGAACGGGAGAGCGCGCTATTCGTCTTTTGTCGTCCGCCCCTGCTGTACGTCGCGTGTTCAAGTCGTGAGAGAGCCGTCAGGCCGGACGAAGGACGGAGAGCGGGAGAGCGCGCCATTCGTCTTTTGTCTTTTGTCGTCCGCCCCTGCTGCACGTCGCGTGTTCAAGCCGTGAGAGAGCCGTCAGGCCGGACGAAGGACGGAGAACGGGAGAGCGCGCTATTCGTCTTTTGTCTTTTGTCGTCCGCCCCTGCTGTACGTCGCGTGTTCAAGCCGTGAGAGAGCCGTCAGGCCGGACGAAGGACGGAGAACGGGAGAGCGCGCCATTCGTCTTTTGTCGTCCGCCCCTGCTGTACGTCGCGTGTTCAAGTCGTGAGAGAGCCGTCAGGCCGGACGAAGGACGGAGAACGGGAGAGCGCGCCATTCGTCTTTTGTTGTCCGCCCCTGCTGCACGTCGCGTGTTCGAGTCGTGAGAGAGCCGTCAGGCCGGACGAAGGACGGAGAGCGGGAGACCGCGCTATTCGGGCAGCTCGCCCGGCCGCCACACCAGCGTCGCCTGCGGCGGCGTGGCCACCTCGATGCGCCAGGGCGTGAGCTTTAGCAGCCCAAAGCCCTCCAGGCTCTTGAAGATCGGCGCCGGGTCGTAGCCCAGCGGCGGCGCGGTGCGCAAGAACAGCTCCCACACCCGCTGGCGCGTGGCCAGGTCGTCGGCCCAGGCGGCGTAGGCGTCGACATACACCGGCCGCGCCGGGTCGGATACGTACGCCAGCGACACGGCGGGGTGCAGCGCGAGGTGCCGGCCCTTGAACGAGTCGCGCCGCGTGCCGAGCCAGCCCTCCGCCCCATCCCATACCGGGTGCACCACCCGCGAGCGCGGGCGGCCGCGCGCGTCGACGGTGGCCATGTTGCACCAGACGGCCGCGCTGACGCGCTCGAGAAACGGCTCGGCCAGCGCGGCGAAGCTTTCAACCTGCATGGTTGCCTCCTTCAGAAAATATGGTGCGGCGCGGCGAAGCCGCGCCGCACCATAACGAATGTGCAGCATGTGCTTGCCCAACACAGAAAAGTGGATATTTGGAGAGGCTTCGTCCCTCCAAACCACCCTCTCCAGACAGCTTGTTATAGAGCGATCGGATACGAGCGCGTGCCTGTGTTGGTGTTACCCGCGCACCTGCGCGTGCGCGCGCACTGCCGCCACTAGGTCGAGGATGGCGGCGGCGACCTGGCGCGCGTGCGCGGGGTTGAACACCAGCGAGGCGTGCGTGGCGCCCGGCACCAGCCGGTGCGCGCTGTTGCGCGAGAGCGCCGCAAGCTCGTTTTGCAGCTCGGCCCAGCCGGGCTGGCCGCCGCTTGCCGCGCTCACCACCATCAGCGGCATGTCGCCCAGGCCGCCGAGGCCGCGCGCTTCGGCGAAGATCCGCGGCCCGGCGGCGATCGAGGCGCGCTGGCGCTGCCAGAACTCGGGCGACGACCAGAACGCCGCCAGGGCGTCGTGCGCGGGGCGCGGCAGCTCGGCGAAGTCGATCTCGCCGCCGCGCGCGAAGAAGAGATGGAACAGGCCCAGCCGCGCCAGCAGCGGGAACAGCGCCGCCATGCGCCCGAACGAGCGCTCCTGCGCGAGCCACTCGGGGTGGCGCTCGAACTGCGTCGGCGTCGACGCGTCGATCAGCGCCATGCCGGCCACCTCGGCGGGGTAGGCGGCGGCGTAGGCCCGCGCGTAGATGCCGCCCTTTGAGTGGCCTACCAGCACGTACGGCCCCGGCACACCCGCGCTTGCCAGCAGGGCATGCAGGTTGCGCGCGGCGCGCGCCGCGCTCTCGGGCTGCGGGTCGGGCTCGCTCCAGCCGTAGCCGGCGCGGTCGAAGCTGCACACGCGCGCGCCGCGCGCGACTTCGGGCTGAACCCAGGCCCAGCTCAGCATGCTGCCGCCCGAGAGCGTGTCGAGGATCACTGTCGGCGCGCCGGTGGCCGAGCCGCTGCAGAGAATGTGCATCTTGAAGCCGCCAACATCCACCAGCTGGCCGGGCGCGGGGAATGCGCGCCGGTCGGCGGCGCTGGCGCCGGCCTGGTAGAGCGCGCCTGCCGTGGCGAGCGCCAGTATGATCGCGAGCAGTGCCAGGCCGGCGCGGCGTGCCCAGGGAGTGCGCTGCCGCGCGGGCGCCGTGCGCGCCGCCTGCGACGAGGTGCTTATCATTGTGCGTTCCTCCTGTTTGGCGCTAGCATACGCTATGCGCGCCGATTTGCGGCGCGCCTGCGGTCGCGATCGGCATAGGCCAAAAGTCGGGGGTGGCGCTAGTCCTAGTGGAATTCGATAGGTGTGCCTATTTTCTTATTGAACCCTGGGGATCGATATGCTATCGTACATAGGTCGCTGAATTACGTGTGGTAAGGCATGGCTCAGGCGCAGAGGCGTGAGATAGCGCGCCTGTACCAAATGCAGAGGCGCGCGATGCCGCGCCCCTACAGGAGCCTGCGAGTTGAGCGATGTGCTGCGATAGATAATAGAGCTATCAGGCGCAGGCTGTGCAATCGGGGCCGAGTCGTTGGCGTAGGCCCGATCGTCATCGGTGCAATCTGTGCCATCTGTGAATGATCGCTCTATAAGGAGGGCAAATGGGTAAATGACCTATGTATCCGGCGCTCTCTCCGCACGTATGCAGTGGCGGACGGAGGCTGCGGGGTGGCGGACGGAGGCTGCGGGGTGGCGGACGGACGTTGCGGGGTGGCGGACGGAGGCTGCGGGGTGGCGGACGGACGTTGCGGGGTGGCGGACGGAGGCTGCGGGGTGGCGGACGGACGGTGCGGGGTGGCGGACGGAGGCGGCGGGGTGGCGGACGGAGGCTGCGGGGTGGCGGACGGAGGCTGCGGGGTGGCGGACGGACGTACTGGCTGGTAGACCCAAGCGAACGCGCAAGGACGTGGAGTGGGGCGCACAAGCGGCGAGCGAGGTGCGCACAGAGGCGGGGTGGCGCGTATGGATACAACATCGCACTACAACATTGGAGGAAGGTCATGAAACAACAAACCAAAAAGAACATCCAGAAATGCCTGAAGCAGGCACAAGTCGCGCTCACCAACGCACTCAGCGATAGCGAGCTTCAAGAGGCGCTTGAGCGGTACGGCTACAGCGCCGAGCGGCTGGCCCAGGGCAAAGCGCTCTACGACCGGACACAAGAGCTATACCAGGAGCAGCATAGCAGCCACGGTGCGCATGCGACGGCGATCGACGCGCTGGAGACAAGCAAGCACCAGGCCAACCGCACCTACATGCGCTACGTCAAGGTTGCGCGCGTCGCGTTCAAGAACAATCGTGGCGCGCTGCAGGCGCTGCTGCTGCAGGAGCGCCGCCACGAGCAGCTGGACAACTGGCTGGGGCAGGCGCGCCAGTTCTACAACGAGGCGCTGGCCGATCCCGCGCTGCTGGCTCAGCTCGCGCGGTTTGGCATCAGCGAGGCCATGCTCCAAAGCGGCCGGCAGGAAGTCGAGGCCGTGGCCGACGCCAGGTCGCACCGGCAGAAGTGCCAGGGCGCCGCGCTGACCGCGACGAGCCTCAGCACGAAGAGCAACGCCGAGCTCGCCGACTGGATGGCCGACTTCACCAAGATCGCGCGGGTGGCGCTGGAGCACCAGCCGCAGCAGCTGGCCAAGCTGAGCATTGTCAGGCAGGAGCGCCCCGCCACGGCCAAGCGCGCTGCGGCGGCGCCCAAGGCCGCCGCGCCTGAGGCTGCGGCCAAGGACGGCGCGCCCGAGGCGTCGCCCGAGGGCGCGGCTGCGCCGGCCGAGGCGGGCCGGCGCAAGGCGGCGTAAGCACCCGGCGACAATCGACGGTGGGGAGTTCGGGGGTGGCAGTGCCGCCCCCGAAGTTTTATTTTTAGAGCCTACGGTAGCTGCGCTGTTCGGCTTGCCGAAGCCGGGCGGGGCACGCGCAGGCGCTGTAGAGGCGCAATATTATGGTGCGAGCAAAGGACGAAGGACGATGGCGCTATTGTCCATCGCCCTTCGTCCTTTGTCGAACTGAAAAGTGACTTCCGCCAGCTACATCGTCGCCCCGACGATCCAGGGGTTGAACTCCTCCTCGCCAATATCCTGCGCCTCGCTCAGGCTCTTTTCGCCCGAGGCCACCGCGATCAGCTTCTCGAAGATCTCGCGCCCGACCTGCTCGATCGTCGCGCCCTCGAGGATGCGGCCGGCGTTGATATCCATATCGCCGCGCATGCGCTCGTACGTGGTATTGTTCGTGGCGATCTTGATGCTCGGCGCGGGCTTGAAGCCGAAGCAGCTGCCGCGCCCGGTGGTAAAGGCGATCAGGTTGCAGCCACCCGCCACCTGCCCGGTCGCCGACACCGGGTCGTAGCCGGGGGTATCCATAAACACAAAGCCGTGCTCGTCGATCGGCTCGGCGTACTCGTACACCGCCTGTAGCGGCATGCTGCCGCCCTTGGCCACCGCGCCAAGCGACTTCTCGTAGATCGTGGTGAGCCCGCCGGCCTTGTTGCCCGGCGCGGGGTTATTGTCGATCATGAAGCCCTCGCGGCTGGTGTACTCCTCCCACCAGCGCACGCGCTCGATCAGCTTCTCGCCGACCGCGCGGCTCACGGCGCGGCGCGTCAGCAGGTGCTCGGCGCCATAGATCTCGGGCGTCTCGCTCAGCACCGCCGTGCCGCCCTGCCCCACCAGCAGATCCACCGCGTAGCCCAGCGCCGGGTTGGCCGTCACGCCGCTGAAGCCGTCGCTGCCGCCGCACTGCAGCGCCAGCGCCAGCTCGCTCAGCGGCACGGGCTCGCGCGTGCTCTGGTTGGCGCGCGCCAGCAGCCCTTCCAGCAGCCTCAGGCCCTCGTCGATCGTCGCCGCCACGCCGCCGGTGTCTTGAATGCCGAGGTACGGCGGCAAGCGCGGGTTGCCCAGGCGGTCGTGCTGGCTCGCGAACAGGTCCTCGAACTGGTTGGCCTCGCAGCCGAGGCCGACGAACAGGTAGGCCGCGACGTTGGGGTTGCGCGCGAAGCCGGCCAGCGTGCGGCGCAGCATCTCGATCTCGTAGCCGGCGGTCTTGGAGGCGCAGCCGCTGTGGTGGGCGATGCCGATCACATCGGTGACATTCGGGAAGCGCGGCAGCAGCTCGGCGCGGGCGCGCGCGGCGATCCGCCGCACGGTATGCGCCGAGCAGTTGACGGTGCCGAGCACCGCGACGGTGTTGCGCGTGCCGGCGCGGCCGTGCGCGCGGCGGTAGCCCTGAAATGTGCGGCGCTGCTCGGACGGCACCAGCGCCACCGGGCGCGCCTCGGCGCCGATCTGGTAGTCGAGCCGCATGTCGCCGACGGCGAGGTTGTGGCTGTGTACGTGGTCGCCCGGCGCGATCGTGTGGGTCGCGAAGCCGATCACCTGGCCGTAGCGCCGCACCGGCTGGCCAGGCTCGACCGGGCGCAGCGCGAACTTATGCCCGGCGTCGATCGCGCGCGCCAGGCGCGGCGCGTAGCCGGCCAGCTCGATCTGGCGGCCCGCCGCAAGCGGCACCAGCGCGATCGCGACGTCGTCGTTGGGATGCAGTTGGATGGCTGGTGTGTCATGCAGGGTGATCAGCATGGCGCTCTCCTTGGTTGTCGGCGTTTATACAGGTGCGGCAAATTATACGCGATGCGGCGGCAGCTAGCCGGGGCTTTTGGTGAGGCAGCCGAGCACCCCGCGCACCAGCTGGTCGGTGGTGAACGGCTTGGCGATCACCGGCAGGCCGGTGCGCCGCAGGAAGCGCTGGCTGTGCCCGCTGAGGGTATCGCCGGTGATGATCAGCCAGCGCTGGTCGGGCTGGTGCGGCCGCAGCTGCGCGTAGAGCGCCGGCCCGTCGAGGCCAGGCATGTGCAGGTCGCTGATGATCAGCGCGTACGCGCCGGCCGAGGCTAGCGCGAGCGCTTCCTGGCCTCCGGCGGCGGCGTCGACCACCGCGCCGTGGCGCTTGAGCGCGGCGGCCACCACGTCGCGCAGCGGCTCTTCGTCTTCGACCACCAGCACGCGCGCGCCGGCCAGCGTGTCGAGCGCCAGCTCGGCCTCGGCCGCAGACACGGCGGGCGCTGACGCGATCGGCAGCTGGATGAAAAACGTGGCGCCCTGGCCCGGCTGGCTGTTGACCCAGATCTGGCCGTTGTGCTGCTGGACGATCGCGTGGCTGATTGCCAGGCCCAGCCCGGTGCCCTTGCCGATCGCGCGGGTGGTGAAGAACGGGTCGAAGATGCGTGGCAGGTTGTGCGGCTCGATGCCCGGCCCGCTGTCTTCGATCGCAACCAGCACCTTGTGGTCGGCGGCGCTGGCGCTGATGCGCAGCCGGCGCTGCTCGGGCGGGCTGTCGGTCATCGACTGCACGGCGTTGTTGAGCACATTGAACAGCACCTGGCTGAGCTGGTTGGGGTCGCCGCTCACCGGCGGCAGGTTCGGGTCCAGCTCGGCCTGCACCGCGATCTGCTGGGTGTGCAGCGCGCCGGCCAGCCGGTCGAGCGCCTCGCTCACCAGGGGGCGAAGCGGCACCGGCTCGGTCTGTGGCGGCTGGGGCCGCGCGAAGCTGAGCATCTGCTGGACGATCGCGCGCGCGCGCAGCGCCGCCCGCTCGATCTTCTCGAAATCGTCGTGCAGCTCGTCGGGCAGGCTGTCGCCAAGCTGGAGCTGCGCCAGGCCGAGGATCATCGCCAGCGGGTTGTTCAGCTCGTGGGCCGCGCCGGCGATCAGGCGGCCGAGGGCGGCGAGCTTCTCGATCTGGTGCTGCTGGGCCGCCTGCTCGCGCTGGTCGGTCACGTCCTTGATGATCACAAACACCTCGCCGTAGTCGGCGATCAGCGCGGCCGAGAGCAGCACATACAGCGGGCGGCCGTTCACGTCGGCAACCTCGATCTCAAACGACTGAGGCTCGCCGCGCTGCAGCGCCTGCCAGCGCGCATACAGCGCCGAGTGCATATGCGCGGGCGCCATCTCGATTGCGTTCTGGCCCTCGATCTCGCCGCCGCCCAGCCGCGACGACACCAGGCGCTCGGGGTTGATCACGTGGATCGTATAGTCGGGGCGGAGGGTCAGCAGCAGGTCGGGGGTGTTGTGGATCAGCGTGTTCAGGTAGGTGCGCGTGGCCTCGGCCTCGCGGTAGAGCCGGGCGTTGGCGCTGGCGCTTGTGTGCAGCGCCTTGTGCACCTGGGCTTTGGCGATCGCCTGGGCCAGCTGCTGCGCCACCGTCTCGATCAGGCGCTGCTCGTCGTCGCCGAGCGGCTGGCCGTCGTTGTGGTTGACGATCAAGACGCCGAGCATCTGGCCATCGGCCACCAGCGGCGCCAGGCACATGCTGGTAATGCCCAGCGGTATGAGCGCCGGGTGCAGCGCATTGATCCGGGCGATCGTCTCGGCGTCGACGGCTCGCAGGCTGGTGGCGTCGAGCAGCGTGCGGCCAATCGCCAGCTGCGCAATGTCGACACGCTTGAACTCGGCGAGAAGCTCGGCCGGAACATTGTGCGAGGCGTGCAGCTCGAACGTGCCGTGCGGCGTGGCGAGGTATACGCCGCCCATCGCGAGCAGCCCCAGCTCGGCGAGCACGCGCAGCCCCTCGTGTAGCACGGTGGCGAGATCGAGCGAGGCGTTGATCGCCTCGTTGAACTGCAGCAGCGCCGCAAGCTCGCGGCGCTGGCGGCGCTGCTCGGCCTCGGACTGCAGGAGCGCGCTGTGCAGCTCGGCATTGGCGATCGCAATCGCGGCATACTCGGCGTAGCGCCCCAGGTGCTCGAGGTCGTCGGCGCCGAACTGGCCTTCGGTGCGGTGGCCGACCGTCAGCACGCCGAGCACGGCGCCCTGGTGCAGCAGCGGCTGGGCCATCGACGAGCGCACCACCTGGCCATCGCGGAACGCCGCGTGCGCGCGCGGGTCGAGCGCAACGCTGGGCACGCAGATGCCGTGCCCGCTGCGCATGACATTGCCGGCGATGCTGGTATCGTACGAGCCGCGCGCGCCGATCCAGCGCTCGCCCTCGGCGCCAAACGCCATCACGCACTCAAGCAGCTCGGCGCCGGGCACCGGCCGGGCGATCGTGACATAGTTCGCGTCGAACAGCCGGTGCGCCTGCTCGCACACCGTGCGCAGCGCCGCCGCGAGCAGGCCGGTGCCGGTGACGGCCTGCGCGGTGACGGCGAGCGACATCAGCTGCTGCATCTGGCGCTGGATCTGCCGGCGCAACTCAAGCTGCGCCAGCAGCGCGGCGATCTGGTGCGCGAAGGCCTCGATAAACGGCGCCTGCTCGGAGCGGATCGCGTGGCTCCACACCAGCAGCACGCCGCGCACCTCGGCGCCAAGCAGCAGTGGCGCCGCAATGCTGCCTGGCGCGCCGACGGCCCACAGCAGCGCTTGCACCACCCTGGCGCTGTGCGGCGGCAGCAGCGCCTGCACCAGCGGCCGGAACTGGTCGAGAAACAGCGTTTGCTGCTGCTCGATCACCTCGCGGAACACCGGCGCGTCGGCCGGAATGCGGATCGCCGCAAGGTCGAGCTGGGCCGCGCGCTTGAGCAGCTCGCGCACGCGCTGCGGCGCGCTCAGGTGCTCGATCCGCAGCGTGCCGGCCGCCGGGTCGAGCGCCAGCGTCAGCATGCCGATCCCTAGCGGCTGCATGGTCTTCTGGATGCGGCCGTACAGCTCGTCGGGCGACGCGGCGGCGAGCAGCTGGGGGATGAGCTGGTTGAACTGCAGCACGATCTGCTCGCGGCGGTGCAGCACCGAGGTGGGGTAGATCACCGCAGTGAGCGCGGGCCGGCCCTCGGCGGCGACGTACAGCTCGATCTCGGCCATGATCAGGATGCCGCCGGCGCCGACGAGGTGCGTGCGCAGCGGCCGGTGGGCGCGCGCCGCCGTGGCCTGGCGCATGGCAGCCGTCAGGCGCGCGCGCTCGGCGGGCTGCACCAGCGTGGTGAACGGCCGGCCCAGCAGGCGCTCGCGGCTCGCGCCAAGCAGCTTGAGCAGCGGCTCGCTGACCATCTCGATCGTGCCGGTGTGTGTGATCAGCGCGATATTCCAGGGTGTTGCGGACATCAGGTCGCGCAGGTCGTCGGTGAGCTGGGCTTCGGATTGGAGATCGTCGCTCATGAAACGCGCCTCTTGTAGCGATTGCATTGACGGAGCTTACGCGGTGGCGGCCGGGCCAGCGCCATGCCCCCCAGGCGGGAGGCGACCGCGTAAGCCGTGCGATTTGAGAGATTGCGACGCGCTATACAGCTAGCTACATCTCTTTATTTTACCACCGCTCGCACGGCCTATGATAGAATTGCGCCAGGGCAATCAGGGCCTGCGCAACCTCAGGAGCAACGATAGCATGGCGATACCGGCAACCGACCCGTGGGGCGACAGCTTCAGCGACGCGGAGCGCGCGCTGCTGGCGCCGTTTGTCACCGACCTCGACGCGCCGATCTTTGGGCTGCGCAACCTGCCCGAAGTTGTGAAGGGCGCGCTGTTCTCGCGCTACAGCCGCACCGACAAAAGCCTGCGGCGCATTCTGCTCGACGAATTCATCCAGGCGCCCGAGTCGGGGTTCGCCGCGATCGTCGGCGGCGCGGCCGCCAGCGGCGCCGACCAGCTCGTGGCGGTGCGGCAGGCCGAGGCGTTCTACGAGCGCGTGCTGATCGGCTATGGCGACGACTCGGTGGCCGAGCTGGGCGGCGCGCACGTGGCCTGCGAGGGCGTGAGCAACATAGCGGCCAAGGCGCTCGAAGACGCGCGGCTCGGCATCAGCCCGCTCGAGAAGTCGACGCGCTATGTGGTGTTCAACCGCAAGCAGGCCGGGCGCTACCGCTACCTGCGCGAGCGCGCGATCATGGACTCGCGCCACGCCGCCGCCTACGAGCGCGCGCTCGACGGCCTGTTCGATACCTACAGCGCGCTGCTCGATCCGACGATCGCCGCAGTGCGCGCGCGCACCCCGCGCGACGCGCAGACTTCCGAGCGCGCCTATAACAGCGCCACGCGCGCCAAAGCCTGCGACCTGCTGCGCGGGCTGCTGCCCATGGCCGCGCTTACCAACGTGGGCCTGTTCGGCAACGGCCGGGCCTTCGAGTACCTGCTGACGCGGCTGTACGCCGCGCCGCTGGCCGAGCTGAACAGCCTGGCCGTGGCCATGCAGCAGGCGCTCGACGCGCTGATCCCGTCGTTCGTGAAGCGCGCCAGGAGCGAGCGCGGGCAGGCGCAGCAGGCGTACCTGCGCGGCGCGCGCGAGCGAGTCGCTGCGCTTTTGGATGAACGGCGAAAGACCAACGATCAAGGAGCCGATTTTGCCGCTTTGGTCGCTGGTCCTTCGTCTTTGCTCGATGAGCATGACGTTGAGTTAGTGGAGTACGACCCCGACGCCGAGGCCAAGGTGGTGGCCGACATCCTGTACCCGCACGCCGAGCTGCCGCTGTCCGAGCTGCGCGCGCTGGCGGCGGCAATGCCCGCCGACGAGCGGCTGGCGCTGGTTCGCGCCTACGCCGGCGAGCGCGGCAGCCGCTTTCACCGGCCGGGCCGCGCGTTCGAGCGCCCGGTGTACACCTTCGACCTGCTGGCCGACCTGGGGGCCTACCGCGACCTGCAGCGCCACCGCGTGCTCACGCAGGAGCGCCAGCGCTTTGGCGTGGGCCACGGCTATGTCACGCCGGCCGAGCTTGAGGAGTACGGGCTGGCCGGGCAGTACGCCGCCGCGCTCGAAGGCGCCGCAGCGGTGGCGGCGGCGCTGGCCGCCGAGCTGCCCGAGCCGAGCCAGTACGCGGTGCCGCTGGCCTTCCGGGTGCGCTGGCGCATCACGATCAACCTGCGCGCGGCGTACCACCTGGCCGAGCTGCGCTCGGCGCCGCAGGGCCACCCGGCCTACCGCCGGATCGCCCAGGCGATCTACGCGCAGATCCGCGCGGCGCACCCCACGCTGGCCGAGGCCATGCGCTTTGTCGATACATCCGACTACGCGCTTGAGCGGCTCGACGCCGAGCGCCGGCTCGACGCCCGGCTCGGGCAGCGCTAGCGGCGGCGTTTTTGGTCTCACCCTTCTGCCGAAGGCTGAGCGCTCTGTCAACGGAGTTCTCTCGTAGTGGCGACACCAACGAAACACAGTGTCATGTTGAGCGAAGCTTCACTCCCTCGATGAGGAATCAGAGAGGGAGGGAAGCGGCGCTCCCCATGACAATGAAGTGCGATGAGTCATTGTTTACAGACTACTGAGTACTTCCGCCGCGCAGCCGTCAGCGCGGCGGGTCGTGGCCGACACGCCCGTCGATCGATTCGCGGAGCAGGTCGGCGTGGCCGTTGTGGCGCGCGTACTCCTCGATCATGTTGAGCAGGATGTACCGCAGGCTCGGCGCCGGGCTGTCGGGCCCGCCCGGCCGCCGCGCCGGCCCGCCCTCGGCGATTGCCGCAGCGAACAGCGCACGAGAGCGGGCCACGGCGTCGCGCCAGCGGGTGTAGAGCTGCTCGGCGGAATCATCGGCGGCGCTGCGCCAGTCCCACGCGGGATCGGCGCCCCAGTCCACGGCGTTCCAGGGTGGGAGTTGGCTGTGCCCGTGCAGCCACTCCGTAGACATATCGTCCTCGAAGCGAGCGAGGTGCTTGAGCATCCCGCCCAGGGTCATCGACGACGGGCCGAGCGTCGCGCGCAGGCCGGCCGCGTCCAGGTCGCCGCTCTTCCAGGCGAACGTCGCGCGCTGGCGCTCCAGAAAGCCCAGCAGGGTAGTCGCCTCGTCGGCGGCGATGGGTGGCTCCCACCGCCCGGCCTCATACGCAAATTCTGTCATGGCGCCTCCATTGCTGCGCGGGTCACGCTGGCGCGCGTAGCCATCGGCCGGTCGTCGCCGCTGATGTTCGATCGGCGCGTGTACGATCTGCTTCGCGCCCGACGCAGCCTGCCACCTGCCGATCAAGATGCGCCGGCGTTTGACCCAGACCAAGGAAAGGATAGTGTGCGCGTAGCACAGACCGTGCCGCAGCCATTTCATTGCGCGGTGCGGCCACGCGCGCTAACGTGCTGACTCAGCGGGGCGTGATCACGCCACGGCGCGCTGCTCCTCGATCGCCCCAATGCGTCGAGGCGGAAGGTGCGCTTTGGCCTGGCGCGCGCAGCAGTACGCCCGCAGGTACTACTCCCTCCGCGCGCGGCTCCAGCGCCAATGGCCGCACCGTGCGCCGGCTCCACGCCCCCACCCTGCCGGTGTCGTAGTACAGCGCCACCAGCGCCTGCTGCTCCAGCGCCCGCTCCAGCACACCGCTCGCACTTGCGCCTCCGCCATCTGCCTCCCCGGCTCTGGCTGCCTCCGGCGGCGCGCGCAGCCCCGCCAGCCCCGCGTCGAGCGCCGCCAACAGCGCCGCCGACAGCCCCACCCGCAACCGCGCCTCCAGCCCGTCGTCCGCCAGCAGCGGCGCGCCGGCCGGCGCGTGCGCGCCGGTAGTACGCCCACGCCAGCGCCAGCGCCGCCCGCTCGCCAGGGCTCAGCGCGCCGTCCTCGCTCCCGGCCTGCGCCGTCGGCGGCGCGCCTGCCCACGTGCACGCCACCCCCTGCCGCTCCAGCGCGCGCCGCAGCGGCGCCACCTGCTCCGGTGCCGCACCAGCGCCAGCCCCGGCGCCACCCGCTGCCCCAGGTAGCGCCGCACACCGCCCCTTGCGCCGCGCGCTCCAGCACCCGCGCGTCGTCCACCTGCAGCACCGTCGTCTCCACCAGCCGCGCCGGCGCCGCCGGCTGGCGCGGCAGCGCCGCGCCCACCCAGCCGGCGGCGGCCCGGCGTGGGTCGCCAGCAGCGCCCAGCAGTCGTGCGCGCCCCGCCCTGCCCACGCGCGCGCGCCAGCGCGTGGCCGCCGTCACGCGGTAGCACGTGTGTGTCGCGTCGCTCGCCTCCCAGCGCATACGGCAGCAGCCGCAGCGTCGCCGCGTGGTCGGCCGCGTGCGGCACCTGGGTACTCACCCCTGCCGCGCCATACGCCCAGCGTGGCGCGGGGCGCTCGGCGGCGGTGGGCGCAGCGGCGACAGGTCGGCGGGCGGCGAGGTATCCCAGCGGCGGGCCAGGCGGCGCTGGCCCGGCCGGCCGCGCACGCGCAGCGCATCGCGCATGCGGAAGGGCTGGGCAATCGCCAGCGGTTCGAGCAGGTCGGGCCAGCGGCGGGCGCGCGGTCGGCGCGGGGTCGGGAGCCGGCTCGGGCAGCGCGGGCGGCGCGGCCCGGCCACAGGCACCCAGCCAGGCGAGCGCCCGCGCCAGGCGGCGTCGAAGACGGCGGCGGGCGCGCGGCGCTGCCAGGGGGCGCGCGCGTGACGGGACGAAAGCGGGCGTGGGTGTGGGCATCGGCGAGCGGGCCAAAGGCGCGCGCCAATGCGGCGCAGCGCGCCCGGGGCGGCAGGTCGGCGGGCAGGTGGCAGGCGGCGCCCCAGGCGAGCAGGCGGCGGCGCAGGCGCGGCCAGTCGACGCCGCGCAGGTCGACGCGCAGGCGCCGGGAGCCGGGCGCCGGGCTCGGGCGCGGCTTCCAGGCGGCGCGGAGGGTGGCGAGCTGGCGGGCGGGGGCGGCGGCAAGCACGCGCTGGCCGGCGAGTGACAGGTGGCGCGGCCGGCGTGGATATCGAGGAGCTGGTGGGCGGCGAGGAGCGGGAACAGCCAGGCGAGGACGGCGCAGGGGCATCGGCGGGGGAGGCGGGGGCGAGGCGCGGGGCGAGGGCGCGGAGGGTGGCGCGCGGGGGAGCGCGCCACGGCGGGTGAGCGGGCAGGGCGCTCGGCGCAGGCGAGCAGCAGGGTGGTAGCGGCGCGGAGGGCCAGCGGCAGCGGCGCGGCGGGGTCGGGCGCGGGCGGCGGGGCGGCGGGCGGGTCGAGCGGCTGCGGCAGCCAGCGGCGGCGGACTTCGGGGGGGACGAGGAAGTGGGCGGATGGCGGGGGTGGCGGGGCGGGGGAGCAGCCAGCCGAGGAGCAGGAGCTGCTCGCTGATCGAGCGGGGAGCGAGGTCGGCGGGCGAGGAGCGGCCAGGAGCGGAAGGGGCCGAAGCGGGCGGCGAGGGCGTCGGGGCGGATGCCGCCACGGCAGGCGCGGAGGAACTGGAGGGCAGCCTGGGCATCGGGGAGGGCGGCATAGACGGCGCGGACGGTGGCGGCGTGGCAGAGGGCGAAGCGGAGGCGGGCGAGGCGGGTGGCAGGCGGGCAGGCGCGCGGCAGCGAGGATACGCTGAGCGCGGGCGATCTGGCGCCGGGCGAGGGCGGGAAGGTCGGCGAGCATACGCACCCAAAGATCTATGGTTGACCTCCGACGAGTGACCTGCTAGACTGGAGGAAGTGGGGACATGATAGCGAGGGATGGCCAGACGCGCAACCGGGCGCAGGCACGGTGGGCAGTGGTGGTGGCGCGGGAGGGCATCGGAACGCGCGCGCAGGCACTGCCGGTGGTGCGAGGCTCAGAGGAACACCGCCCCGAGGCGCAGGGGTTTGAAACTTTGTGGGGCCTGCTTACCCAGACCCCCTGAAACCAAGCAGAGGAACACCGCCCCGAGGCGCAGGGAGCGAAACGAGCCCAGTGCACAACGCCTGGCTCTCGCCCAACAGGGGGTCAGAGGAACACTGCCCGAGGCGCAGGGGTTTGAAACGATTCCTTGCTGGTCGCCCAGGCGGCGTATTCCAGCGCGTCAGAGGAACACCGCCCGAGGCGCAGGTCAAAAACTCCGCGGGACCCGCAGCAGGAAGTGGTTAGCCACCCAAGCAGAGGAACACCGCCCTCGAGGCGCAGGGTCGGAAACCGCAGGTCAGGTCGTCTTGGTCGCGAACATCGCCGCCCAGAGGAACACCGCCCCGAGGCATGCAGGGGTTTGAACCTGCTCTCCCGGCTCTTCGGAGGACGCCTGTTCGCTCAGAGGAACACCGCCCGAGGCGCAGGGGTTTGAAACATGGAGACATTGCTCCCTCCGTTCACCTATTGTATTAGCCAGAGGAACACCGCCCCGAGGTAGGCCGAAACCTGCTTGGGTTAACCTTGGGCTTGGCCCGGAAGCTCCACAGAGGAACACCGCCCTTGAGGCGCAGGGTTTGAAACCTCGCTCGTGTCGTCATGCGCTACCTCCTTCCTTATACCAGAGGAACACCGCCCCGAGGCGCAGGGGTTTGAAACCAGAACACCATTGAGACTTGCACCGGTCCCCCAAACAGAGGAACACCGCCCCGAGGCGCAGGGGCGTTTGAAACCTCGACCACCATGTCGTAGCTGTTGTCCTGGCAATTGACAGAGGAACACCGCCCTGAGGCGGAAGCTGAAACACTCCGGCGAAGGTTCTCCTCCGCTCCGGCCCAGGAATGCAACAGAGGAACACCGCCCCGAGGCGCAGGGGTTTGAAACATCTGGTGTTGCCACGACAGTCTCTCCTTGATGGTATGCAGAGGAACACCGCCCCGAGGCGCAGGGGTTTGAACACCGACAACTGGCCGGACGACACCCCTGGCCCAGGAACAGAGGAACACCGCCCCTCAGGCGCAGGGGTTTGAAACTCGGCCAGTCAAAGGTATCGCGTAGGTCATAGCTGACCAGAGGAACACCGCCCCAGGCGCAGGGGTTTGAAACGCTGTTGCCTCACAGTTGAACAATATGACATCGCCCCCCAGAGGAACACCGCCCCGAGGCGCAGGGGTTTGAAACATCACGGCGTTGTCGTGTGCCGTGCGCACGATGCGCCAGTTCAGAGAACACCGCCCCTGAGGCGCAGGGGTTTGAAACAAAAAATGGAGATGTCCCAGGCAACGTGCCGGTAACAGAGGAACACCGCCCCGAGGCGCAGGGGTTTGAAACGGCTGTTGACATAGTCAATCAACTGTCGGTTAGTCCAGAGGAACACCGCCCCGAGGCGCAGGGGTTTGAAACTCACCTGTGCCGCTCCGATTGCCGGTAGCATGGGCATCAGAGGAACACCGCCCCGAGGCGCAGGGGTTTGAAACACGGTTGGAGCCGTGGTAGCGGTCGCGCTGGGCAGCGGCAGAGGAACACCGCCCCGAGGCGCAGGGGTTTGAAACAAACATTTATTCGCAGAGCGAATAAAACCACACAACCAGAGGAACACCGCCCCGAGGCGCAGGGGTTTGAAACATTCATCAATACGCGGATCGATGCCGCCGAAGCCCAGAGGAACACCGCCCCGAGGCGCAGGGTCGAAACTTTGGCGCTATCGACTGTACGGCACCCGAGCCGAGCTTCAGAGGAACACCGCCCCTGAGGCGCAGGGGTTTGAAACTTAGATACTGTCGTCATGACTTCGTCGCGAGTCTGACAGAGGAACACCGCCCCGAGGCGCAGGGGTTTGAAACCAGCAGCGCCGGCGTCCATCGCCGCCAAGATCTGGGCAGAGGAACACCGCCCCGAGGCGCAGGGGTTTTAAACGTCATTACGGCGTGAACATAACGAGCCTAATCTCGGTCAGAGGAACACCGCCCCGAGGCGCAGGGGTTTGAAACATGTCGCCACGCACCCAGACGGGTGCGTTGTCGTACCAGAGGAACACCGCCCCGAGGCGCAGGGGTTTGAAACTTACTAATACAACCAGACACATGTTCAGCTACCCAACAGAGGAACACCGCCCCGAGGCGCAGGGGTTTGAAACTTACACCAGGGCATCCATTCATATGGCAGCTTATATCAGAGGAACACCGCCCCGAGGCGCAGGGGTTTGAAACAGGTCGCCGTGACCGAGACCGTGACCGAGGTTTCGCCAGAGGAACACCGCCCCGAGGCGCAGGGGTTTGAAACCAATTCTATCACCCCCTTTCCAGCTTACTGTTTGGGTTCAGAGGAACACCGCCCCGAGGCGCAGGGGTTTGAAACGTCGGGGCCGGCTTCGGCGTGGCTGCGGGTGGGTTCCAGAGGAACACCGCCCCGAGGCGCAGGGGTTTGAAACTCGCCAGCTCGACAATAGTGCCAACGGCTATACCGATCCAGAGGAACACCGCCCCGAGGCGCAGGGGTTTGAAACGTCCTTCCACTATCAACTTCTGACCATACGATATTTCAGAGGAACACCGCCCCGAGGCGCAGGGGTTTGAAACGACCTCCAGTGGCATATAAGCGGCAGGCAATCCTCTAAGCCAGAGAGGAACACCGCCCCGAGGCGCAGGGGTTTGAAACGTTACACCTCCTTTCAAAGCCTCTCTTCCTCATATCCAGAGGAACACCGCCCCGAGGCGCAGGGGTTTGAAACCTGTTAATGAATCGTGGGCCCAATATACTTACAAGAGCAGAGGAACACCGCCCCGAGGCGCAGGGGTTTGAAACAAGAACAGTTAACGCTGTTTTTACTCCATTTATCATCCACAGAGGAACACCGCCCCGAGGCGCAGGGGTTTGAAACACCCGCCAGCTTCACTGTGTATCGAACAGAACCGCCAGAGGAACACCGCCCCGAGGCGCAGGGGTTTGAAACAATATACGGACCTGCCGCAGTGGATCCGAGAAACCCCAGAGGAACACCGCCCCGAGGCGCAGGGGTTTGAAACTTGGCTTTGTGTTTGTGTTAGCGGGGCTCGCGCCCTCCAGGGAGCGGAACACCGCCCCGAGCAGGCTGGAACAGCTCCGGAACAAATGCGTCCGTCCACTCGATAGAGGAACACTGCCCTGAGCAGGGGTCGAAACTCGAGTTTGTTGCCGTCGAGGCCGTGCCGGCATCGCCCAGAACACCGCCCGAGGAAGAACACAGCCATCGACGAGGAAAATACAGCAGTTGAGCTGACCAACCAGAGGGAACACGGCCCGAGGCGCACAGGGTTCGAACACGCGCCCGTGCGGCGGAGCTAGCTGGTGCCAGTGAGGTCATCGGCCCGAGGGCAGGGTTGAAAACTGCCCCGGCAGATCCATCCGCGATCTTTTCATAGAGGAACACCGCCCCGAGGTTTTTTTTTTGCATTGAAACTGCTCTCAGCATGGCCTTCTACTCACTGTGCTGCTGAGAACACTGCCTGAGAATGAAACAAAGGCAATCCATGTATCAGTATATCTCAGAAGTCAGAAACACTGTTTGAAAGCAGGGTTGAAACTTCTTTGTTTATTCTGTGAGTTTAACTTTCTCTGCAGATAAACACTGTCTAGGGGAAGATGAAACGAAGATGAGGCCTGAGAACAACTAGCAGAGGAATACTCTGCCTTGAGAAAAGCAGGTTTGAAACGCTCTCCGTTTGGGAGGAAGTCCTCATGGAGCTGAGATAACATCGTGTCTAGTGCAAACGAACACATGAAATGCCGGAGAAATATGCTTCAAAGCTCAGAGAAATACCGTCTAGTGTGTTTGAATGTTGAACACACACAAAGATGACTTTCTGCTTCTGAGAATACTGTCTAGTGTTAGGTTTAAATCCCGCTTCCCGTTTCCAAGGCCTCCAAGCCCTCCAGAAACACTTCCGGAAAGGCTTCAAACTTTATTCAGAGTGCTGTCTGAATGCATCACAGAGAACACTGTCTGTTAGTTGAAACAACTTCGGATGGCATCATTGCTGGGTTCTGTTTGAATGCTTGAGGAACACTGCTCTGAGGGCACACACATCACAAGGAGTTGCCAGTTCGAGACTAGAGGAAGACGTTCCCATAGGCCTGAAACCGCTAGACACAACGTGCCAAATTCCACAAAGAGAATGCCTCTGAGGTGGTATTGAAACATATGTTGATGAGTTGAATTGAGGCGCATCCGAGAAACATCACCTCAGAAAGTAGTTGAAACTAGTATCGTATTTAACTGATATCTGCGTTGTTCTGAGGAATATCATCCCATGCAGTTTGAAACTACAGAGTCAGATTGCCACTGGGAAGTTGTCACACGGAGGTGAACATCGTCCTGAGGCAGGTTTGAAACAGTCAGGAAGAGAGAAAGCTGTCCCAAACACAGAGGAACACGTCCTGAGGCAGGGGCTCAGGCCACAGTCTGGGAGGGTGCCACATTGGAGCTGAGATGAGAGGAATACTGCCCTGAGGCAGGTTTGAAACCTGACAATGGCCCAAGAGGTTGGTGACATCCAGACTGACATGAGGAAACACTGCCCCGGAGGCAGCAGGGGTTGAAACATATACCTTTCAGTTCAGTTGCCATCACAGTCTCAGAGGAATACCTGCCCTGAGGCAGGGCTGAAACTGCTCATCGAGGACGCAGATATGAACTCAGAGGAACACTCGCCCTGAAAGCAGGTTTGAAACCAACTGTCAACTCGATCGGCGGCGGCCCGATCCAAAGAGAACACCGCCCCAGGCAGGCCGAAACACAAGATCCATGAGTGCCTTGCACAGCCAGATGCGACCGTCAGAGGAACACGCCCCGAGCAGGTCGAGCAGCAGTCGGCTGAAACGACGATTGCACACCGCAGCAGAGAATACCGCCCTGAGGCGTAGGTTTGTTATCACGGCGACAGCACGAAACAGTGGACTTCAAGGAGGAACACCGCCCGAGGGCAGGGCTGAAACGCCTCGCTCGTCTTCGCCATGATCCTGCTGTAGAGGAACACCACCCGAGGTGAAGGCCGAAACCCACCCGGCAGGGCCGGTTTTCGAGCCGATAGAGGAACACGGCCCCGAGGGCGCAGGCCGAAGAAACCTCCCAGTTTCTCTCACATAGGCCCCAGACGAGGAAGATCGTCCGAGGCGCAGGTCGAACGAGGTGGCCGATGGCTTGGCCCGGCACCGCGAGAAGGAGGAACATCACCGAGTACCGCACAGGGGTCGAAATCACGAACAAGGCAAGGCCAATGCTGCGGCAGGACAGAGGAACACCGGCCCGAGGCAGCGTCGAAACCAGCAACCCACGCAGGAAGATGATGGCCACCAGCGAGGAACACCGGCCCGAGGCGCAGGAGGTGCGCTGAACAGCGGAACGAGCGCCTGCGGGGGTGCCGAACAACGACAAGGGGGCGGCTTCACCACCGGGGCAAGCGCGCAGCCGGCGGCGCGCGGCGTCGCCTGTCGGCATGAACGACCGCCATCCTCAGCCTTCGTGGACACGACGGTGCGCGGCGAGGGCGCAGCCGGGTGCGCGCTCGAGCGTCGGCTTCGTACAGCCGATCGAGGATCCGTCGCGCGCCATCGGCGCAGGCTACGCCCTGCCTCGGGCCAAATCCCTGCGCCGCGCCTGGACCTGGCGGCCGTGCTGGCCTCATCCACCGATGAACTTCACCGGCCGCCTGCCTGTTCAAGGCCAAGGCAGGTATCCTGGTCAGTCGCCTGCCGCCTCCCAGCGGAGCAGCGGATGCAACGAAGGCCGCCTGCAGATGATCAACATGGCTACGTCAGCGGTTGCGGCTACATGCGTCGCCGCGCCGAAGCCTTCGATGTGGTGATGGTCGAGGCCCGTCCATTCGAGCTGCGATCCGTCGATCACCGTGAGCGCGTGGCATGGCGAAGGCCGCCCTGCAACAGCGTGATGAACGCGCGCCGATGCGCGCCAGTTCGTGCCGCATCGTGCATTGCCTGCTGGGCGGCACAAGTTGACTGGCGATGGCCAGTGCTGGTCGGTCATTGCAGCGGCGGTAGCCGGCACTTCTCGCGCTGATGGAACTGGCCGCTGGCGTGGTCGAGATATTGCCGCAGCCGCAACACCAGGTGACCGGCTGCTGCGCTGGCGCCTGCTCGGGCGCGAACTGCTGTTCGCCCTCGGCGGGACGAACGGCATTGAAGCGCGAAGCCGCTGGCCTGGTAGTACCGTAGACGAAGGCGTCGAAGGCCATCCAGGCGCCAGCGGTGGCCGGCGACCCAGACGCTGTTCGACCTGGGCTGATGAGCGGGTGGAAGAAGGACGGGTCACTCGTTGAATGGGCGGGTGCGCTCGGCCAGCACGACCTCGGTATGGTCGGGGAGGCGGGTGACCACAATCCCGGCGGCGTAGCCCCAGAAGATGTCGACGCCGACGTGCAGGCGACTGGCCGGCTTGGCGTCGGTGGTCGGAGCCGGATGGTCATCGCCGTCGGCATCGGCGGGCGCGCGATTGGGGCGCGATTTGACGCCCAGTTTGCAGTCGGGGTCGGCGTTGGGCTGGCGGTTCTTGTCGAGGCGACCTTCCTTGATGCACTGCTTGGGGTTGTTCTCGCGCACCCAGGCGAGGAGCGCCTGGGTGTCGCCGGCGATGATGTCGCCAAAGCTGGCCTGCTGGTCGGCGGGAAGCGTGGCGCGCAGCAGCTCGACCGTGGCGGAGAGCAGGAACTGGAGCGCATCATTGGGCAGCGTGCGCAGGACAGTGGAAAAGTGGCGGCGCTTGGGGACGGTTTGGGCCACGTCGAAGCCGTGGGGCGCAGCCGGATCGGGCACGCGCACGAAGCCGAGCCAGTAGACCAGGGCGGGATGCTCGACGAGGAAGGCGCGCAGGTCGGACATGAAGCGCGTGCCCTCGTGGAGCTTGACGAGATAGGCGGCGACGAAGGGGGCGCGGGGGAGGGGCGGTTTGCCGGGCCAGGGGCGGAGGCGCGAGCGCTCGGGGAAGTCGGCCCAGGGGAGGTCGCCGAGCAGGGCGCGATACTTCTGGACGAGCGGGTCGGTCTCAACCCAGGCGGGCAGCGGGGCGTGGGGATGGAGCAGCGGACAGGCGAGGTCGCGGGGCGCAGAGGACGAGACGGCTGGCTGGGGCCGGAGGGCGGCGCGGAGCCAGTTGAACGGAGCGCGAAAATCGAGTAGCATGGCAAGGTCTCCCACAGGTGGTGGGTGGGTTGGTAGCACAGTCATCCTACCACCGGTGTGAGGACACGGCGACGCCGGATGAAGATCCGGCGTCGCCGCAACGGAGGCAAGCGACGGCGATTGTGGGACTGTGCCAGCGAAGCGACGCCGATTGTGGAGCTGGCGTCGGTTCAGGAGCTCGGGCGACGTCAATTCGAGAACGAGCGTCGGCGAGCGACTGCAATCTTATGTTCAGCGCGCCCCTCAGGCGCAGGGGTTTGAAACTCGTAGTAGACATCTCACGTATCCCTTTCTTTTTAAGCAGAGGAACACCGCCCCGAGGCGCAGGGGTTTGAAACATGGCCACCGTCGGGGGTGGGCTGCTTTCCGTGCCGGCAGAGGAACACCGCCCCGAGGCGCAGGGGTTTGAAACTTCCATCTTCGACCGCATATAGTACATACATGTTGCCCAGAGGAACACCGCCCCGAGGCGCAGGGGTTTGAAACAGGCACTCCAGTATGCACAGTCAACTGACGTAAAAGTAGCAGAGGAACACCGCCCCGAGGCGCAGGGGTTTGAAACAGAGCCACGAGCAGGCATCCCGCGTAAAAGAGCTCGCCAGAGGAACACCGCCCCGAGGCGCAGGGGTTTGAAACAGTTTGGTCAGGCGCAGGTTTGGCGCCTTGCACAGCCAGAGGAACACCGCCCCGAGGCGCAGGGGTTTGAAACGCAACTCCGCTGTCGGCGAGGGCGGTCCGGATATACAGAGGAACACCGCCCCGAGGCGCAGGGGTTTGAAACATCATGGTCTAGCTCCTCTCGCGCCTTCGCGCGTTTTCAGAGGAACACCGCCCCGAGGCGCAGGGGTTTGAAACGGCGAGTCCGGGAATCATGCTGAGCACCACTGCCAGAGGAACACCGCCCCGAGGCGCAGGGGTTTGAAACATAGGCCCAGCCATCGCTGGTGAAGTGCGTCAGAAGCAGTAGAACACCGCCCCGAGGCGCAGGGGTTTGAAACCAGGTTGTCCACCGCCCGTCCTCGCTGACATTGGCACCCAGAGGAACACCGCCCCGAGGCGCAGGGGTTTGAAACTTCAAATCGCCAACGGCGAACAGGCAGTTGACTGCCGCAGAGGAACACCGCCCCGAGGCGCAGGGGTTTGAAACAAGACCGGAACCTAATCTCCCATTCCTACGGTTAACCTTCAGAGGAACACCGCCCCGAGGCGCAGGGGTTTGAAACACTGCCACGGCCACGCCCCCCATTTGACCACGAGGGTCAGAGGAACACCGCCCCGAGGCGCAGGGGTTTGAAACCTTGTGATCCGGATCGATCCGCGACCAGTTGGTCAACAGAGGAACACCGCCCCGAGGCGCAGGAGAGCTTCGGGTAATTGGGGGCGTCTGGTCACGATTCGCGTGCTGCGGGGCTGCTGACGTGCCTGGGGCGGTGCGCGCCCACGGCGACCCGATGCGCAGCCGCTGGGATGTCCCTCCGTCGGCGTGGGTGGGGGCTGGATTGCACGTCGGTCGGGTGCCTTCCGCCGCGTGCTGCCCACGCCGCGACCGCCCCAGCACGCTGGGCCATCCCTCGCGCTGGCAGTCGCTGCCCCATCACGGCACTGGTCGTTTGGCCAGCCCCCGCCGCACCCGCGAGAGCCACAGCAGCAGGTTGCGCATCGCACACGCCTGGTACAGCTGACATTGCGCTGCCTGTGTCCCGAGCCGCCGCGCCCGCCGGCAGCCCTGGTACCGCACCAGCCACGCGATGACTGGCTCGACCCGCCAGCGCTCGTGCAGCAGCGCCCGGCCTTCCGGCGTCTGGTTGAAGCTCAGGGCTGCCCGCAGATACACGTGATAGTCCGAAATGAACACGCTGCGGTGTCCCGTCGGCTTGGCCTCCACGTCGCGACAGCGCGGCCAGAGCGGGCACGCGCGGCATTGGGACGCCAGAAAGCGGAAGCTGACCCCGTCGCCCGCGCCGTGGCGGTAGGCCGTGGTGGTCACCACGCCGTTGGGACACGTGCAGCGCGTGCGTTCGGGGTCGACCACAAAGTCGGCCACCGTGAAGCGGTTCGGGGCGCTGCCGCCGCCTTGGGGGAGCGGCGCGACCATGCGGGTCTGCCCGTCGCTCACTACATCGATCTGCGCGCGGGTCTTGCCCCAGCCGCCGGCGGCATCCATGAGATAGAGCGGTGGGAGCGGGTCGCCGGCCTGCTGCTGCTGGGCCAGGATGGCGGCCGGGCCGTCGCTGTCGGGCGTGCAGCCAGTGAGGGCGACCGCACCGCGGATGCGCGTGGCGGTGGTGCTGATGACGACGTTGCTGCCGAGCACGGCGGGCTGGTCGTCGTGCTTGCGGAAGGTGGCGTCCATGTCGATGGCGCTGGCTAGGCGCCGCTCGCCACGCTCCTTGACCGGCCGTTCGGTCGCGTAGCCAGTCGCGTCGATGCTGAGTTCGTCGGTGATGACCTTCGCCAAGGCGTTCAGGGAGCCCTCCACCACGCCGCGCACCGGCGGGTCGAGGGCCGGCAGGTGGGGCGTGAGCCGCTCGGTGAGCCAGCCGGCAACGGTGACGGCGGCTTGGAGCCGCTGGTGGCGGGCGAGGGCGGTGCGCGGGTGGCCGGGGTGGGCGAGCACGCTGAGGTCGAGCGGGGGCAGGGCGGATTGGAGGGCGGCGGGCGCGTGGGCGATCCAGCAGCGGGCCAGGCGCAGGCTGAGGTGGTTGAGCAGGTGAGCCGGGCTGACACTGGGGGCGACCGGGCTTTCCATGGCGAAGGTGTCGACGATCTGGGGAGTGGTCTCTGGCGGCTCGGGGTCGACGCATTCCAGGAAGGTGAGCACGTCGCGGAAGAAGGCGTCGGGAGCGTGGGCCTGCATAGAGGCGTGGAAGTCGGCCAGGGTGCTGTGGTCGGGGCCGGGCTGGGTCAGGGGCAGGCCGACGAACCAGCGCACCAGCAGGTTGGTGGTGAGCAACTCCTCCAAGACCGGGTCGGAGCAGGTATCGGCCCAGGCGCGGACGATCTCGGCGCGGACGAACTGGTCAATGGAAAAGGTGGGCGGGCGGCCTGGCGCGCTGGGGGGATGATGGAAGGCTGCGCAGGCGGCCACAACAGCGGAAGGGTCGTACCACTGGGCCAGCAGCACGAGGGGATGGTCGGCACAACGCAGGAGCAGCGGGCGATAGACCAGGGTGGAGAGCCAAGCCAGGATGGGCTCCAGGAAGCTGCCAAGCAGAGACAGCACCAGCGGCGGGACATCCGGCAGATCGGGCGTGCGGCCACGCAGGACAGGTGGTATACTGAGCATGTCAACCGCCTTGGTGGAAGCAAGATAGGATTCGACACCCATATCATGCCACACCTGGGCGGTTGCGCAACGATGCGAAAGAATTACCCGAAGCTCTCGCGCAGGGGTTTGAAACAGCATATCGCCACCGCTAGTATATGGCTCGACCAATGCAGAGGAACACCGCCCCGAGGCGCAGGAGGGGTGCGCTGAACATAATCGAGCGCCGGTGGGGGTGCGCTGAACAGAATCG
>NZ_JAXLWP010000025.1:0-113894 GCF_046328425.1 Kouleothrix sp.
CGGAGTGGGAGCGCATCGCCATGCCCGAGCGATATATGGCCGTGGCGGCCACGCGCGTCGGCGGGATGCTGCTCGAGCTGATCGCGCCAACTTCCGAAGATGCCGCGTTTGCCAAGTACCTGCGCGAGCGCGGGCCGGGCATGCACCACGTGGCCTACCGCGTCGACGACATCGTCGCGGCGCTGGCCGAGGTGAAAGCGCGCGGCGTGCAGCTGATCGACGAGACGCCGCGGCCGGGCCTGCACAATACGCTGGTGGCCTTTCTGCACCCGAAAAGCTGCCAGGGCGTGCTGATCGAATTGGTGCAGCACCAGTAGTGTGTGGGTTCTGAGCTCGAAGCGCAAAACTGAGAGCCGGTTTGAAAAGCGGGAGTGCGAGGGCTGTGCCCCTCGCGCATCCCTTTTCTGGCGGGCCGCAGCCACATGTTTCAAACAGCCTCTTAACACTCAGACTGGTACAGTGTGCTCGCACAACTTCGCGGCAAAATAATTCTTTCCGCACTGCTGGGCCTTGGCGTCGTGGTGGTGCTGGGCCTGGCCAGCGACATTGGCCAGGTCGGCCAGAGCTTCGGCAGCTTCTCCTGGGCCACCCTGCCGGCGATCCTGGGCTTCACCGCGCTGAACTACCTGCTGCGCTGGCTGAAGTGGGATTTCTATCTGCGGCGCATGGGCATGGGCCAGGGCGTGAGCTACGGCGACAGTGCGCTGCTGTTCACGAGCGGCATGGTCATGGCCGTAACGCCTGGCAAGGTCGGCGAGGTGCTGAAGTCGTACCTGCTCAAGCGCCTGAACGGCACGCCGATCAGCGCCTCGGCGCCGATTGTGCTGGCCGAGCGCGTGACCGACGGGCTGGCCATGCTGCTGCTGATGGGCTTCGGGCTGACGCTCTACGCTCCGGCTCGGCCGCTGTTCTACCTGCTGCTGGCGCTGACCGTGGTCGGTCTGCTCATAGCCCAATCGCGCGCGCTCGTGGATCGCGTGCTGGCGCTGGTGCGCAAGCTCCCGCTGGGCGCGCGCGTGGCGCCGCGGCTGCTTACGGCCTACCTGAGCATGCGCGAGCTGCTGTCGTGGCGCATTCTGCTCATCTCCACGCTGATCAGCCTGGTGTCGTGGTTTGGCGAGTGCGTGGCCATGTACTATGTGCTGCGCGGGCTGGGCGTGCCGGCCTCGTTTCTGCTGCTCCAACAGGCCACCTTCGTATTCGCAGCCTCGACGCTGTTCGGCCTGGTGTCGTTTCTGCCTGGCGGGCTGGGCGTCTCCGAAGGATCGAGCACGCTGATGCTCGAGCGGCTCATCCCGCTGCCGGCCGGCCCGGCTACCACCGCGACGATCATCATACGCTTCTGCACGCTCTGGTTTGGCGTCACACTCGGCGCGGTGGCGCTGGCGCTCTTCAGCCGGCGCTACGGCGACGAGCGCGAGCCGGCCGCCGACCCCGCTGCCGGCGAGCCGATCGCCAGGTGAGCCCGGAAGCGCGGGCGAGCGGGAGCCTGGCAGATCGATCGCGCCTCGTGCTCTTAATTCAAACAATGTGAAAGCCATGCGACTATTGCGAACCCTGGCCTGCCTTGCCTTGCTCGCTTCCCTGCTGGCGAGCTGCGGCAGCACCACGCTGCTCTCGAACGTTGGCCCGGCCACGCTCGAGCTGCGGCCAACCGGCAATGGCGAGAACGTACAGATCAGCTACACGATCGGCAAGCCGGCCCGCGTATCGGTATACTTGCAAGATGCCGCTGGCACGCGCTACACGCTGCGCGATAGCGAGCCGCGCCTGGCCTCGGCCGACGCCTACACGCTGTTTTTCGACGGCACCGCGCCCACGGGCGACCCGGTGCTGAAGCGCAAAGCGCTGCCCAGCGGCAGCTACACCTACACCGTGCAGGCCCAAGCCGACGACGGCGAGCACGCCGAGGCGCACGGCACACTCACGATCGGTGGCGTCGACGCCAAGCCACCGCTGATCGAGGATCTGGTAGTCTTCCCCGAGACGATCTCGCCGAATGCCGACGGCATCGACGACATCGCCGAGATCACCTACCAGCTGCCGGTGTCGGCCACTGTCGACATCACCTTCACCGCGCCCGACGGCAAAAGCGTCTACCCATTTGTTGCCGCCGACAAAGAAGGGCCTACGCCGCAGCGCCAGGTATGGAACGGCAAGACCGTCGACAACGCGCTGCTGCCCGACGGCGTGTACACGTATACCATACGCGCCCAGGATCTCTTCGGCAACCTTGTCGAGCGCCAGGGCAAGATCGCAATTGCCGGCGGCGGCCAGCCCGAGATCAAGCTCAGCTTCACCAACATCGCGCCCGACGCGATCATGAAGGGCGACGTCATCACCGTGACCATGCGCGTGAAGAACACCGGCGACGTGCCGATCCGCACCTACGGCCCGCCCTCGGGCTACGAGTACAGCACCGACGACGTATTCTCGTCGGTGGCGGGCGGCAAATATGTCGCCAAGCCCGGCGGCTTCTGGCGTGTCGGCGTCGACTGGGATGCGAACAGCGGCGGCGCGGCCAAGCGCTACCCCTACCGCTGGGCGATCACGCCACGCCCGCCCGAGCAGTGGAAGATCCCCAACCAGGAAGACGTGCTGTTGCCCGGCGAAGAGGCGGAGGTGATCGGGCGCATTCGCGTGCAGCAGCCCGAAACCAAAATGAGCTTCTATGTTGGCCTGATCCAGGATGGCGTCGGCTTCTTCCAGGATCGCACCGGCCGGACGATCGTAAAGGTTGGATTCTAGCCGCCATAGCAAAGATGTGCAATTCGCGCCAAACTATGCTATAATACTGCCCGGCTTACAACTGAACGACGGGCTGCGCCAAGCCTGTTCGCGATTAGTAAGGAGCACCCTGTGGCGCTGGAAAAAGAAGAGAAGACTGGTATCATCACCGATTACCAGGTGCATGGCGGCGACACTGGCTCGCCGGAAGTGCAGGTCGCGCTGCTGACCGAGCGCATCAATCAGCTGATCGAGCACCTCAAAACGCACGCGCACGATCATCACTCGCGCCGCGGCCTGCTGAAGCTCGTCGGGCGGCGCCGCCGCCTGCTGGCCTACCTGAGCAGCAAAGACAAAGATCGCTACCGCCAGCTGATCGAGCGGCTTGGCCTGCGCCGGTAATCGTTTCAAGGGGATGATCGATCAGGATGACGATAGCTCAGCCACCTACGCTTCACACCGCGGCATCGTTCATCCATGCACCAGCCCAAATTGGAAGTTTTCCACAAGCTCAGGGTGCATCACCCTGGGCTTGTGTATGTTGTAAGCTATTGTTACCGGTAGGGGCTGTTAGGGATTGGAGATTGAGGCCGACCCAAGAACACTGAGCCGAAGGCCAAGAGCCACATATCGGAGCTGGTTCTTGTTCCCGGGCTCGCGGTTCTGCCGATCGGCAGCAGCCTCCAGTGCCTAACACCCCGCGTTGAGCCGTTGGACGCGGCTCGTACCAAGGAAAGGTGTATGTCAGATAGGCAAATCCACTCCGTCAGCGCTGAGATCGCTGGGCGGACGCTCACACTCGAGACGGGCAGGCTGGCCGAGCAGGCCGACGGCGCGGTGACGGTACGCTACGGCGACACGGTGCTGCTGGCCACGGTGGTTGGCGCAAAAGAGCCGCGCGAGGGCATCGACTTCTTCCCGCTGACCGTCGACTACGAAGAGCGCATGTACTCGGCCGGCAAGATCCCCGGCAGCTTCTTCAAGCGCGAGGGCAAGCCCACCACCACGGCGGTGCTCACCGCGCGCCTGACCGACCGGCCGCTCCGGCCGCTGTTCCCCAAAGGCTACAAGAACGAAGTGCAGGTGATCATCACCACGTTCTCGATCGATATGATCAACGACCCCGGCCCGCTGGCGATCATCGGCGCCTCGGCGGCGCTGGCGCTCTCCGACATCCCGTTCGCCGGCCCGGTCGGCGCCGCGCTGGTGGGCCACCTCGACGGCAATCTGGTGCTGAACCCCGAGATGCCCGATATGGCCAACAGCCGGCTCGACCTGGTGGTGGCCGGCACCAAAGGCGCCGTGCTGATGGTCGAGGCCGGCGCGCACGAGCTGACCGAGGACGAGATGCTCGATGCGGTGATCCAGGGCCACGCGGTGTGCAAGCAGGTCTGCGACCTGCAAGAGCAGCTGGTGGCGCTGGCCGGGCGGCCGAAGCGCGAGTTTGTGGCCCCGGCGCCCGACACGTCGCTTGAAGACGCGCTCACCACGTACATGGGCGGCCGGCTGAAAGAAGCGATCAACAACCCCGACAAAACCGCGCGCCAGGATGCCACCGACGCCCTGCGCGCCGATGTGCTGGCGCAGTTCACGGCCGACGAGCCCGAGGAAGAGCTGCCGGCGCGCACCAAGGCGGTAGAAAAAGCCTTCGACGCACTGCTGAAAGAAGAAGTTCGCTCGGCGATCCTCAACAACGGCCTGCGCGTCGACGGCCGCAGCACCACCGAGATCCGCCCGATCGCGATCGACGTGGGCGTGGTGCCGCGCGTACACGGCACTGGCCTGTTCACCCGCGGCCAGACGCAGGTGCTCACGATCACGACGCTCGGCTCGCCGGGCGACGAGCAGCGGCTCGACGACCTGGGCATTGAGACGACAAAGCGCTACATTCACCACTACAACTTCCCGCCGTTCAGCACCGGCGAGGCCAAGCGCATAGGCTCGCCGCGCCGCCGCGATATCGGCCACGGCGCGCTGGCCGAGCGCTCGCTGCTGGCGGTGCTGCCGAGCAAAGAAGAGTTCCCCTACACCATGCGTCTGGTCTCCGAGGTGCTCTCGTCGAATGGCTCGTCGTCGATGGCCTCGGTGTGCGGCTCGAGCCTTTCGCTGATGGACGCGGGCGTACCGATCAAGCGGCACGTCGCGGGCGTGGCGATGGGCCTGATCACCGGGCCTAACAACCAGTGGAAGGTGCTGACCGACATCCAGGGCCTGGAAGACGCGTTGGGCGACATGGACTTCAAGGTTGCCGGCACCAGCGAGGGCGTCACCGGCCTGCAGATGGACATCAAGACCACCGGGATTACCTACGATATCATGCGCCAGGCCTTCGCCCAGGCGCGCGATGGCCGGCTGTTCATCCTCGACAAGATGAACGCGGTGCTCGACACGCCGCGCGAGGAGCTGTCGGAGTTCGCGCCACGGATCATCACGCTGCAGATCAACCCCGAGAAGATCGGCGCGCTGATCGGCCCAGGCGGCAAGACCATCCGCGGCATCACCGAGAGCACCGGCGCGCAGATCGACGTCGAGGACGACGGCCGCGTGTTTGTGTCGACCGCCGACGGCGAGGCTGCCAAGAAGGCGGTGTCGATGATCGAGGCGCTCACGCGCGAGATCAAGGTCGGCGATATGTTCCTCGGCAAAGTGGTGCGGATCATGCCCTTCGGCGCGTTCGTGAACCTGCTGCCCGGCAAAGACGGCATGGTGCACGTGTCGGAGTTGGACGTTAACCGCGTCGAGAATGTCGAGGACGTGGTAGGCATGGGCGACGAGATCAACGTCATGGTGATCGGCGTCGAGCAGGGCACTGGCAAGGTCAGCCTCTCGCGGCGCGCGGTGCTCACCGGCGAGTCGGCCGAGGATCGCCGGGCGGCCGGCGGCGGCGGCGCAAGCCGCGGCGGCCCCGGTGGCGGGCGCGGCGGCCCTGGCGGCGGTCGTGGCGGCCCTGGCCGCAATGGCGACCGCGATCGGCCGCGACGGCGCGATTATTAGGAGCGGTGGCGGGGCGCGGCACGCCGCGCCAGGGCTGGTGCAAAGTCGGCCCTCACCCCCTTACCCCTCCCTCCCGCGTGCGGGAGAGGAGGGATTATTGTTGGCTGTGTGGTGCGGCCGCGGCGGCGACCGCACCACACAGCCAGATGTGTCACCTCCTCCTCTGACAGGAGAGGAGGTAGGAGGAGGGGTCGAAAGACGTTGCACGAGCCTTGCACGCCGCGCCCTGCCACTTGACAACCCCTAGCAAAACTGCTAGAGTAGGGGCGCGCGGGAGTGGCGCAATGGTAGCGCATCTGCTTCCCAAGCAGAGGGCTGCGGGTTCGAATCCCGTCTCCCGCTCCATTTTGATGGGGCCTGCGTTTCGGGTGAGAAGTGGCATTCTCGCCCGTTTGCTGTCCCGTCCCAATGCCCGCCGCGCCTGCCCGCCGCGCGGTTATGATTCCGGCGCATATTCTTTCGCAACCTCCATGGATATTCGTTGTGTAGCAATGAGGTGCGAACGATGCTTTCCGTTCGAATTATGTTCAAGCCCGGCCCAGCGCAAACGTCAGAGACGACCCTGGATGTCTTGATGGAGCCTGCCGCGTTGAAGCAACTTGCCAAAGACATCAATAACCAGAACGGGTTTTTTGTGGTGTTCACCGCCGCCGATAGTGAAGGGCAGCCGATGCGCGAGTTTGTTATTCGCGCGAGCGAGGTACTCTCTATCGGCTAGGCGATCATCAGCACGTCGTACAAACGCACCATCACCATACGGTCGGGCTGCTGCGCGGTCGGGTAGGTCGCATAGGCCGTAAAGGCAACCGCATCGGGTGGCGCGAAGTTGCCTGTTTGGAGCGAGCTTCCGATGCCAGCGCGGGCATGGGAGTGCGTTGCTTGCCACGCCTTCACAAGTTCATCACGCGTATCCAGATCGACTTGAAAGCGGGCCGGCTTCCGGCGATCGCGCCAGATGATGGTGATCGTGAGCGGCTGTTCATCAGGCGCTGGAACCGACATAGTCACATTCACGCTGATAGGTGGTTGATTCATCGTTCGTCCTTTCATTTGTGCTGGATAGGACGGAGCGAACAGCCCGCGCGCCCGATCGCACCAGGCGCAGCGGGTGAACAGCGGCAACGCTGGCCTATGCAGCGCAGCGGCGTTGCCCTATCTCACGCCGGGCTGCGCGTCGTAGTGCGCGCAGTGGCGGTGAATACTGTGTGAAGAGAGCCTGATCACAGCGCGACTCCTCGTCGCGTCGGCCTTCCACGGCATCGCTGCCGTGGGCGCTCTGGACTGCACAGCGCGGATATCCGATGTGCCGCTTGATCAGGTAAATCTCGAAGCGCTGTTATTACAGGATGGCGATTTCCCGGCCGGCATTCGTGCGGTAGATGCAAAAACGAATATTCCGCCGCTGCTGAATGTTGCGGGCGTCTATTCTGACATCACACCCGCGCAGCGCGACGGCAGTACAAGCTTCCAGCTCGGCGGGGATGTCATCGGCGGTTCAGTGGTGTACCTCTACGCCAAGCCCGAAGATCGGCAGCGCGCGTACCTGATGGTGTTGGAAGGGCTAACGAAGGCGCGCTCACTCGGAACTGTCGGTGAAGCAGCGATGATCACCGTGCTCACCGGCGCACTAAGCGCAACGGAAAAGCTCTCAGGCAAGACCTATACGATGGTCGATATTGCGTTTCAGCGCTGCCACGCAGTCGGGTACATTCGACTGCGAACAACGGGTGATGTTGAGCAAATGGCAAAAGCCTACGCGCAAAAGCTCGACACCCGGTTGCAGGCAGCAGTGTGTTAAGTAATCCCCGCGCGCCCGATCGCACCAGGCGCGCGAGTCCATCTTTCGAAATTCACTTGGTAACGTGCGATCGGGCGCTCCCTCTACCCTAAGCGATGCTTAGAGTTCCCGCGTGATCAGGGTGTGACGCCCGTTTGTTGACAATGGGAAGCCCAGCCCTAACGCGGCGCGTCAAGGCCGGCGAGACTTCCCGAGAAAGATTGCGGAGTGATTACGTTGTGAGTGTTTCGGCGTGCAGGAAGGGCCGCGAATCACCGGAACGACCGAACGATACGCGGCCCATCCGATGTGCTCCTCTATTATGCATTCGTCTTTAGCAACCTATCCCGCCCGCATTCGACTATTCATCAGAGCAAAGGAAAAGGTTGTGACAACTGAGAAAGAGCAAATCAATACCATTAAACGCCGTCTTCAATTTCTCGGGTGGACATCCCAGCAAACGGAAATGGCGAGTCTGGATATTCTTGGCGTAACAAAAACACTTGATGCCAGCGAAGAAATTGAGCAGGCCGTTCGTGGCAAAATCAACGGAACAAAGGGCATACTCTTAGCAACAGATCGACGCCTCGTTTTCGTTAATCATGGCTTGATACGAATGCAATCAGAGAGTTTCCAGTATGAACGCATTAGCTCTGTTCAGATTGCAAATGGATTCGTGTGGTCTCAGCTCTTTTTGACTATTGATAGCTTGAAGCTCACCATTGACGGCATTGAAAAGGCAGTGATAGGCCCGTTCGCTGCGCACCTACGCCATCGTATCAACGGTGGAGACGTGTCGCCGCCCGTATCGGAGACGGCCCCTGCCGATCTTGCCAGCCAGCTCGAACGGCTTGCCGCCCTTCGTGAGAAGGGTATTTTAAGCGATGCTGAGTTCCAAGACCAAAAACGTAAACTTCTCGGTTGAGCGGGCGGTAATCACTGAGTTTCGCAGTATATCACCGCCCTTACTCTTCCTTTTTGCGTAAGACCATGCCTAATCGTTAGCAGCGAGAGGCCTGGCAGGTGGCTAGCTGTCATGTTTCTCAGGCGCGGCAGCTACCACCAACAATAAGCCCCGGTCATGCAAGCTGAAAGGCGGGCGCATGGCCGGGGCTTATTGTGCCACTTTCAGTATACGACGAACCCTCATCGTTATACAAGTCTTCGACTTTTACTCCCAAAGCCCGAGCAATAGCTATCAGCGTAGAACTGCGCGGATCACCGACGAGTCGGTGATTCTGCCAGATGCGCTGAATTGGCCCCAGGCTAACGTTTACCCCCTGTTCCTGCACCTTGCGGTACAGCTCCAGTTGAGTAATGCCGCGCGCCTCCGCCAGCTCCTTGACCAGATACACCCGTTTCATTTTTAAGACCTCCTCGCTTGCGTGCGAACACTATACACTAGGTTTTTGCAGTTGTCAACAACTACATTGCTGTAAATCTTTGAAAGAAACTAGTTGACAAAGACTAGTTATCAGTGTATACTTCCCTTAGTCAAACAAACACAGCAACGCACACACGGAGCCGACCCATGACCGCACTGCAATCCGCCCGCGAGAACATCCACGCCGCCGTCCGCGACGAGATCCGCCGCTTGTCGGTGGCGCATATTCGCATCACGCTGGACGTAGCGCTATCGAACTGGCAGTACCTGTTCGAGCAGGGCCGGTTCAGCGAGGCGCGGTCGTATTGGTGGTCAACGGTCGAGCCGCTACGGTAAGAAAGGAATCCCGATGAAAGTCATTTTCGAGGAAACCCAGGCAGTTGAGTTTGATGAGCTGGTGCACCACTACAACTTTGAGTTTAATCTGACGAGGCAGCGCGGCTTGATTAAGACGCGCACGTTCTATGACAAGCGCACTGGCGCGCTTGTCATAGATCACAAGTGCTTCTTTGGACGTAGCTGGACGCCAGCCGATCGCCGGTCGGTTGAGTTGCATCCGACGCGCGAGGCCGCGCTGCGCCGCACGATCGAGGTGGCGGATGCGTGGCGCGACGAAGTGCAGGCCGCCGTACCAGCTGAGCCGGAAGAATTTGTGCCCGATGACTAGGCCCGCCCGCCGCCCGCAAACCCGAGCATCAACCACAAACCCGAGTGAGGCACCTATGAACTTCTTCATTCAGCCCGAGCTCATTCACGCGGCGATCGAGGATCTTGCAAGCGAAGCCGAGCGTGCCCTGGCACTCTACCAGGCCACCCCGGCCCGCCAGCGCACGCCCGACGAGCGCGCCGCGATTGCCGCCCTCCAGCGCGACCTGAAAGCCTACGCCCGCGTGGCGGACTATTGGGCGGCGGGCGTGTACCCCCGCGCAATCGACGGTATCTGGGAAGTCGCCAGCCTGAGCGAGCGCGGCACGCAGCACCACATCTGGCGGGAGCATAACCGCTGGGTGTGTGACTGCAAGGCGGCGGCGCGCGGCTATTTCCACGTGCACCAGGCGATGATGCAGGTGATCGAGCGCGCGATGGATCGTGCGAGCGATTACGCGGCCGATGCGCAGCCCGCCACCACCACCGCCCCCGAGACGGATGCGCAGGCGGCGTTCGATACGTACGCGCCTGTGCCTGATCTCGACCCCGAGCCGTTTTGGTGTGACGATCTGCCCGAGCCGATCACGGCGGCCGCGCGGCAGCAGCTGGTGCGGCGCATCACGGCGGCGCGGGCGCAGCGGGTGGCGGCTTAAGACGACACCAGCATGGGCAGGGGAGGAACCCCACCAGCGCACGGGGAACCCCTGATTGATGCCGAGAGGCACAATGATGCCGAGCACATGCACGCTGTGCATCCGCGCTGCTCTTACTCGCAGAAATCGCAAAACCAGTACTCGCAAAACCAGACCTTGTTGAATCGTGTGGCGGGGCGCTTCCCGCCACACCACTCCCATCTAGGAGCGCCATATGGCAGGGCAAAGCATACGATTCCTCCGCATGGTGTGGGCTGCGATCACCGCGCAGCCCGAGGCCAGCGCCCGGCAGATCGCGGCAACACTCGCGACGGGCTATAGCTATGGCGACGTGTCATCCGCGCTGCGTCAGCTTGTGGCGGCCGGCTACATCAGCGATCCGCCTGCGCGCGGCGCACCTCGGACAATCTATCTGCCGTTTTCGGCAAACTTGGACGATCTGCGGCAAGCGCCTTCTTATCCGCGCACCATGCCCCCGCCACCCCCGCCGCCACGCGCCGCCGCCGCTCATATTGTACGGCTTGGTCTGACGGCGGAAGCACGGCAGACAATTGATACGGCGCGACAGCCAGGCGAAAGCGATGCGCAAGTGATCAACCGGATTTTGGAGTCCGTTTTAGCGTTCGCCGCCGATGTGTAGCCGCGCCTGACCCTGACCCCCGAGGCGCGCGCGGTGATTGCCGCCGCGCGCCAGCCGGGAGAAAATGACAGCCAGAGGAGGATCCAATGTGTGAGACGTGCGAGGACAAAGGGTACATCGAGGCTGGCGGGTCGGGTGATCAGAGCGGCGGGTACGCGCAAACGTGCCCCGACTGCGGCGGGCGGGCGCCCGCCGGCCTCGATAGTGGCCCGGTGCCGCCGTGGCGGGCGGTCGCCGACGTGGTATTGCGCTCCGCCCTGAGCGCATGGCTGGCAGCGACCGCCCGCCCACGCCCGCGAGCGAAGAGGCCGCGCAGGCCGCCGCCGATGGGCCGACGATCGCGGCGCAGGCCGCCGAGATCGCCGAGCTGCGGCGCCAGCTGGCCGCCGCCGCCAATGAGGCGGATTACTGGCGCAGCGAGAATGCAGCAATCCGCGAAGCTGCCGCGCGTGCGATGACTGACGCCCTCGAGATGCTTCGCCCGCATGTCGAATGGGAAGCCAAGCTGGCATTGGCAGTGGAGCGCGCGTCCGCGCTTGAGCAGCAGCTGGTGGCGGCGCAGGGCCGGGCGCTGGATGCCGACGCGCGCACGCGCGATCTGGTCACGAAGCTGATCACGGCCTATATGGCCAACTTCCCCGACTGGGAGTATGTTAGCCCCGAGCAGGCGCTGGCGGTAATCGTGCGAGAGTTCGCCGCGCTGCGCGCGCAGGTGGAGCACTAGCGTGGACTAGCGGATTTTTGTCGCGCCGTGCGGCGGTCGTACACCATTACCCCGAGTATGCCCTCGGCGCCGCGCGGCGAACCACCAGGATGATCCCCGATGAATGCTGAACAGACATTGACCTCCCAGCGGCAGCTGCTCGATCAGCTGCTGCTCGCGGGGATGGTGCCCTACTGGCGCTATCTGCGCGAGCGCCAGGCCCTGGCAGACGCGCCGCAGATCCGATGTGCGCACCACCCGCATGTGGGGGCGCTGGTGTATGGGCCAGATGAGCGCACGCCGCTGTGTGGGGCATGCGGCCTGGCCGCGTATAGGAGTCACCAATGACACGCACCGCCCTGCCGGAGCCGTTCCGGCCGCGCCTGGCGCCATTTGGCACGATACGGAAGGTGCCGCCGTTTGAGGCATCGCGCTGGCCCGCACGCCGCGAGCGCGCGAACCCGCGCGCCTGGACCCACGAGCAGACCGATACGCTGGCGACCTTGCTGGCAAACGGCCTGAGCTACGACGAGATCGCGCGCCGGCTCGGCCGCACGCCAACGGCGGTGCGCGTGCGCTGCAAGCGGCTCGGCTGGACGATGCAGCAGCACCCGACGGTGCTCACCGCCAGCGAGGCCGCGCGGCTGCTGGGCGCAAGCGAATACGCGATCGTCACCTGGATTGCGCGCGGGTGGCTGCCGGCGCGCCGCCGCCGGTCTGGGTCGCACACCTACTGGGCCATCCAGTACGATGCCCTGCGCGCGATGCTCGCCAATGACGCGACGTGGATGGCGTGGCAGCCCGAGCGCGTGCCTGACCCGGCGCTCCGAGCTGAGCTGCTGGCGCTCCGAGCGGGGCAGCCGGCCTGGCTCACCGTCGGCGAGGTGGCGCGGCGCTGCCACGTGACCACACGCGCCGTGTATGCCTGGATTATGCGTGGCCAGCTGCCGGCGACGCGCTACGGAAACCACTATGTGCGCGAAAGTGACCTGGTGGGCTGGGTGGTGCCAGGCGATCGGCCGCGTGCGCGTCGGGTGGCAGCGTGAGCACGGCTGAACACCCCAGCCCGCAGCCACGCCTGCGGGCCGAGATCGCCCGGCTGTGCTAGAATAGCAGGTGCGCGCGGATTCGTGGTGAATCGTCCGACGCGCCGGCACACGCGGTACATGGCCTGGTGTACCGCGTGTGTTTTTTTGTGCCCGCCACGATTGCACCCGCAAATGAGAATCTGATAACAGTCTGCGGCTACCATGCAACCAAAACCCTGGGCTCGAACGTTGTAGTATATGATGCGAATGTTCCGGGCTGACGCATCGCTGACACGTCACGAGCGGTATCATTCTTGCAGTGGATGAGCCCGAGGGCGGTCATGCGCACATCTGTCTGACTTGTCAGGTGTGATACAATACCATCAAAATCCCAACACTGGAAAGCGAGGCACTGATGATTCGTGCCGCTGTTCGTTGGCTGCTTCTGCGGTTCGCTTCGTGGTTGCAGCGACTCCAACCGCAATCACAGCATAAGATGCCGTTTCACGCCGTCATCCAGCAAGATGGTGATTGGTTTATCGGGTGGATTGAGGAACTGCCTGGGGCGAACACTCAGGCCCAATCGCTCGATGAGCTGCGCGCGAATCTGCGCGATGCCGCACTGCTGATCATTGAGTCGAATCGTGACGACTCACGGCGCGCCGCCTCTGGGAACGATGTGCGTCGCGAGACGCTCACGGTCGCCGTGTGAAGCGTGTTGACTTGATCCGACATCTCAGAGAGCACGGTTGCGAGTTTGTCCGGGAGGGGGGAAGCCACAGTCTCTTTCGCAATACGAAAATCGGCACCAAGTCAACGATACCAAGACACAACGAAATTAACGAGGTTTTGGTCGCAAAGATCTGTAAGGATCTCGAGATCCCCAAACCATCATAACAACGCCGGCGGAGTATTCCGCCGGCGTTGTGGTATGTGCGACGCCGGTGCTATACTTTTGCCGGAACACAAAAGTTGCCCATGGGCAACTGCGCCTTACGCCTCCCCTGGCCGCGGCACCCTCATGACGTGGCGCGGTGCACTGCCCGCCTCGCCCCTGCCTCCCCCATCTGGCCCTACCCCACCAAACCGGGCGTTGCCGCCCTGCAACTATTACAAATAGCGCACCACGTTGTACAACACTATTGCGAACTCTTATAGATCGTGCTAGCATATCCCCACGCTGTCGCACAGGTGTTCGCCCTGCCGCCTCGCCTGTGCCCCATACCGCCCCGGCGTTGCCACTCTCTGCCGCCCCACGCCTGCGCGGCAGCGCACCGCCCCAGCAGCGACCCTGTATGCCCGACTTCCGTTCCGACATCCGCCACTGGCCCACCGCCGCCGCGTTGGCTGCGCATCTCGCGCAGTACGACCCGGCGATCTGTGGTTGGGCGCGCGGACTCACCTATCACCATACGATTGTGCCGACGGCGGCGCAGTGGCGCGGCTACAGCACCATGCAGGGGCTGGAGACATTCTACGCGAGCAAGGGCTGGAGCGCCGGGCCGCATTTGTTCATCGCGCCAGACGGCATCTGGCAGCTCACGCCGCTCAATGTGCCGGGCATTCACGCCGGGCGGTGTAATGCCGATCATTGGGGCATTGAGGTCTGCGGGAACTACGACGCCGCGCCCTGGCCGCAGAGTCTGGCCGAGTTAGCGCTCGGCGCGGGCGCGGCGCTGCTGCGCTGGCGCGGGTTGCCCGTGAATGAGACAACCGTCACAGGGCACCGCGAGTGCCTGAATAATAAATCGTGCCCCGGCCGCGCCATCCAGCTGCCCGCCGTGCGCGCGGCACTGGCCCAGCGGCTGACCTCATCTACCGCATCACTGACCCGCGACGCGGCGCTCCTGTCGGCGCCGCGTTGCACCCAGGCTCAGGCCCTGGCGTATCTCACCCAGCGCGCGACGGGTGAGTACACCAGGGCTGACCTGGCGCTCTCCATCCTGCCGGCGTATTGGAGCACCTGCGCCACCGTCGGCATCGACCCGTGCCTGGCCGTAGCGCAGATGATTCTCGAAACTGGAAACCTCACGAGCTGGTGGGCGCAGCGGCCGCGCCGGAACCCGGCCGGGATCGGCGTCACCAGCGTGACCAGCGCAATCCGCCCGATCGGGGGGAGCTGGGCCCAGGACGGGCCGATCTGGCGGGAGGGCGTGTCGTTCGCCGACTGGGCGAATGGCAGCGTGCCCGCGCACGTCGGCCGGCTGCTGGCCTATGCGACCGCGCCGGCCGATCGCACGCCCGCACAGCGTGACCTGGTGCGCCGGGCGATGACCGCGCGGCCGCTGGCAAACGCGCTGCATGGCGCCGCGCCCACGCTCGCGGGGTTGGACGGTCGCTGGGCCGTGCCGGGCGTGGGCTACGGATTAACGATTGTCCAGATTGCGGAGGATGTTCGGCATGCCTAACCCAGCCAAAACCTTGCGCGAGATCGCTGCGCTGACGAATAACCCTGCAATCCGCGTGCTGGCCGAGCAAATGGCTGGCGAATTGGAACTCCAGCACAACCGCCAAAACAATGAATTCCAGGGCGTGCTGGGGAATGTGGAGCTAGGGATCGATAACCAGCTCAAAGAGCTGCGCCAGGAGATCGCAACGCTGCGCACCGACCAGGAGCACGCGGCCGAGCGCCAGCGCACGATCCTGGAGATGCTGGAGACGCTCCAGGCTGACGTGCGCGCGCTCGCGGATGGGACGCGCTAGGTGTGCCGTACGATCCACTCGCGATGGACGACGAGACACGGCACTTGCTCGAGCTGCACAATATCCTCGAGCACCGCCGACGGCTCTACGAGCAGCAGATCGCGAAATTGGAACCGAACGTGCCGCATGATGTGCGCCTAGGGCTGGCCAGTACGGTGCGCGAGCTCGAGATGGTGGAAGCCAAGCTGCGCCTGCCGCCGATCGGCTTGGAGGTACAGGAGGCCGTCCCTGAGGGCCCGGCGCTCACACTCGAGCTACGGATGCGCCAGCTCGAGCGCGATATGCGGCAGCTGCTCGGCGGCCTGATCGAGGACATCGCAGCGCAACGGGCCGAGTCTGCGATCTGGCGCGAAACGCAGGAAGCCTGGCGCGCGGCGATCGACTCGTGGCGCCGCACTGAGGATCTGGCGCGCCGGCTCGGCCAGCGGCGGACGCTCATCGTTGTCGGCGGCCTGGCGCTAGTGCAGCTCGCAGCACTGTTGCTGATTGTGTGGATTGCGGCAACGCTCCACGCGCATGGGTTATAGGGAGTAACGACATGGATGCAGATCTGTTTGCAACAACCACTGACGTGAACGGAAAGCCCCTTGTGGCCTGGCAAGAGCGCCTCGTGCGCGCCCTGGTTGCCTTCAGCGGCCCCCAGCTGATCGGCGGCACGTCGTTCGAGGTTCAGCAGCGCGTAACGCCGCTGGCCAACGCGCTACTCAAGGCGGGCATGGATGTCGATATCCTGCTCGAACGGATGATGGGGCTGTAGCCCTGTGTATGAGGACGACGACAAAAAGCAGCAGATCGAGCACAGCGAAGGCGATCATGTTGGCTGCATCGTGGTGGCGATCTACGCCGGCGCCGCTGGTGCGGGGCTGGTCACACTTGCCACCATGAGCATCTTGCTCGGCTGGTGGCAGGGCTTGATCGTGATCGCTGTCATTGTGGGCGTGTCGCTCGTATTGTGGGCGCTCATCCGTTTTGGCGCTCATTAACATCTTGATCGCGCTCGCCTTGCTCGGCGGCGAGGCGATGGACGGCTACGCGCCAAGGTACAGCCCCGGCGTGATGGAGCGCGTGGTTCGGCGCCGGGATCTCGCGCCGGCCGCGTGCAACATTTCGAGCGCGGATTATCCGCTCGGCACGTGGGTGTATGTGTGGTCGCACAATCGCCACATCCTACGCTACTGCCGGGTTGCGGACGTGTCGCACCCGCGCGACGTGGCACGGCACCAGCGGACAAAGCGGGTGATTGAGCTGGGGTACACCGAGGCGCAGAGTCTCTGCGGCGATGCGGCGATGCAGGCACCGCCGACCGCGTGCCCGGTGACCGTGGTGCACTTACAGGTGAGTAAGGAGTGAGGCATGCCAAAACGCGGAGATCTTGCACAGCCGGTGTGGATTGACGGCAGCGACGTTCCCTTGTTCGGGCCACAGGGCGCGACTGGTCTGGCGCAGAGCGTGGCGACGAACGACACCAGCGACACGCTGTACGACGGCACGAAAACGCTGACGACCGTGGCGGCGGCAATCGCTGCCAGCCAGGCGATCCGCGAGGCGTGGATCCAGGCCGATCCGGCCAATACGGTGGACATTCTGATCGGCAGCAGCAGCAGCCAGTCAACACGCCTGAAGCCGGGCCAGCCAGTCGTGATTCCTATCAACGATCTTGCCAAGATCTTCGCCAAAGCGGTGACCGGCACGGCGAGTCTGAATTATCTCGGGAGGGCGTGATGGGGTTGCAGATCGGCACGGCACCCATGCCGCCGCGCGGCCGGGCGAAGAACGGCACGGAAAGCCTCGTGCTTCCCGGCGTTGAGCTCAGCGGCGGCCCGGCCACGCTCGCGCCTGGCGCAAACATAATCTATTACTTCCCGATATTCTTCCCAACGGCCACGCTGGTGACAGGTCTCGCGGCCGAGATCGCGACGGCAGCAGCAAGCGCCAAAGCGCGGATGGCGCTGTACGCCTGCAACAATGATCTCACGCCCGGCGCGCTAGTCATAGACGGCGGCGAGGTGGACTGTAGTACCACCGGCGTGAAGGAAGACACGATCAATGTCGTGATGCCGGCCGGCCCCGCGCTGATCGGCTGGAACTGCAACAGCGGCGCGATTCAGGTGCGGTATGCGCGCGGCGGAAGTCAGCAGATGGGCGTTATCCCGACGCTCGGGGCGAACTGGTACCGATCAGAACTGACCGTTGCCAGCGCCTATGGCGCATTTGCCGCGTCAGGCGTAGCCTGGACATCGACCGGCGGGTTTAGCGGCTTGCCGCCGTGGTTTGTGTTCCTACGGGTGTCGCCCTGATGCGCGCCGTGCTGCTGACGCTGCTGCTGTTCGTGCCCTGGCTGGCGTGCGCGCCGGCGGCGGAGGCGCCGCCGCTCTGGACGCCCATCACGGAGGCGTGCGGCCCGCCCGAGGCGATGCACTGCACCAGCGCCGGCCTGGTGGCGCCGGCGCGCAGCGGCCCCGGCTCGCTCGCGGCCACCGTGCGGATCACGCCGGCGGCGGATGGCCGCTTCTGGGCGGGCGTGGCCCTGAACGGGGACGTGGTGGGCGATCATCGTTATGCGCAGGCGGCAATCACGCATCGCATCCTGCCCTACCGCGCGCCCTACGCCGCGCCGTCGGGGCCGGCGGCGGTGATCTTGGCCGACGGCGCGGATCGGTGCTGTGAGATCTTCGGCCCCGCCGATCCCGCGCAGCCGCACCAGCTGCGCGTCGAGTACGACGGCGTGGGCGCGGCCACGATCTGCGTCGATGGGGCGTGCGCCACCGTGCACATCACGCTTGAGACCTATCAGCCGGAGCTGCTCTGTGTGGGCGTCGACCCGGGCGAGAGCGGCCCGAATACCGTCGCCTGTTCGTTTACCGAGATTGCCTTCCCATGACGACCGACCCGGCCGCCAACGTGGACGCCGCCTACCAGGCGGCGCTGCAGCCGCTGACCGCCCAGCAGCGCCGCTTTGTCGCGGCCTACCTCGACTGCCTCAACGCGAGCGAGGCCGCGCGGCGGGCCGGCTACAAGACGAAGGCGAACGTGCAAGGCGCGCGCCTGCTAGCATATGCTAGCATCCAGGCCGCCGTCGCAGCCGGCACCGCGCGCTATGCGATGCCGGCCTCCGAGGTGCTGGCCCGCCTGGCCGCGATTGCGCGCGGTAGCCTCGCCGACGTGCTGCGCCTGCCCGCGCCCACGACCCGCGAGGACGGCACCACCTACACCGTGGGCAGTGACTGGGCACTCGATCTTGTGAAGGCGCGTGAGACTGGCGCGATCCACCTGATCAAGAAGCTCAAGGCCACCAAGTACGGCGACGAGGTCGAGCTGCACGACCCCGTGCCCGCGCTCACCCTCATCGGCAAGCAGCACGGGCTGTTCAAAGAGCAGGGAATGCAGCTCAATCTGGACATGAGCACGCTCACGACCGAGCAGCTCGAGCGCATCGCCGCCGGGGAGAATCCGCTGCATGTCCTACGCCGCGCCGAATAATCTGCAACTGCGCGCCCGGGCCGAGCTGGAGCGCCGCACCCGCGTCCAGACTGATGCGCCGCGCGTGTCGGTGTGGCATGCGGATCGGGGCGAGTATCGCAACCGCGACACCGGGCGCGCCTATGCCCCGCATCACGCGGATGAGGCGGCGTTTGTGCAGGGCGATGGGCCGCGCCGCGTCCTCTGCAAGGGCGGCGAGGGCAGCGGGAAAAGCGTGGCGGGGGTCATCAAAGACCTGGAGCGCCTGCGTCGGGGCATGTCGGGCATTATGGGATCGCCCGACTTCGAGCACTTCAAGCGCAGTCTCTGGCCCGAGTTCCGGCGCTGGTGCCCGCCCGAGGCGCTCGTGCCCGCGCACCGTCGCCGCCTGAGCGCGGAGTGGGAGCCGGCGCGCCCGTTCACGCTCACGTTTCAGGTGCCCACGGGCGGCACGGCCAGCCTGCTGTGCGGCGGCTTCGACGAGCCGATGGCCTGGGAGGGGCCGAACGCGCACTTTGCGCACTTCGACGAGGCGCGCCGGCATAAGACGCCGGGCATGCTGAAAGTCCTCGACGGCCGCGTGCGTCTGGAGGGGCCGCAGGGCGAGCCGCCGCAGCTCTGGCTGACCACCACGCCGCGCAAGCACTGGCTGTACGAGTATTTCGGCCCCTGGGAGCGCGCCGACGAGCCCGATCCGTTCGCGGACTTCAAGGCCGGCGCGGCCGTGCTGACCTTGCGCACCGCCGACAACGAGGCGGCCGGCAATCTCGCGGCCGGCTACACGGCGGTGCGCGGGCAGAGCCTGAGTGCCAGCGAGGCGCGCGTGCTGCTCGAGGCCGGCTGGGAAGATGCGGACGACGTGGATCGCTTTCTGCCGAGCATCATGCTGTGGGATAACTGCCGCGCCGAGCTGCCGCCGCTGACCCGGCGCACGCCGCTGCTCCTCGGCGCGGACGCCGGGATTAGCAGCGACACCTTTGCGCTCGTGGCGGTCTCACGCCATCCCGAGCGCAACGCGCACGTCGCCGTGCGCTGGGCGCGCGTGTATGTGCCACGGCCTGGCGCAGCGCTCGACTTCGACGCGATTCAGGCGGATGTGATTGCCTTCCTGCGTGCGCACAATGTCGTCGAACTCTGTTACGACCCGCTGCACATCCATCAGATGATGACGAATATTCGGCAGATCGGGCTGTGCAAAGTGGAGCCGTTTCACCAGGGCCAGGAGCGCCTGATTGCCGACTACAGCCTGCGTCAGATGACCATCCAGCAGCAGATCAGCTGGCCGCGCGATCCCGTGGAGGCGGGAGATCTGCTGATTCTGCGCCAGCACCTCGACCACGCCGACGCGAAGAAGGACGCCGCCGGCGAGCGGCTGCGCCTCGTCAAGCGCGCCGACAGCCTGAAGATTGATGCGGCCGTGACGCTCAGCATGGCCGCACACCGCTGCCTAAAGTACCCGCTGTGAGGCCTGTATGACCGACGTGCGCCAATCTGTCAAACGCTTCGATGCTGTCAGCACTGACACCTACGCGCTGCAATTCGTGTTTGCCGACGGGCGCGGCCTGCTGCCCGCCGCGCTGCCGATCGATCTGCCCGAGCGCTGGATTGAGCGCGACCGGGTGCTGCGCGCGTGCAGCAGGCATGAGGGCATGTGGCACGCCGCGCTGGGCATCAAAATCAATAAAATCGTGTCGCAGGGGTACGAACTGCGCGGCGATGTGCCCCTGCGCGTTCGCAACGGCTATGATATGCTGCGCCGTATTCCCTTGCGCGCGACCCTGCCCAAGCTCTTGCGCGACTACTGGACGACGAACAACGGGGCCTGGCTGGAAATCATTCACGCGACCAGCGCCGCCGGCTCGCGGGTGGTCGCGGTCGATCATCTCGACACGCGCTACTGCCAGGCGACGGGCGATCCTGAGTGGCCCTGTATCTACACGGCCCGCGACGGCATCCCGCGCGCCCTCCGGCGGCACCAGGTCGTGCGCCTCGTGCATATGGAGCGCAGCGACCGCGAGGCCAACGGCCTGGGCGAGTGCGCGGCCGAGGGCGCGTACCCGTTTATTGTGGAGTTGGCTGCGATCAACCGCTTTTTGCTGGAGAAGGTGAACGGTAAGCGCCCGCTGGCCATTTACCTGGTGGCCGGCGGCGGCACGCAGAGTATCGAGGACGGCGTGCGCGCGGCGAAGTTGGCCGGCGCGGATGCGGATGATGCGGATCGGCTGCTGGCCTATCACTACATGGGCGCGGCGATTGTGCCGATGCCCGCCGCCGACAAGGCCGCACTGCTGACCATTCCGCTGTCGGAATTGCCCGACGGGTTTGACGAACAATCCCGCTGGGATAAGTGCCTCTTGGCCTATGCGAAAAATCTGGAGCTTGATCTCCAAGACCTGATGCCCATTCGCGCCGGCATCGGCACGGCGACCCAGAGCGCGCAGCTGCACGACAAGGCCAACCAGCTCGACAGCTTCCAGGACGCGCTGGCGCAGGCGCTGCAGCTGGCCGCGCTGGCCCCCGGCACCACCTTTCACATGGGCTCGCACGACCTCGCCGAGCAGCTCGCCCGCGCGCAGCTGGCGAAGACCCGCACCGAGGACTATGCGCAGCAGGTCACCGCACAGATCATCACCGCGCCCCAGGCCGCGCAGCTCAAGGCCGACGCCGGCGACATCCCGCAGGCCTTCGTGCCCGCGCCCGATACGACGCCCACAACGACGCTCAGCAGCGAGGATAACCCAGGCGATGCTTGAGCAGCTCAAACAACTGGCCTTGCAGGCACTCCAGGCCGATCCGAGTCTCAGGCGTGAGATTGTGCAGCTTGTCGGCGCGATCGACGCGCGCAGCGGGGCGGCGCGTACGTTCCCGAGCCGGCAGGAGCGGCGAGCGGGGCGCAACGATTCGGCCTCGTATGGCGTGGGGCTTGCGAAACGGCGCTCAGGCGAGTAGAATGGATGTGCGACTGATGGTTGGGCGGGCCGTTTCTGCGAACTCGGGCCGCCCCGGTCGTACCAGGCAGCCGCCGGGGTTGTGGAATCGCAACCTATTGTGTGTGAGAAGCACAACCACGCAGAAAGACGGCGCCGTATCTGTACGCGGCTCGCTGGCCGAGAACGGCCACCAATGCCCGTAGGGTGGCATCACGGCAGATAAGGGCTTCTGGCACTGGGATACCTGCCAGCGTTGCTTTCAGCGTGAACGGAGCTGCCGCGCCCGTTTCGTACGACGCCGAACACCTATCCGACCGCACGCCCCAGCGACCGCGCCGGATAGGTCGTAGGCACCACAACCGAAGACGCGCTACCCCTGCAAAGGCGTGGTGACACTGGCAGCAGTGTTACCACGCCATTTTTATTGCCTGTACAGGAGGCTCGCATGCCCTACACACTCCAAGCCGACGGCGCGATCCAGACCGAGGGCCAGCAACCGACCGCCTACAACGGTAGCGTGATGGCGATTGCGCGCACCCCGGACGTGTTCAAGCCGGTGGCGCTGGCCTCCGGGCAGGCGGAGACCACGATCTGGACGCCTGCCAGCGGCAAGCGATTCCGCCTGCAGCGCCTCGTGCTCACCGCCAGCGCGCAGACCGTGCTGACCTTCAAGGACAACACGGCGGGTACGACGATCCTGGTGCTCGAGTTGGCGGCCAATGCGCCGCTCCAGATCGATCTGGGCGGGATCGGCGTGTTCTCGGGCGCCGCCGACCGCGTGCTGACCGTGACTCGCGCCACCGCCGCCACGCTCAACGGCTTCGTGGCGGGCAACGAGGACTAGGTGATCAAGCTGACCGCCATTGCGCCGAAGGGCCGCACGCTCGAGGAGCGAGCGCGGGCCGCGATCCGCGCACTCGACGCGACCGCCGATGAGACGCGCGGCCAGCTCGGCATGGTCGTCTCGGCCTGGGAACATCACGTGCGGTTCGAGGTCAGCGGCAGTGGGCCGGATGAGCGGATCATCGCCACGGATGACGCCGTGTTCGCCTACCAGAACGACGGCACCAAGCCGCACACGATTATGCCCCGGCGGAAAACGATCCTGCGCTTCCAGGCCGGCGGGGCCACCGTCTGGGCGCGGCGGGTGCGCCACCCCGGCACGAGAGCGCAGCAGTGGACGATCACGATCGCGGCGCGCATGCAGCGACGGCTGGCCGCGCGCATCCAGCAGGAATTGCAATGAACCTTCTTCCGCTTATCCGCGCGGCCCGCTGGGCGATTGCTGACCCGTATCTCCGCGCGATTGCCGCAATCGCCCGCGACGGCCACGGCCCAGCAGGCGGCAGCGCCGAGGCGACAGCGCGACGCGAGGCGCGGATGCAGCGGCGCCAGGCGGCCGGCGTGGCCAGCCCTGAGACGCTGCCCGGCACCTTCAGCGTGACGATGCACAGCGACTGTGCACTCATCCCGATCGACGGCCCCATCTTCCGGCGCGCGAACATGTTTATGGATTTCTCGGGCGGCACCTCGACCGAGTATCTGAGCCACGACATCCGCGCAGCGCTCGACAGCGAGCGGGTGCGGTCGATCCTGCTGCTGATCGACAGCCCCGGCGGCGAGGCCAAGGGCATCCACGAGCTGGCGCAGCAGATCTTTGCGGGGCGCGACCGCAAGCCGATCCATGCCTACACCGACGGCGACTGCTGCTCCGGCGCGTACTGGCTCGCGGCAGCGGCACACCAGATCACGCTGGACGACTCGGCGCTGATCGGCAGCGTCGGCGTGGTGCTGACCGTCGAAGACCCGCAGCACGCGCTCAACGACGACGGCACGATCGAGATTGTCAGCAGCATGAGCGATCTCAAGCGGCCCGATCCGCACTCCGAGGAGGGCCGCGCCGCGCTGCAAACGCTGGTTGACGATCTCGGCTGGCTGTTTGTCGACCGGGTGGCCGAGTATCGCAGCATGACCCGCGCGGCCGTGACAAGCGTGCGTGGCGGCGTGCTCGTGGGCCAGCGCGCGGTCGATGCCGGGTTTGCTGATGCGCTCGGCTCGTTTGCCTCGGCGCTCACTGCCTGCCAGCAGGCTGGGCGTACCACCTCGGGCGGCGCGCTCGCGCTGTCTGCTCCGATCCCCCTAGCTACGGAGGAATCTCCAATGCCAACCGAACAGGATACCGCGCTCTTGGCCGCCGCCTTGGGCGTGCACGCGGCGGACGCCTCGGCGGATGTCAGCATGGAAGCGCGGCTGAACGCCCGCATCAACGAGCTGGAGGCGCGGATCGCCAGCCAGCAGCAGACGATCGACGCCCAGCAGCAGACGATCGCGACCCTCACCGCCGAGATGCGTGAGCGCACCGGCGAGCAGGCAGAGAACGCTGTGACCTTCAAGGCGCTTGAGACGCGCGTTGCGCAACTCGAAGGCGAGGCGCCAACCGTCGCGGGCGGCTACCGCGCCAGCGTGAACGCGCCGCAGGCGCCTGCGGCGCTGGCCGCGAACGCGCCCTACGACGATCCCCTGGATTCGTTTCTCGGCGGCTAGGCGTCGGGCCTGGCTGTGTCGTGTCGTTCATCATCCATCACAGGAGTATCTATGTTGCACTCTGCACTCAGCCCGGCGGAGGCGCGCCAGCTGGCCGCCTTGCAGGCGCGGGCGGGCGGCACGAACCTCCAGGCCGCCGCCACCCCCTCCGGCCAGTACCTGCACGGTATTGGCGGCACCTTCTCGCCGTTTGGCGTCGATCCCGCCATCGTCAACGCGATGGTGCTGCCCGACAATTCGCTGCGCTCGTATCTGCCCTGGTTCAAGGCGCGCTACGACTACGCGCTGTTTGAGATCCTGACCGCGCAGGCGGCCAGTTCCGGCAGCGACGCCACCACGGCCTGCGCCACCGGCAAAGTGCCGGGCGGCCTGTCGGTGTGTACACAAGCACTGCCGTTTGGCGAAATCCGTATGGCCACGCGCGCACTGCAGCTCAACAAGATCGGCCGCCGCATCAACCGCGCCGAAATGGCCGACTATCGGCTGATCGGCGACCCGCTCTCCGTCGTACCTGTGCCGGCCGAGCTGAAAACCAACACGCTGCTCGACGAGAAGAAGGCGCGCATCCGCGAGATGCTGTTCGCGATGGATCGGGATTACGGCGGCTGGGATATCACCGGCACGCCGGCGAATCTCAACACTGCGGGCATGAAGCAGTACTACGGCCTGGAGACCCAGATCAATGTGGGCCACCAGGACGCGCTCACCAGCCCGCAGGCGCTCTGCCCGGCCGCCGATAGCTGGGTCGACACCACGCTCTCCGGCACCGCCTGGTCGTCGAACGCCCCGGCGATCGTGCGCCGCATCCACGACGTGGTGCGCCGGCAGGAGGATCTGGCGGTGCGCACCGGCCTGGCACCCGTCGAGTTCGGCTTCGTGATGCAGTACGCACAGTTTATCGAGCTGACGTACTACTGGCCCTGCAATGTCTACACGATGGGCTGCACCGGCCCGAGCGGCACGGAAATCAGCCTCGACGGCGCCGCGCTGACCGCGCTGCGCGCCGACATGCAGGAGAATCGCTACCTGCTCGTGGCCGGCAAAAAGTACCCGGTGCTCACCATCGAGTTTTTGAGCGAAACCAACCCCGCGGCCGGCGTGTACGCCTCCGACATCTACTTCCTGCCGCTGCGCAGCCCGCGCTTCGTCGATACGCAGGGGTGGATCACCTACTACGAGTATCTCGACTACAACCAGACGCTCGGGACGGCCGCGCAGAGCGTGCTGGAGGGCTACCCGAACAGCCGCTTCATGATCATCGGCGACGGCCGCTTCCTGCTGTACGAGATCGAGCAGACCGGCATCTGTCTGCAGTGGGGCGCGGTAACCGAGCCCCGCCTGATCTGCAAGGCGCCGTTTCTGGGCGCCCGGTTCACCGGCATCCGCTACACCGATGGCGTGCCGGCGCGCTCGGGCATCCCAGGCGATGCGAACTACGCGGCCGGCGGCGTCAGCACCTACGCGGCGCCGACCTACCAGACCCCCATCTAGCGCGGGCGGCAGCGCCCGCTGTGCGGCGGGGCAGGCGCATCTGCCCCGCCCGAGGATCGCGCAATGGCCTGCAACTGCAGCAGCGGCACCGCCGCAAGGAGTGCATGGATGACCGATCAGAATCCGCCCGCCGGCGCCGAGCGTTACGAGTGGCTCGGCCGCAACCTGGGCAGCATCACGCGCACCAACCCCGACACCGGCAACAACTACCGCGTGGGCTTCAATATGGACGACCGCTTCGTGTGGATCGCGCCCGAGGATCTGGCCTGGGCGCAGGCCCAGCCCGAGGCGTTCCAGGCCGCGCCGCTGGAGGTGGCCACCGACGCGGGCGACGCGCCGGCCGCGAAGCCCGCGTCGGCGCGCGGCAAGAAGGCCACCAAGCCGCGCGACGCCGCCGACGGCGTGCCCGAGGACGGCGCGGCGCCCCCCGATGCGGCGCCGGCGCATGCGCCCATCGTGGACGCGGAGCCGTGATCGACCTGCTGCTGACCGCGCTGGCCGCCCTGCGCCTGGCGCGCCTGATCACCGCCGAGACCGGCCCGTACCGGCTGGCCGAGCGGCTGCGCACGGCCGTGTACGACCGCTACGGCGGCAGCAGCTGGCAATTTACCGGCATCAGCTGCCCGCACTGCGTCAGCTTCTGGCTCGCGCTCGCGCTCGCGCTCGCGCCGCGGCGGCTGCGCCTGGGGCTGGCGGCGGCGGGGCTGGCCAGCGAGTGGATGCGATGGTGTGATGGTTCTCAGTCTTGAAACCTGGCGCCGCATCGTGGCGTACCACCCGCTGCACTTCTGGCAGCTGCACGACCCGGCCAAGGCGCCGGTGACCGACGGCTGCATGAGCATCGTGCGCGAGTACAGCTGGCAGTCGCTGGGCGCCGTGGGCCGCGACGAGATCCGGCGCGCGATCGACGCGGCCGAGGCCAAGCTGGCCGACTATCTGGGCTACGCCGTGGGCGCGCGGGCCGCCACCTGGCCCGATCTGCCGATTGCCGCCGATGGGACGATCCGTCTGCCCGAGGGCCGGCTGCAGGCGCTGGGCGCGGTCAGTGAGACGCTCCTGGGCACGCCCGCGATTGTGCTCAGTGACGCGAATGGCGACGGGCTGTATGACACCTTCACCGCCACGCTCGCCAGCGCGCTCACCACCGACCCGGCCGGCAGCCTGGTGGTACGGTTCGCGGAGAGCGACCAGGTGACCGGGCAGCGCGACGACTGGCGCATCTGGCCCGTGCGCATCACGACCGTGCTGAACGGCGGCACCTACGACATCAGCGTGCGCGGGCCGAGCGCCATGCTGGTCAAGCCGGCGCAATACGACATGGGCGCGACCCTTGCCACGTTCGCCAGCCAGGACGCCGCCAACTATGTCGGCAGCATCGCCATGTGGCAGCAGACGGTGGACGCCGCAGCAGCGCTCACCATTGGCGACACGCAGTACACCGCCAGCGCGATCGACGCGCGGTTGGGCATTATCCACATTGACCCGTGCGCGGGGTACCTGCCCTGGTGCGCGCCCGTCCGCCCGCGTGCGACGGTCGCGGGCATCGCGGGCGAGCCGCTCGGCGCCGACGGCGATCTGGCCCGCGATTGGCAGCCGATCGTGGCGCAGCTCGCGGCCGCCGAGATCAGCGGCCAGCCGTGCGCCTGCCAGGCGGCCAACCACTGGCTCTATCATTGGCAATTTGACATCAGCCGGGTCAAGGGCGGCGAGGAAGAGTTCGCCTTCAAAGACGCGGCCATGAACAATCCGTTTGGCACCCGGCGCGGGCACGTGCGTGCCTGGCTGGCCATCCGCGAGCGCATCCAGCCGCGCGGCTTTCGCGTGTAAGGAGACACACCATGCCTGGGCAAGATCTCACATCCAAAGATATTTCCATCTTCACCCAGCCCGGCGGCGCGGCGCCAGGGAACGCGCTCAAGCTCGCCGGCATGGACGGGCAGCACATCGCGATCGGCGGGGTGACGCGTGCCATCGCCGACATCAAGCCGGACTTCGGGTACGATCCGCTGCGGCCCGGCCAGTACGAGGCCCGCGCGGCGATTACGAGCGCGCCCAGCGATTACGACGGGTTCGAGATCTCGGCCGGCGAGCTGTCGGGCAAGGTGCCGGCCGCGCTCATCCGCGACAATGTGCCGTTCAATGTGTATATGAACGCCGGCACCTGCGTGGATCCCACCAACCCGCTGGCGTTCACCGCCTATGTCGAGATCGCCGCCAACTGCCTGATCAGCGGCAACGACGGCGGCGACCGCAAGATGCGCGCCGACGATGGCGTGCTGATCGACAAGCTGACGGTCAAGGCGCTCGATGGCCTGTACCCGGTCGGCCCGCTCGTGTTTGGCGAGCAGCAGCCCTCAGCCGTCGCCAGCCAGGTGACCTTCGGCAACCGCGTATCGAACCTCTGTGGCGTGGCGGGCGTGGAGACCAAAGATCTCTATGTCGGCATCGCGGCAGCCGGCGCGACCGTGCCCAAGCTGCGCTACTCGGTGGATGGCGGCTCCTGGGCCGACCTGGCGATTACGGGCATCACGAACACCGAGGCTATCCTGGCGGTGTGCGCCCTCGGCCAGCAGCTGATCGTCGTCACCGACAAGGCCGGGAGCGCCACCCAGTCGGGCTACTATGTGACCGATATCGACCAGGACACCGGCATCCCTAGCGCAAGCTGGACGAAAGTGACCGCAGGTATCGCCGCCACCGACCTGCTCACCGATGCCTGGGTTGAGGGCAACGCGCTGTATCTCGTGGCCCAGAAGGGCTGGATCTACAAGACCCAGACCCCGCTGACCGGCGTTACCACGATGCGCACCGGCTCGGCCGGCAGTTCGAACATCACCCGCATTCGCGGCCGCAACGGCGTGCTGGGCGCGGTCATGGCCGATGGCACGCTGCTGATCTCGCTCGACGACGGCGCGACCTGGGGCGCGGGGGCCACCATCAGCGTGGCCTCGCCGCTCGCGATCGGCGTCGTCGATGCGCGCCGGTTCTACGTCGGCGCAGCGTCGGGCGTGCTGAAGTACACCGACAACGGCGGCAAGACCTGGTCGACCGTCGCCTACCTCGGCACCGCCTCGGGCGATGCCGTGAACGATATCGCCGTGGTGACCCCTGAGGTGATCCACCTGGTGGTGACCGCCAGCAGCGTCGGGCGCGTGGTGAGCACCTGGCACGGCTTCGCCAAATCGACCAACACCACCAACCGCGTCAACAACTTTGTCACCAACGGCGGCATGACCCGCGCCGCAGTGCCGCGCAATGGCTCGCGCGGGGTGCGCGCCAACACGCTGGCCATCGTCGGCACGGCCGCCGGCGGCACGCTCGGCAGCGTGCAGCTCGGCCGCGCGCCCGTCGCCTAAGATTCGCACGAGCTGGGCAGGCCCATCCTGCCCGGCTCGAACACAGGAGCCACATCGATGGCACGCACGCCGCCGCCGCCCGCCACCAGGCAGCACCGGTTTGGCACGGGCATTGGGATCACCTATCGCCCGATCTCGAGCTGGCAGCGCATCCAGCTCGCGCAGCGCGCCACGCGCAGCCTGCGCCACGCGCAGCCCCAGCCGCCGACGTTTCAGGACGACTTTGGCGGGCCGCCCACGCCCAACCCGAGCGACCCGGCCTACCTGGCCGCGCTCGCCGACCACCAGGCGCGCATCGCGATCCGCACCTTCCAGTGGGCCGCGCAGCTGGCGCTCGTCGTCGAGCCGGCTACCGTCGCCGATGGGCTGGCTGCGCACGCTGCCGACGCCGACGCGCTGGCCGCGTTTCTGGCCGAGCTGCCGCCCGAGGATGCGGCGCCCGAGCCGACCGAGCTCGATCGGTTTCTGGACGGCGCGAGCGATCCGGTGCGCTGGCTGCTGCTCGTCGCGGCCGGCGGCGACACCATGGCGCTGACCGAGTGGATGTTCGCGCTGTACGGTGGCGGGGTGAGCGCGGAGGCGGTGGCCGATGCCGCCGAGATGTTTTCGGGTGACCTTCCACGGAACCAACATCTGGACGCTGCACCCGCCGCAGTCGGGGCTGCGGATCGAGACGCCGGAGCTGACCTGGATGCTGGCGGCCGTGTGGGCGAACGAGACGCTGACGAGCTTTCGCGCACTGCCGGATGACGACCAGGCGCTGATCGTCGCGGCCTACCTGACCGACCGCCAGATGGCCGCCGTGCTGGCCGACGCTCAGGCACAAACGAAGCGCGCCGCCTGGCGCCGTGGGGCGCACATCACGCACACCTAAAGACGTATGACGCTCGAGCTTTCTGGCGTCCGGCTCGTCGCCGAAAACGCCGCAGAATTTTTCGCCACGATGCGCCGGGGCGATGCCGCGATGGCGTCGTTTGCGCAGGCCACGGGCCGGGCATCCGCCGATGCTGCGGCCTTTGCGCGTGCCACCCAGCAGATCAAGCTCGACACCCTGAACAACCAGCTGCGCGACCAGCAGACCCGGCTGGGCATCCTCAAGCAGCAGCTGGCCGAGACGGCCGCCAAGTATGGCGAGGCCTCCACCCAGGCCCAGGCCAAAGCCGCGGCCGTCGCTCGGCTCGGCGGGCAAGTCAGCATCACCGAGCAGAAGATCGCGCTGCTGGCCCAGCAGATGGCCGCCGAGGCGGACGCCGCCGGCGAGGGCACGCGCACCAATCACCAGCTTGGGCAGAGCCTGGGTGATGTCGAGGCAGGCGCCGGCCAGGCGGAGAGTGCCTTGCAGCGCATCGCCACCGGCGCGCTGCATAAGATCGGGGCGCTGGGCGTGGAGGCCTTCGGCAAGCTACTGAACGCGGCCAAGCAGTTCGTGAGTGAAAGCCTGCATGGCCTGGCCGATTATGAGACGGCCATGGCGGTGCTGCAAGCCAACAGCGGCGCGTCGGCTGACCAAATGGCGCGCGTGGCGTCGACCGCGAAAGACTTGGGCCGCGATCTGACCCTCCCGAGCACCAGCGCCGGCTCAGCCGCCGCGGCCATGAACACGCTGGTGCAAGCGGGCCTCAACGTCGAAGATGCCATGGCCGGGGCCAAGGGCGCGCTTCAGCTTGCCGCCGCTGGCCAGATTGCGGACGCAGAGGCGGCCGAGTACACCGCCGCTGCGCTCAATCAGTTCAAGCTCTCGGGCGATCAGGCCGTGCGCGTGGCCGACCTCATGGCGGCCAGCGTCGGCGCGGCCGGCTCCAAAGTGCAGCAGACTGGCCAGGCCGTGCAGCAGGCGGGTGCGTCGTTTGCGGCGGCGCACATCCCGATTGAAGTCCTGATCACCTCGATCGACCTCATGGCCAAGGCGGGCATCAAAGGCAGCGATGCCGGCACGTCGCTCAAAACGATGCTCACGCGGCTCCAGTCGCCGACCAGTGACGCGGCCGCAACCATGCAGCAGCTGGGCATTGAAATCTACGACAGCCAGGGCGCGATGCGGCCGATGCGGGATATTATCGGCCAATTCTCGCAGGCACTTTCGGGTCTGAGCCAGCTTAATCGCGCCAACGCCATTAATACGATTTTCGGTAGCGATGCGCAACGCGCCGCCAATATCGTGCTGGCCGGCGGCGTGGACGCCTACGACAAGATGCTGGCCGCCGTCACGAAGCAGGGCGCGGCCGCCAACCAGGCATCGGCACAAATGGCCGGGCTGGGCGGGGCAGTCAAGGGCTTAGGCTCCCAGCTCGAAACGCTGGGCTTGAACGCGCTGGAGCCACTCTCCCCCCTGATGACGGGCGTAGTGCAGAGCGCCGCCGATCTGGCCGGGCAACTGTCGGATTTGGCCGGGCCGGCGATGCGCGGGGTTATTTCGGGCGCGACGGCCATGGCGCGCATCTTTGTCGATGTCGGCGTTCCGGCGGTCAGTGGACTGTCGACGGCCCTGCTCGCCTATGCAGCCACCTCGATCCCCGCCGCGATTGCCGCCATTCCCGGCCTGATTGCCCAAGTCGTTGCTGCTACCACGGCCTTTCTCGCGCAAGCCGCCGCCGTCGCCGCCGCACTCGGACCGTTTGCCCTGCTTGGGATCGCCGTCGGCGCGATGGTGGCCAACTACCGTGCACTCCAGCAGCAGATCAGCCAAATTGCCGAGCAAATCACGGTGCAGCGGCAGGAGTACCAAAATACCCAGACCGTGCTGGAGCGGTACAACCAGGCGCAAGGCTACGCAAAACAGGCCACACAGGGGCAGGTCGATGCGCTCCAGAAGCTGCGCGATGAACAGCAGGGGCATATCCAGAAGCTGGCGGAGTTGCAGGCCAAGGAAATCAATTACCAGGGCTCCAGCCGGAACACACTGGCACTCCGCCAGCAGCACGCGGAAGCGGTGCGCGTGGAGCAGGCCGAGATTGCCCGGCTGGGCGGCGCGATTACCGACCAGGCCAACAAGCTGGACGCGGCGATTACCAGCTACGATGAGGTGCATCTCCGTTCGACGGATGCGATCGAGGATGCGCGTCTGCTGCGCGATGGGGTCAGCCAACTTGGCCAAGCAGCAGCCGTCTCTACGGAAGATCAAATCCGCCTGGCGGATGAGGCTGGCAAGGTATTCCAAAAAGGCGTCGAAGCACTGAGCGCGTTCGTTGCCAGCGCAACGACCTTCATGGCCACTACCGAAGCGAACCAGCAAACACACAACCAACGCATGCAGGCATTGCAGCAGGAGCTAGAAGGGGCGCGTACCGAAGCGCAGCGACAAGGTATCCAAGAGCGCATCACGGCTGAGCAGGAAGGCTATAACCAACAACAACAGGCCGCCGCACAAGCCTACGCCATGCAAGCTGCTGCACAACGCCAGGCGCTCGGGGAGCAACTCATTGCCTATATCGAAAACCAGCGCCAGATGCACGCCATTACGGACGAGCAGGCGTCGGCACTCACAGAAACGACCATTCAGCACTTTGGCGTTGCGCGCGATAGCACGGCGGTGCTGTTCAGCGATATGGCACGGTCAGTACGGGATTTCGGCAGTGGAGCAATTGGTTCTGTTGGCGAAGTGGCGAATGCGTGGGGCAACGCTGAAGATAAGGCCGTCTCGCTCAAGCAAAAAGCCGATGCGTTGATCGCAAAGTACACGATGGAGCTTGTCGCGGATATGGACAAGCCCGGCGCGAACATCGACGCCATCCGCAAAAAGCTGGCCGATATTCCCGCCCGTGTGTACTCGGAGGTGATCATCACCGAGAAGCGCTACACCAGCGGCGCGGGCGACCATGTCGAGGGCGGCGGCATCTCCGGTACGCGCGCCTCGGGCGGGCCGGTCGCACTCGCCAAAGCGTACCTGGTTGGCGAAAAAGGCCCCGAGGTCTTTGTTCCCAACTCCAATGGCTACATCATCCCCAACCACCAGCTGCGGGGCGTGCGCGCCGACGGCGGCGCCGTCCAGGGCCACGCCATGAGCGCTGCCACGATGCTGGGGATGCCCGCGCGGTTTGGTGGCGGGCCAGGCTACGCGATGCCCTGGACAACGCCGGCGATGGGTGGGCCGGTCACGACGACCTACCAGGATAACCGGCAGTACACCATGCCGGTGTACACGAATAACAGCCCCGGCGTGCTCCAGCAGGGCTACTACACGATGCGAGCGCAGATCCTATGATGCCGACCTACGCCACCCCACCCACCCCCACGAGCGGCCTGGCGCTCAACGCCGCGCGTGGCTGGGTGAGTGTGCTTATCCCGATCGCGCGCACCAATGAGATCACGAACCCGAGCTTCGAGACCGGCACCACCAGCTGGACGGCGGTGGGCGGGAGCATCGCGCGGGTCACCACGCAGCAGGCCGTGGGCATTGCGAGCCTGCAGATCACGATGAGTGGCGCAAACGACGGCGTGCGCCACGTGGGCCTCCCCATGGTGGTGGGCGAGCTGCGCGCCTTTTCCTGCTTCGTGCGCGGGACGGCCGGGCGGCGCTATCGCTGCCAGCTCGAGGACGGCGGCGGCGGCACGCTCGCGCGCGCGACGATCACCGCAACCGGGCGCTGGCAGGAGGTGCGGTGGTATGCGTCGTGTCAGGCGACCGCGACCTACTATCTGTTTGTCGGCGCCCTGGCCGCCGGCGCCGATGTGCTCTATCTGGACGCGGTGCAATCCGAGATCATACAGCCGGGCGAGACCGGCTCCACCTACATCGACGGTGACCAGCTGGGCCTGATTGCGCAGCCGGCCACGCCGGCCTACGGCTGGAATGGCGCGCCGCACGCCAGCACCAGCTATCGCAGCGCGCAGACTCGCGCCGGAGGCATGCTGATGAACTTTGACCTTGCCCAGCTCGTGCTGACCGCCGTGATCGGCCTGGGGCTCGCCCCCGTCGCGCACGTGGCCAGCCCCTACGCCCAGCTGGACGGCGCGCACTATGAGCGCACGCGGCTGACCGAGCGCACGTTTTCGCTCGTCGGCCGGATCGACGCGGCCACCGACGGCGCGCGGAGCCGCGCGCTGGCCATGCTCGAGGACTGGCTGTCGCGCGACCGCGTCGCCACCCAGCAGCCGCTGCGCCTGCGCTATGAGCGGTACGACGGCCTGACGCCGACGAGCGAGATCGCGCAAATCGATGCGCTGTACACCGCAGGCCTCGAGGGCGCGATCGACAGCCGCAGCGGCGCCGCCGTGCCGCTCCAGTTTACACTGTTCGCGCCGTATGTGACCGCCGTGCGCGAGGAGGGCGGGCCGCTGGCGGTGCAGCAGTCGATCGCGAATGCCAACCGCATCCTCATGCGCACGGCGGGCGGGCAGTGGCAGGCGCTCGGCGTCGGTATCACGGGCAACAACGTCAATGCGATTGCGATCGGGCCAGATGGATCGGTGTACGTCGGCGGTGATTTCACCAACGCCGGCACGAGTGGCGCCGACTACCTGGCGCGCTGGGACGGCAGCACCTGGTCGGTGGTGGGCAGCGCCACGGCGCTCAACGCCCCGGTGCGAACGCTGGCGTTTGATAGCACGGGGAAGCTGTACGTCGGCGGCGATTTCACCAACGCCGGCGGGAACGCGAATGCGGACGCGCTTGCCACCTGGGATGGCAGCAGCTGGGGCGCGCTTGGCACCGGCATGAATGGCTCCGTCTACGCGCTGCATGTCGCGCCCGACGGCACCGTCTATGCCGGCGGCGCGTTCACCCTGGCAGGCGGCGTGGCGAACACCACGCGCGTGGCCAAATGGAATGGCAGCGCCTGGAGCGCGCTCGGCACCGGCGCAAACAACACGGTCTACGCGATCGTGACCGGCAGCGACGGGCGGGTGTATGCCGGTGGGGTGTTCACCACGATCGGCGGCACGGCCACGAACGCGATTGCGGCCTGGACGGGCGCCGCCTGGACGACCGTAGGCACGAGCGCGAGCAGCGACCCGTACGCGGCGGGCAAGGCGGTGTACGCACTGCTGGTGATGCGCGACGGTCGGCTGCTGGCGGGCGGGGATTTTACGGGCACGGGCATCAGCCGGATCGCGGTCTGGAATGGCGTGGCGTGGGCCGGGCTGGGCAATGGCGTGGCCGGGCCGAGCACGGCGGTGACCGCGCTGGCGCAGCGTGCGGATGGGGCCATCCTCGTCGGCGGCACCTTTGGCGCGCTGGCCGGCACGAACCCGCCGCCGATCCTGCCCGAGCTGGCGCTGTGGAATGGCAGCACGTTTGTGGCGCTGGAGGTCGACATTCCCGGCACGGCCGGCACCAATGCGGTGAACGCGATCACCGTCGCGCCGTCGGGGGCGATCTACCTCGGCTACGACGCCGGCGGCACGGCGCTGGCGGGGCAGATCACGACCCTCACGAACACGGGAGCGGGCCGGGCCTATCCCATCGTCACGCTGTTCGGCGGGCCGAGTGGAGCGTATCCGGTCTATGCGCTCGCCAACCTCACCACCGGGCGTACCGTGTACTTCAACCTGAACCTGAACGCGCGCGAGACCGTCACGATCAATTTCGACCCGCTGCATCTCTCGGCGGTGAGTGATTTTCGTGGGGATGTGCTGAGCTACCTGGTGGCGGGCAGCCAGGAGGGCGACTTCTTTGTGCAACCAGGGCCGAATGTCTTCAGCCTGATGACCTTCGACCCCTCGGCGTCGGCGACCATCCGTTGGCGACCGACCTTTCAGAGCCTGAATCAGCTGAGCTTCCGATGATCGACTATGTTGCCTACCTATTCGATCCCTTCGGCCGCTATCGCACCACCATCAGCCAGTTTATCGATGCCGATGGCGCCGCGCTAGACTATACGGTGTCGTGCGTGCCGGGCGCGGTCGGCGAGTGTGTGCTGACCCCGCCGCTCGGCACCGACCCGTCGCTGTTTGTTCAGGATGGCCGGATTGCGATCGGCCGCAGCATCAACGGCCGCGCGCCGGTGATCGATATGCAGGCGATTTTCTTGATCAAGGAGATCGAGGACTCGGCGACGAGTACGATTGTCCGCGCCGCGCACACCAACTGCCTGCTGCACACGCGGACTATCAACTACCCCGCCGATAGCGCGTATGTGCAGCGCGCGGCCGCGCCGGCCGATGACCAGATCAAGGCGCTTGCGCGTGAAAATCTCGGCAGCCTGATCAATACTGGCCTGCGCTACGGCGTCGAAACCCAGGCCGACCTGTCGGCCTATCTCCAGATTGCGCCAGATCTCGCGCAGGGCGCCAGTGTGCCCGTCGCGGACATCGCGCAGCGCACGCTCGGCGAGGTCATCCGCGATCTGTGCGCGCAGTCGGCCACGGCCGGCACCTACCTGACGGCGATGGTGGAGGCGATCACGCCGGCGCTGCTCGAGCTGCGCACCTACGCCGGGCAGCGCGGTCTCGATCGGCGCGCGGGCGTGGCGGTGCGGCCGATCGTGCTGTCTGAGGCCACCGGCACAGTCGAAAACGTGAAGGTCATCCGCGCGTGGCGCCAGGCGGCCACGTTCGTGATTGCCGGCGGCGCCGGCGAAAGCAGTGACCGCCTGATAGCGACTGCCTTTGATGCGGTGCGTGCGGCTGCCAGCCCGTTCGGGCGCGTCGAGCGCTTTGTCGAGAGCAGCGACACCGATACCCCAGCGGTGCTGCAAGGTGTCGCCGATGCGGCGCTGCGGCAGGCGCGCGAGACGCGCGTGCTGACCGCCGATCTGCGCGAGACCGACGGCGCAACGCGTGGGCTGCACTACGATCTGGGGGACGTGCTCACGGTCGAGCACGCGCGCACGCAGCAACAGTTCGACGCGCGACTGGATGTCGTGCGCGTGTCGGTCGGCGGCGGGCAGCGGCGCTCGCAGGCCGCGCTGAGGAGCCTATGAGCGGGGATATGCTGCGCGAACTGGCGCGCGTCAAGAGCAGTCGGGCGGTTGGCGACGCGCGAGCGGCCGCTGACACCTGCTGCGCTCGTGCCGCACGAGGGCGTGATCTCGCCCTACACCACGAACGCGAACCCGTACATCACGCCCATCTGGCGCGACTGCACGCCTGCGCGCCTCGCGCTCGGGGTGTCGGTGCTCACAACCAACAACGGCAGTAACTACTGGACGATCACGCTCTCGACGATCAGCCCGGCCGGGGCGATCGTCGCGCAGGGGAGTGTGACAACAGCCGCGCTGGGGCCGAACCTGTGGCTCCCGCTCGGCCTGACGACGTTTGCGACTGCGCGCTGGCTCGCGAGCGCGATCTCGCTCGCATACCTCACCATCGCGAAAACGGGCGCGCCGGGCGCGCTCGGGCTGGCGCCTGCGCTGTACGTTTTATGAGAGCGGGCGGCAACGCCCGGTTTGGAGGATACAATGGCCGAGTTTCCTGGGCAATCAATCGGCGGGGTGAACCAGGGCGGCATCCAACCGAGCTATTACGTGGATGCGACTGGCGCACAATTCTGGGGCGTGCAAACCAAAATAAACAATGGCACCGTGTACCAGTACGTCGTCTACCGCCAGGCGCCCGGTGCGACGATCCCGACGATCGCCTGGCAGCACGTCGGCGGGCAGGGCAATCTTTGCCCCCAGCCCGACGGCCGCCTGGTGGCGGTGGTGTTCCGTGCGCCAGGTGAGAGTGCGCCGATCCTGGCGCGGACGGTGCCAGGGGTGGGTGTCGCGGGGCTCGTAGGGCAGCATGCACGAAAAACGCATCGAGCTGCGTTTATTAGAGTGAAGCTTCCTCAAAGGCGAAAACGCACGAACGCCCCGATCTTCACAGATCGGGGCGTTTGTGTGCTCGTGGGGCAGCCAGGGGGAGGCCGGCGCAGCGCGGGGCGTGGTGCGCGGCGCCTGGGGCGAAAACATCACGGCCTCGCGCTGCTGTGCAGTAGTATAAATAGCATGCCGTCGTCACCCGGCAACCCCTCGACGGCGTTTTGCCCATCAACGACAATACGCGCATTTACCTCGGCTTCATAGTCCTCAACACGCGCCACATCAAGCGGCGCGCCGTTGCAGTAGTCATCCACGATGCCAACGGCGATCCACCCGTACACCTCGTGACGCTCAATCAACTCGCGCGCGTCGTCCAGGTTCATACGTGACAATTATCATGTCCTTTCTTGAACGCTCACCCGAACCGCGCGCCGCAGCTCGGGCACTGCCGCGCCTGGGGCGCGCACGGATAGCCGCACCAGTGGCACGCCGGCCGCCGCAGATCGCGCCAGGCCAGCGCGGCCAGGCCCGCGAGCGTGGCGAGCAGCAGGCCGGCGACGATCAGGGGGAGCATCTAGGCCCCCTCGAGCGCGTGGCCGTTAGTCGCCGCCTTGCGCCAGCCGCGCAGCGTCGACTCAGGCACCACCAGCAGCGCCGCGATCTCGCGCGAGCTAACCCCCGCATCCCCGAGGCGCCGCGCGAGCGCGCGCAGATCCAGCGTGGCGCTCGCGCGCGCCTCATCCCGCTCCGCGCGTAGCTGCGCGACCACCTGCTCCAGCTCGCGCACCGCCGCGCGATGTTCGCGCGCCCCCTGCTCGGCCTCGCGCTCGCACTGCGCGAGGCGTGCGTGGTGCTGCGCGGTCGCGTGCTGCGCCTCGGTCTGATCCGCGCGGGCCTGCGCGAGATCCGCGCGCGCCTGCGCGAGTTCCGCGCCACCCCGCGCCGCGTCGCGCAGTGCCTCGGTCAGCTCCGCGCGAGACTGCGCGAGTTCTGCGCGGGCCTGCGCGAGCATCGCCCCCAGCGGCGCGAGTTCCGCGCGGGTGGCGCAGCAGCGCGCGCGCGAGCCGGCGGATGAGTGCGCGGCGCTGCGCGGGGTGGCGGCTCGGCGCGGCATGGTCGCTGTGGAGCAGCAGATCCGCCACCAGGTAGGCCACCCAGGCCAGTGGCGCGCCGTGCAAGATCGCGAACATCAGCCACGCCAGCGGGCTCGCGGCATCAAAAGGCCGGGCTGGCGATGGAACCAGCCCGCCAGCGTGTTATAGACAATGCTCGCGATAACCGCACCAATACTGATCGCCGTCGCGCGCCGGCGCTGCGGCGCCGCCAGATCGCGCGTAACCGCCAGGCCAATATAGGTCAGCTCGAAGGCGGCTGCCTGCGCGATTGCCACGGGCCTGGCACAAACAGCGCCGCGAAGCTGTACACGCCGTAGCTGGCAGCCAGCGCCAGCATCGGCAGCGGGAGGCGTGCGAGCACGCCACGCCAGTGGGTCATGGTTGCACCTCATGGCACTGCGGCGACGCCGCGTACATCGCATCATAGTCGCGCCAGTCGCCAAATCCGGTGCACAGGCGCGGCGCGTTCGCCGGCGGCGCCTCCGTGGCGGCCGGGGCTAGGAACGGCCCGGTGTACGTCGCGCCGGCGGGCACCGGCGTGGCGTCGGCCGGAATGACGATATCGCCTTCGGTCGTGTGCGCGGTGTAGCCCTCGGGCGGTGCGGTGGGCGCCGCGGGCGCCGCAATTGGCGCGGCCGTGGGCACGGGCGCCGCGGTGGGCCGCACGGTGGGCAGCGCGGCGGTGGGGGCGGGGGCGGGCGTCGTCGTCGCCACCAGAATAAGGATCTGGCGCTCGTGCACCGCGCGGCCGGCGCGCTCGAGCAGCAGGCCGCCGAGCGCGCCGCCGATGAGCAGGGCAACCGCCAGCACCATCATCGGGTCGAACTGCCGCAGCCAGAGCGCCGCGCGCTGGCGGGTGGTCATGATCAGGCGGGTCGTCTTGCCGATCGCCGCCGAGGGATGGATCATCATTCGTTCTGCTCCTTTATCTGTGTGTGAAAGCCAGCCAGCCAGCCAACCAACCCCGCCGCGTGGCATTCCTAGGCGCTTAGCACCGTGCGAGGCGGGCCGAGCGGGTTGGTTGGTGGGTTGGTTGCATACTCCACCCGCTCATTGTTGCGGCGCGTGGGCCGCCGCGTGATCACGCCGTTGTCGTAGAGATCCTTGGCCTCGGTGCCGATCACCTTCCCATCGATGCCGAGCGCGGCCGCCATCTCGGAATGCGTGAGCCACTGGCCGGCCCGCGCCTCGAGCAGCATCACGATCTGATCTTTGACGGTCGGCTCAGGCAGCTGCGCGGTGGGCGGCACGACGCGGGCCGGCGGCGCGGCCACGCGCTCGGTGGGGGCGATCGGCGCGGAGGGCGGCGCGGCTGGCGCGCCGGCAATCTGGGCGCGCCGCGGCATGTGGGGCGGGGGGCGCGTCCTGCGCCGCGTACGCCGCATCGTCGTCACCGACCAGTGGCACCGTCACTGTCACCGTCCCGTCGGGGCCGGCGTAGAGCGCGCGGCCTTTGTCCAGGCCCTGCACCGCCCGCGCCTGTGCGCTCGATCCGCGCGGGAGCAGAAACTCAACGTTGCCCGGATCCATCCGGTGGATAATGCGGTGCGTGAACGCGCGGCGCAGCGCTGCCCCCAAATCGCCGCCCAGACTGGCCTTGCTCCAGTCGTGCGCGATCAGCACCCCGTGTACGCCGACGCCGGCGTACTCAGCTGCCATGCTCGGCAGGATCGCCAGCACATCGTCCGGCAGCAGCTCGCGCCACACCAGGTTACTAAATTCGTCAATCACCAAAATCACCGGCGTGCGGTCGGGGTCGCCCGCGACGCGCCGCTTGCCGATCTTGTCGGCCAGGCGCACCATCTGCGCGATCTCCTCGGGCGTCACGGCCTGCCGTGCGAGCCGCCCCGAGAGCGGCCGCAGGCGATTGAGCAGGCCATCCGTCTTCTGAATATGCGGATCGCCAATCAGCACATGCCAGCCGCTCAGCACGGCCTGATCAATCAGCAGGCTTGCAGTCACGCTCTTGCCGACGCGCGGCTGGCCGCCGATGCCGATGAAGCCGCACTCGGCCAGCTCGATGTACTGCGGCTGGCCGTCCGCATATCCCACCAGCAGCGAGTTCCCCGATCGGCAGACGTGCCCGATCTGCTGGAGCTGCGCCAGCTGGGGGCCGCTGCCGCTGGTGATCGCCGGCAGCGCCGGCGCGGGCGGCGGGCTGATGCTCAGCAGGTTGCCCAGCAGCTCGGGCGATGCGATCGGGTGCGTCTCATTGTGGTAGTGGGTGAGGGTCGGGCTGACGCCGGCGCGCATGTATTCGACCGCGTAGTGCTGATCGAGCGTGGTATGGGCCAGCTGCTCGGCCAGCTCGGGCACATCGCGCACGTGGATGGGCATGCCGTTTTGCAGGTGGGTCAGCTCGGCCTGCCAGGCGCGTGCGCGCTGCTGCGCGCCGAAGGCGAAGACGATCCGCGCGCCGCCGATGAGTAGCACCACAGTGGTGCTCAGGGCCAGCATGCCAAAGATCGTGGTGTGGTCCGCGATCAGCGCGGCCACGGCCTGGCTGATCGCCCACGCGACGCTGCCAACCACCAGCAGTCCCGCGCCAACGGCGATGCTGATGCCGATCTGTTTGGGGGACATAGCACATCCTTTCGATGGGGCAGGCTGTGCTATACTCGCGCACAGCCCGCGTTGCTACCTCAATGCGGGCCACTGGGGTGCGGCGTGGTTTCAGCACGTCCGCACCCCGCCGTGTGTCTACAGCAGATCGTCCTCGATGCCCATTGCCTGCCGATACTCAGGGCTGTCGCGCTCCTGCGTCCGGGCCTCCTCCTCGTCGAATGGCGGCGGCGGCAGCGTCTTCGCGCCGTTGGCCACTTGGTCGCTCTCTTTTAGCTTGGCGAGCTTGGCCTCCAGCCGCGCGAGCTGCTCAGTATCCGCCGGCCATGGCCGGCCTTTCGCGTAGCGGATGCGCCGCTCGAGGTCGTTGACCTTCACATTGTGGCTGTAGCGCTGCTTTTGCGCCTCGAAACGTGTCAGCAGCTCGGCCAGCGCTGCTGGCGGAATATAGTCGGGCAGCTGCTCGAGCAGCCATTTCAGCGGGTAGGTTTCGGTGATCATCGGCCCTCCTTGCCGATTCGCGCATCGATCCGTTTGCGCAGAGCTGTTGCGAACTTCTTGGCAGCTGGTAGCGTCTTAGCCTGGCCGATCTGATACTCGAGGCGATACGACAGCTCCCCCACAAGCACCCACGCCTCGTGGTTGCGCTGCTGCCAGCCCTCCATCAGCGCCTCGGCGGTCGCGCGCTCTTTGGCCAGCCATGCGCGGTCAGCTTCGGCTTGCGCCAACCGTTCTCGCAGCTGATCGATCTCGTCGGCCTGCTGCGCGATCAGCGGCCGATCGGCAATGGCCAGCGCGATTTCTTCGCTCATGCCGACTTCACTTTCCCGCGCAGATCCTGCTGGGCCTCGCCGATCTGGCGCGCGAGCGACTCGGCTATGTCCACCGCCACGCTGCCGTCGCTGACGAGCTGCTCAAGCTCGTCAGCGAGCGTTTCCAGCTCGGCTGCCGTGATGTCGTCGGCGGTACCGTCGGCGATCCGCAGCCGGCAGGTGGCCAGCTGCACGCGAATCCACCGGATCGGCGCGGCCAGCCGGCGCTCCAGCTCGGCGACGCGCTGCTCTTGCTGGTCGGCGTACGACTCGATCTGGTCGAGGTAGCGCAGCGTGGCGCTCACATCGGCCGAGGCGGGCCGCTGCGGCCGGCGCACGCCGATCGCGGGCTGTACCATATCTGGTACAGCGGTGAGCGCGGCGGCCGGCTGCTGGCGCCGCGCGCGCTCTGCCTCTCGCTCGGCGTGCGACCGCTCCGCATAGACCAGATGTTGCAGCATATCCGGCCAATCGTACTGATCAACACCGCTGCCACGCTCGTTCTTGCAGCTAAACTTGCCATACATGTTCATAGCGAGATTGAGGCCAATCGCCCGCGCGCGGCGCTGCGCGTCGGCGAAGTCGGCCGGCAGCGACACGACCGGCGCCGCCGCTGGCGGCTCGCGCTTGGCCTGCTGGTCTGCATAGCTACGGATCTCCTGAGATCTAATATAGCCTTCCAGTTCGCCGACCGACTTGTGATAGGCGTAGTTGGCCGCACCCTTCGCATTCATCGTGCGATAGCTCCTCGTCTCCTTGTAGACCAGCAGGCCCGTCCGCGTCGCGCGATCGGCTAACTCTTTGGGTAGTGGCCAGGGCAGCTGCTCAGGCACTGGCGCCTTCGGCTGGCCACGCTGCTCAGGCGCGGGGGCGGCCGTGTTATCGAGCGCCCGATCGATTGTGGCAAATGCCCGCGCGTGCAGCGCCGTATCGCGGATCTCGCGGGCGTGGCTGTACGCCTCTTGGATCTGCGCCGGCCGTGCGCTGTCGGCCCACTGGTCGAGCGTGGCGATGATCTTCTCGATCGCCTGCAGATGCTGCGCGTCGGCCTGCGCGAGCTGCTCAGCCTTGCGCGCATCGACGGCGGCCTGCACCTGGCCAGCGGTCGGCGTCGCGCCACCTGCGGCCGTGCTTGCGACCTGCCAGGCCTGCCGCTGCTGCTCGGGGGTGTCGAGCTGGCCCAGCGGCCGCAGCGTGCGCTCGGGCACCTCCGAGTTGCCCACGGGCAACTCCAAGAGCCGCTCGATCTTCGCCGCGTTGAGCAAGCGCGAGACATAGCTCTTGCTGTACTGCTCGCCCAGCTCGGCAAATTCGAGCGCGCGCTGGCGAAAGCTGCCGAGTGAGATCTCGGCCTGGCCGAGATCCTGGCGCATGGCGTCGAGCGTCTCGCGCGCCTCGGCCGCATCCATCATCGCCACGCCAACCGCCACCGGCGCGGCCGGCGCGAGCGCGGCTGTCGCGAGCAGCGCCACGATCCGCTCGCGGCGTAGCCGGATCTGCTCGACGCGCGCGAGCGCCGCATCGTGCCAGCCGATCAGGTGATGCCAGCGGCCGTCGGGCGTGAAGGTGGCCGTCTGCCAGGTGTAGCGCGCCGCGACGAGCTGCGCGTGCAGCGCGTCGTCGAGGTCGGTGGCCTGCCGATCGCGCGTGACAACCAGGCCGCGCTTGATCGCGGCCGGCGAGAGCGCTGCTGGCTTGGCACGTGTGACCGTGCGGAATTGATGACATTGCGCGCACAACGCAAGGCCTGGCGTGCTGAGATCCTCGATCCGCTGCGGCTCTTCGTGCTGCATCGCCATTCCACAGGCGCTCACAAAGCGAATCTTGGCGCTTCTGCTGGGATCTGAGCGCCACGTGTGGGCCAGCGTCTTCGAGGTATTGTTGCGGTGGAAACCGTAAAACCAGGGGCCAACCAGCTCGGGGAACTTCGCCGGTGCGGCCGGCTGGGGCGCCTGCAGGGCCGCGTAGCGCCCATCGCCAAGCGCGGCCTGGTAGGTGCCCAGCTCGCGCAGTAGCTTCTGCCAGGCTTCGTAGGCGGTTTGTGCGTCCTGCTGGCGCGTCTCGATCATCCGCCAGTGATCATCGCTTGGGCAGACGAAGTGATCGCGCTGGTGCGTGGTCGACCAGGGCTTACCGTCGCGCACCGTATTGAGCATTTTGGGCGTGTGCGCACTGATCTCACTGCGGGAGATACGCGGCACGGGGTTGCCGATAAAGTAATGCGTATCCGTGCTGTCGGGATCGTCGACGCTGATCACCGTCGGGCTGAGTGGGTTCGGCGCGGTCTTGACGCCGCCGGCCTCGGCCAGCCGCGTGGCGTAGCTGCCAAGCCGGCGCAGCTCGCCGGCGAAGCGATCGATCGCCAGCTGGAGATCCGCGCGGGCGCGCTCGATGCGCTGCCAGGCCGCCTCGTCCGGCACACACCAGACGTGATACTGCTGCTTCGTGACGCCGGATTTCCCTTTAATTGGCTTTACGTCGCCGATCGTGCCGAACTCCAGTGCCACCGTCGTCGGGGTGTGATACTTGGTTTGGAGCCGCTCGATCGGCGCGAGCTTCCAGGGGTGGCTCTGATCGGCCACGTAGAGCACGTGCGGCACAATCGGCGGGGTGTGATTACTCATGGGCGGTCTCTTTCTTGACAATGCCCTGGGCCGCTGCGCAGGCCGGGCAGAACGTTTGGAGCTGGTAGCAGCCGTCGGTCTGCTCGGCCACGCGCCCGATCGTCGCCACATTCGTACAGCGACGCAGCGCAGCGACGCGCTGCGAGCAGCGCAGCGGCGGGCTCAGCGTGACAATCACGACTGCACCAGCGGGCCGGCCTGTAATTGCCGGATGCGCCAGCGGGCGAGCGCGGCCAGCGTGATATAGGCGGCAACCAGGTCGAGCGGCAGATCGGCCAGCACGGCGCGGCGCTCGCAAAGTGCCACAACCTGGTCCAGGTGCAAGGAGTGATTGGCGTTCTGGCGGTACAGCGTACGTGCGACCGCATAGTCCTCGTGCGCAGCATCATCGATCGGAATAGTGGCGAGCCGCTCGGCCACGATGGCGGTGTGCAGCGCGGCATAGGGTGGTTCGGCAATGCTCATTGCGTCTCCTCAGAGAGGTAGATATTCTTGCCGGTGCATCGGGGGGGGGGGCAGGCCACGCCCAGCGCGGCACACGCGGCGAGCACATCAGTATCGGTCGTCAGCACCGCCAGGCCGCACAAGCGCGCGGCGGCGGCCACGTCGCGCGCGGTGTCGAACAGCAGCTGTCCGTCACACAACGCGCCGCGCACCCGCGCGACGCGGTAGCCGCCCGTCAGCCCCGGCCCCACGTCGAGATACACACGCGGTGTGCTCGTGTTGAAGGTCATTGCGGCCTCCGTCGGCGCTGATCATCGCCCTCGACCAGTACCACCTCGCCGCGCGTCATTTGCAGCAGGCGCGACAGCGTGGCATCGTTGATCGTGGCCTGCTCGTACAGCTCCTCGGGCGTGCGATTGCTCGTGAGGATCGTCCAGCGGCGGCGCAGCCAGCGGCGGTTGATCACGTCGTACCACAGCTTTTCGATGCCGTTGGTGTCGTCGCCCGCGCGCGGCGGCAGTTGCCCCATATCGTCGAACGCAGTCAGCCAGGCCAGATCACCCGGCAGCGCGGCCAGCTGCTCGCGGTCTTTCAGCGGGGCTGACCAGGCATGCGAGATATAGCTGGCTTCTTCGACAAACACCGAAAGCCGCCCCCAGCCGCGCGCCCGGTTCACCGCGCCGGCTGCGAGGTGTGTTTTGCCGGTGCCTTTGCCAGGGAAATACAGGTACAGCGCGACGGGCGGCCCGCGGTGATAGTCGCCCTCGGCACTGGCGCGAATCTTCTCCAGCCAGTCGCACACGAGCCCATGCGGGTTTTCGTGCCCGAACCGCACACGCAACAAATCGGGGTTGTAGGTCTCCAATTTCAGATGTGCGATGCGCGCCAGCCCCGGATCGCCCAGCGCCCGCTCGGCGTCGGCCTGGCGCGTCTCCGCATCCCGGCGCGCCGTTGCCGCATCACGCGCAAACCATGCCATGCGCAACTTCTCGCACAAGCGCCACACGTAGTACGGCTCGCCCTTGCGTCCGTCGGGGATCGTCACCACATCCAAAACCTCCCCGCAGCACGGGCACTCGGTCTGCTCATCCGGACCGGTCGGGCGCGGCATCGGCGGTTTACCAATCGCGCCGCGCGGGGGTGATGCGGGCGGCAATGGCAGCGGGGTCGTAGACGGGGAGCTGCCGGCGGGCTGGAGGGCGGGCGGCAGATCGTCGGGCGTGATGCGTCGAAACAGCGACTTGTCGGGCTGCATGGGGCGTCTCCTCAGGCACGGTTACGCGCTGGCCGTTCGCCCAGCGCTTCGCAGTCAGATAGAAGGGCAGGCGAACACTGGGCAGTGTGGTGGCACGCTGTACATCCTGCTCAAATTCCGCCAACGTGCCAAGATTCTGCGCGACGATCCGGCGCGCAAGCGCGGCATTCATTCCCGGTTCAGCCAGCAGCCGTGCAAGCAATTGCGACCCGCGCGCCTCCTCCTCCTGATCTGACTCCTGATCTAGATCATGATCTACCATGCAGTCGTTTTTTACACGCTTTCGAATCGCTGCGGCTTCGAGCGCAGTGGAATGCGGTGCGCTCGTTTCGTGGGGCTGATCGATCAGCCCTGATCGATCAGGGGAAGGGGGCTGATCGATCAGCCCTGATCGATCAGAGGAAGAGGGCTGATCGATCAGGGGTGAGACATCAATCTGGTAGCGGTTTTTGTAGGCGACACGGGTGATCTCGCCAGCCGCCTCCAGGCGCTGCATGAGCTGGCAGATGCGACTGGCGGCGACGCCCACGAGCTGTGCCAGTGCGCGATGCCCGATGCTGATCCGTGTGCGTGCGTGCTCGTGCGCGAGCTGTCGGAGCGTGTCACGCAACCGATCCACCGCAAATGGCGCGGGAATCGTCGCTTGCGTTTTTGGAGATGTCGTGTACACTGTGCTCACCTCTAGGGATACAGGGGCACGGAACCCGATCGCATATGCTCGGCAGGGAGCGCGGTCGGGTTTCGTGCGTTCGGTGTTACGGCCGCGCCAGGGCGGCCTGCTGGGTCATAATTTGGCGGGCGATATACTGCGCCGTCGCAATCGCCGCACGGCGCGCGGGCGGCGGCAGGGCGGTATCAGCCGCGCGGTCTTCCGCCTGGCGCAGCTGGGTGTAGAGCGTTTCGAGCCAGAGGGCCACAAGCTCGGGGGGCATGCTAGGCCGCCCGCGGCAGCTTGGCCGCGCAGTCGAGACACCAGTCGCGCGAGGGGTGTTTGGTGAACGCATCGCGGCCGCACTTCGGGCACCGCCAGCGCGCCGGCTCGTGCTCGTATTCGTGCGCAGTGCCCGGGGGGAGCTCCAGCGGCGGCGCAGCTGGCCCCTGGTGGGCCCGCCGCCGCTTGTCGTTGGGGCTGGCGTGCATGGCGACAGCGAGGTCGAAGGGCGCCACCGGCTCGGCCACGCGCGCGGCCAGCACGGGCGGCGGCTGCGTCTCATAGTCGCGGAGCGTGATGTGATGCCGGCGCCACACATGCTGAGCGACCGCCGGCCGGGGTAGCTGGCTCCGCATATCGAGCAGGGCAGCAGATCGGGCGCGGGTACGGGCGGTGGGATGCGCCCCACCGCCCGATCTGTGTCCATCCCCGTGGCCGATGCGGCCACGGCGGGCGGCACGCGGGTTGCGTCGGCCAGCTGCTGCTGCAAGTGCACAATCAGCGCATCGCGGTCGCTGATCATCTGCGCTTGCTCCAGGAGTTGCCGCTCGGCCGCAATCACGCGGGCCAGGGTCGATGTGGCCCACGCCCGCCACGGGCCGAGCAGGCGCGGCGCGCTGCCGTCGTGCGGTACGCGCCACACGGCATCCAGGCGCACATAGTCGGCGCCGTCGAAGCTGCCGAGCGCGTCGTGCTCGAGGAGCAGTTGATGCACATCAAGGTCGGGGGGCATTGCGGGCCTCCATCCAGTGTGTGGCACAGTAGGCCAAGCCGTTCTGGCGCGCGGTCGCAGGCTGCCGACAGCTGGGCGACTCGCAGCACCAGGGGTCGCTGTGCGCGGCATCGGTGGTGCGGAACGCCGCGCGGTATTCCGCCGGCGTGATGGCGCCGGATTGCAGCTGGCGCTGTAATTCGCGGTGCGCTTCAATCGGATCGGTGATACAATACATGGCGCGTCTCCTCGGTGACTGGCTCAGCCGCGCGAACGACTGAGCCGGGCGTCAATGTCGAACATTCTCCCGGTATCCCTCACTTTCTCGCAGTGTGACCGGCACTCCGCGCATCTAGTGCGATCCCTGTCAGATCGCCGCAGATGCGCGCCGTGTCGCGTTGTGTACGAATTCGTGTACCAGCTCCGTTCACCAGCGGGGTACACACGAAGGATGTACCCACTGGAGAAGGACAGCGATTATGGAGACCCGACCGCAAACCCACACCCCAACGGCCCCCACGACGTTGGCAACCGCCCCCACCATCGCCAGCACGCTCGACTCATTCGTAGCCGCGTTGGCGGGCCGCAAGTACAGCGCGAACACCATCGACACCTACCGGCGCTGCATGGTGGCGTTCGCCGCGCATCTCGGCAGCGAGTCAACGCTCGATCAGATCACACACCTGAGCATCCTGGGGTACCAGGCCGGCCTGCGCCACTGTGAGGCGGCAACGATTAGCAAGGCGTTGTCGGCCATCCGCGCGTATTGCCGCTGGTGCGTGCGCGCCAAGCTGCGCGCCGACGATCCCAGCCTGGATCTGGTGTGGCCCAAGCGGCAGCAGCCCCTGCCGCGCCACCTGTCCAGCGGGGAGCTGCGCGAGCTGGAGGCGCTGCTCGCGCGGCCCTTGCCTGTGCTCGACAAGAAAGCCCGCTGGATGCTACAGCGCGACCGGCGGGCGGTGCTGCTGATGCTCTACGCCGGCCTGCGACTCAGCGAGGCAGCGGCGCTGCTGTGGGGGGACGTGGATTTTGGAGCTGGCACGCTGGCCGTGCACAAAGGCAAGGGCGGGAAGTCGCGCCTGGTGCCGTTGCACGCGCGGGTCCGCGCGGCGCTGGAGCTGGTGCCCGAGGCCGCGCGCGTCGGGCGCGTGGCCGGCGGCAGCCAGGGGCGGCGCGTGGCCGGGAAAACGCTGGCAAAAATGTTTGAGGCTGGCGGATGGGTGCGCGAGGGTGGACTGACGATCTCGGCGCATATGCTGCGCCACACCTTTGCGGTCACACTGCTGCGCAATGGGGCCGATCTGCGCAGTATTCAGCTCCTGCTCGGCCATGCCTCATTGGCAACCACGCAAATGTATCTCGCGCTGGATTTACGCGACAAGCAAAAGGCGATTGCACTGCTGCCGGATTCGTTTATTGGGCAGTAGAAGGGGCGTAGACGGGATGGGAGGCGGGACATCATCCCGTCTCCCGCTCCATAAGTACAGGGGTGGGGGGGGGGGGGCTCTTCGAGCCACACCCCTGTACGTTTCTACAAGCCTACGAGCCACCTTCCCAGGCGATCGGGCTGACGTCGTCGTGGCGCAGGGTGCGGCTGCCTACACGGTCAACGCGCATGATCAGGCGGCAGGCCGGGTCGGGGCAGGTCACGCGCGCGTCGGTCTCCATCCAGTCGGCGGGGTGGTTGCGGCGCTGCTTGGCGGGCAGCAGCGGGATGGCGGCCTGCAGCGCGTAGAGGCAGAATTCACGGCCTTCCGGCAGCGAAAGCTTGCCGCCGCGCACGAAGAAGCTATCGCCCACGCTCATTGCGCAGGTGCAGTGGCCTTCGATCGCCTCGACCACCACCTGAAGATCGTATAGCTCAAACTCGTCGTCGCGTCTCACGTGTGCTCTCCAGCCCCGGCTACGGCTAGCCTCCTAGCGCGGCCCGCAGCATCGGCAGCACTTCCTCACCCAGCAGGCGCAGCCCCGCCTCGGCGCTGAGCCCGTGTGGCGTGCCAAACTCCACGCGTCCGCAGCCGGCCTGGAACAGCGCCAGCGCCTGCTCGGCCACCTGCGCGGGCGTGCCAGCAAACGCCATCCGCGCCAGCAGAGCGTCGGAGATATCGCGCGCAGCGCGCTCGAAGTCGTACTCGGCGGCCGCGTGGGCGACCCGCGCCAGCAGCTCGGGATCGAGAGCCAGCGTCGGGTCGAGCGGCGCGACCACCGGCAGGTACAGCGCTACCTCGCGGCGTGCCTGCGCGCGCGCCGCAGCGCCATCGCGATCGACCACAGTGACCGCCCCCGCGCACAGGCTGATCGCATGCGCCGGGCGCCCGGCCGCGAGCGCCGCGTCGGCGATCGCCGGGAGCATATGCGCGATCAGCGCCGGGTTGGCGGTGCCGCCTATCTTCACCTCGGAAACCATGCCCGCGCAGGCTCGAATGGCCGCGCCACCCCAGCTGCCCAGCAACAGCGGAATGTCGGCGCGCGGCACATCCCAGCGCAGCGCGTCGCCGCCAGCCAGCTGGAACACCTCGCCGTGAAACGGCTCTTTCGAGCGGGCCAGCAGGTGGCGCACACACGCGAAAGCCTCGCGCAGCGCCGCCACCGGCCGCTCGGGCGCGAGGCCGACAAAGCCGAGCCAGGCGCCGCGCGCCAGCCCCAAGTAGGCCCGGCCAGCCGAGGCCTCGTCGAGCAGCGCGATATTGCCGGCGATATTGATCGGGTGGCAGGTGAACGGGTTCACCGCAGCCGGCCCGAGCCGCACCCGCCGGGTGGCGCGCGCGATCTCCAGCAGCGGCAGCCACGCCGGCTGGTAGAGCATGTCGTTGTAGACGCTCACGCCGTCGAAGCCGTAGCGCTCGGCTGCGGCGGCCATTGGGCCATACGCGCCGATCGGGTGGTTCGTCTGAAAGGCGACAGAGACCGAGTGAGGCACGGCATTAGCGCTTTCGGAACACAAAAATGTACTCGTGCTTGAAGATGTAGAAGCCGCCAACCAGCGCGCGATACTTCCACAGCTCGCGCTGGCTGCGCTTGCCAGCCGTCTGCTCGAAGTTCTTCACGATAATGCTCTTAAGCGAGAAATCGCGCTTGAGCACCTCATTCATGGCCTGGAATCCCAGCGGGATCCACTCACAGCGAGCGTATTTGTCGCCGATCACCAGCGCCAGATAGCGGCCAGAGTCGAGCACCGCGCCAACCCGATCGACCAGCGCGCCGAGCATGGCCTGAAACGCCTCGACAGAGTCGGCATTGGATAGGTCGCGCGGGTCGTCGCTGAACCTGATGATATCGTAGTAGGGGGGGTGGAGGATCACCAGCTGAGCCGATTCCCGGCCCTGCTGGCGCAGCAGCGCGCGGTAATCGGTTGCGAGGCTATCGCCAGTAGCAACCGCGCCGACCACCTGGTGCTCGTTCGGCTCGGTGTCGAGCAGGGCGCGGGCGCGCTCGGCCACGGCGGGCTGCAGCTCGACGCCCAGGCAATTGCGGCCGAGCCGGCGCGCCTCGATCAGCGTGGTGCCCGAGCCGGCGAACGGGTCGATCACCCAGTCGCCGGGGCGAGTGTAGCGCCGCATCATCTGGTGGGGAATCTGCGGGATGAAATTGCCCCAGTAGCCGGCGTTGTGAGCGCCCGATCCATCGCGGCGGTTCACCAGCCACAGGCTATCGGTGTAGATATCTTCGTACTCTTTCCAGCGATTGAGGTTGATGTCGTTGATCGCGCCGGTGCGCACCTCGCTGATGCTCTTGATCAGCCGGCCAACATAGTAGCGTGCGCGCTCGGCGGTGTAGGCCGCGCGAATCTGGTCGAGCTCGCCAGCCAAGAACTCGGGCGCGAAGCATACGCTGTCGGCGCCAGCGCCGGCGTGCAGGTACGCGTCGCCATCGGCGATCTGGCGTTTCAGCTCGGCCACGCCGCGCCGGATCTCGGGCAGGGCCGCGAGGCTGGCGACGGCACGCAGCGCATCGAGCAGCCGGGCGCGGTCGAGCGAAATCGGTTCGGGCTGGCCTACAAACGCTTCGTCGTCGGCCAGCGCCGCGCGCGCAAGTAACTCGTGCATGACGATTCCCTTGTTGTAATCGCGATGCACGTATCATACCGAAAAACTCATGCAATGGCAAGTAGGAATCATGGCTTGTGGCTGCCATGATTCCTGCTTATCCACATGGGCATGTGTAAGCCTAGCCGCGCCGGAGGGTGAAGATCGTCGCTTCGGGCTGGCACAGCAGCCGCAGCGGCGCGCCACCGAGCCCGCGCGACACATACAGCTGCAGCGCGCCGACGTGGTGGTGGCCGATCACATAGCGCACGCCGAAGCGCGGGTGGGTGTAGGCGCCCAGGCCCGGCAGGCGCAGGTGACCGCCGTGCGAGTGGCCCGAAAGCTGGAATGCAAACCCGTGATCGGCCGCGTCGTCGGCCAGATCGGGAGCGTGGGCGAGCAGCACGCCGAACGCGCCCTCGGGCATACCGGCGCGCGCCGCCGCAAAATCCGGCCGCCCGTCGAACGCATCGTCGACGCCCGCCAGCCAGAACTCGGCGCCGCGCCAGGACATGCGCAGCCCCTGGTTGATCAGCAGCGGGATGCCGGCCAGCGCCAGCGCCGCACGGACGTCGGCAAGGCCCTCCCAGTAATCGTGGTTGCCAGGCACGGCGTACACGCCCAGCGGCGCGCGCAGCGGACGCAGCAGCGGCGTGATGCTCGGGATGGCGGCCTTGTGCCCGGCAAGGTCGCCGGTCAGCGCGATCAGGTCGGGCTGCTCGCGGCGCATCTGCTCGACCGCCCAGGCCAAATTGCGCTCGGTATAGCGCAGCCCCAGGTGCGTATCGGCGATCTGGCCGATCCGCAAGCCGTCGAGCGCGGCCGGCAGCTGCGGGAAGCGCAGCTCGCGGCGCTCAAGCAGCGGGTGCGAGGGCTCGTAGCGCGACGCATAGGCCAGCCCAGCGCCGCCCAGCGCCCCCAGGGCAGCAGCGCCGGGCCAGCCAAGCGCGCGCAAGCCAAGCAGGCCCAGGCCCGCTGCCAGCGCACCGGCGCCATACCAGCCAGGCGTATTGATCAGGCGGGCCGGATCGAGCGGGTTACGCTTCGGGCGGTGGGTCGGCAGAGAAATCAGGCCAGCCAGCATGCCAGACGGATCGAACTCGCCGGCCGGAAAATCGTCGGCGCTGATCAGATCGGGCGCCGGCGATACGCGCTGCGAAGAGAGTGTCGATGTCATTTCCCAGGCTCCTTGCCGCAAGCAGAAACGGGCTAGTGCGGTGCGGCTAACCGAACCTAGTATAGTATAGCGAGATGACAAAGAAATGAGCGAAATGGCATACAAGCGCGAACAAACCAACATTTTCGCGCGTAACGACAGGCGGTTGGCCCATCGCTACGCGCGAGAGTCGGGCAGATAGTATACGAACTCCGTTCGAGCCTTTTTGGTAAGCCCTGCCCAGTGAAGCCGCGCAGGGCTTACCAAAAAGAAATTCGGGGCGGCTTTGCCGCCCCGAACCCCACCATACAGCAAGTGATTAGCCGGTGTAGTATTAGGTGGCCGGCGTTTCTGCCTACGGCAGAGCTGCCGGCGCGCTAACGCACCGAGCCGCGGCGCACCAGGTTGACGATGCCTAGCAGCACCACCGCGCCGATAAACGACACAATCAGCGCGCTCAGGCTGAAATCGCTGTTGTTGATATTCGAGCTGCCCCCGCCGAGCAGGTTGAACAGAAAGCCGCCAAGAAACGCGCCGACGATGCCGACGACGATGTTCAGCAGGGCGCCCTGCTGCGCGTCGGTGCGCATCACAATGCTTGCCAGCCAGCCGACGAGCGCGCCAAACAGCAGCCACAGGATGAAGTTGATCATGGTGTTCCTCTCCTTGATACGTGGTATGAAGCCTATTCCAAACGTTCGCACGATGGTAGCGTTGGGCCGTTACGCAGCTCCAATCGCTTTTGATAGAGTCATATGCAAGCGACGTGCCATGGTTCGCCGCTTGCCCCGGCGGCGGCATACACAGCGGCGCGCGCCGCCAGGCACGCCTCAGCGGCCCACGAGCCGGGCATCATTCGCCAGCCTGGGCAGTGTGCTATACTGCTCACGCGAAGCTCTCAGAACGGGCAACAGACTATGAGCGATACCAATCGGCCGCGCCGGCCAGGCGAGCCTGCGTATGGCGCCGGCGAGCGGCCACGGCCAGCAGCGCCAGCCCCGGAGCGCCGGCGCGTGCCGCCGGCCGGCGACGCCTATACCGGCGACACGGTTGTGATGCCGCGGCGCGAGGGCGGCCAGCCGCCCGGCCTGCGGCCAGCTCGGCGGCGCGCGCCGGGCAAGATCATCGTGCGCGTGCTGCTGGCGCTGGTAGTGCTGGCGCTGGCGGCCGCGCTAATCTTCTACCTGCGGCTACGCGCCGTGAGCAGCCAGATCGTGGTGCGCGACGTCCGGCCAAACGCGCCAGTGGTGGCACCGCTGCTCGGCGGTATGAACGTGCTGATCGTCGGCGTTGACGAGCGGCCCGACCACCCTGAGGAAGGCGTGCGCAGCGACACGCTGATTGTCGCGCACCTCGACGCAAACGGCCGCTGGGCTAGCCTGCTCTCGATCCCGCGCGACAGCCGCGTGAATGTGCGCGGCATAGGCGAAACCAAAATCAATGCCGCGTATGGCCAGGGCTACGCCGCCGCCGAGGCGCTGTACGGCTCGGGAACCACGCCGCAGGAGGGCGGAATGGCGCTGGCGGCGCAGACCGCCGAGCAGCTCTTGCAGCTGCGCCAGCGCGGCCAGACGATCGGCGCAGTCGCTCAGATCAACTTCGACGGCTTCGCCAAGCTGATCGACGCGCTCGGCGGCGTCACGATCGACGTGCCAAACGCGATTGTCGACGATGCATACCCCACGCCCGATTTCGGGATCATGCGGGTGGAGTTTCAGCCAGGCGTGCAGGAGATGAATGGCGAGCGCGCGTTGATCTACGCCCGCACCCGCCACGCCGACAGCGACTTCGGGCGGGCCGAGCGCCAGCAGCAGGTGCTACGCGCGATCGCCGCCAAGCTGCGCGCGCGCGGCGCGCTGGGCCAGCTGCTGTTCGCGCCAACCCTGCTGAGCAGCCTTGAGGGCGCGGTGAAGACCACGCTGCCGATCGCGCGGCTCGACGTGCTGGCGGGCCTGGGGTGGGTCGGCAGCGGCATTCGCCCCGACGAGATCGGGCAGACGCGGCTCAGCCCCGAGTCGGCGCCGAACTACCGCGAAGAAGGCTCGGATCTAATCTGGGACCCGAACGATGTGCAGAAGGTCGTCGACGCGTTTCTGACGCGCCCGAGTGAGGCAGCCGAGGCGGCCACGGTGCAGGTGCTCAACGGCACCGAAGCGCCTGGCCTAGCCGGCCGTAAGTCGCTCGAGATCGAGAAGGCCGGCTTCACCATGGCGCCGGCCGGCAACGCGCCCAGCAGCGACGTGCCGAAGACGATTGTGTACGACGTGACGGGCAAGCCGCGCACCAGCCAGCGGCTGGCCCAGCTGCTCAAGGCCGAGCTGCGCCAGGGCGCGCCCGAGGGCGCGGCTGCCGGCGCCGACATTGTGGTGGTGCTAGGGGCCGACGCAGCGCGCTAGCGGCGCTGGGGCGCTAGCGCATGGCGTTAAGCTGGCGCCTCAGCTCGGCGATCTGGGCGTTTTTCGCATCGATCTGCTGCTGCACCTTCTGGCGATCGCGGTCGTTCGACTGGATGCGCCGCAGATCTTCGAGCTTGTATACATCGCTCTGGGTAAGGTCGATCTCTTCCTCGAGCACGCTCAGCGTCAGCTCGGCGATCTGGCCGTCCAGCGCCTGGCTGGCCGGCTGATCCGCGCGCTGCCGCAGCTCTTCCAGCCGCTCTTTGCGCAGCACCAGCAGCTGCCTGCGCTGGTCGGCATATTCCCTCTCGGTCTCCTCAAGCAAGATCAGCTCGCCAACGCCGGCCTGCAATTTGGCTTTCTTGTCCTGCAGGATCGCGCGCTTGCTGCGCGTGGCCGCCAGCTGACGATTCAGCTCGTTCAGCCGGTCGTCGTAGCGCGCGCCTTCGGCTGCGCCGCCCCCGGCGTTGATGTTGATCGGCGAGTTCCCAAACTGGTTGTTGTTGCCGATCGACACGCTGATGCCGCCCTGGGCGGGCTGCGGCGTGCCCGGCTGGCCAGGCGTGGGCGCTGTGGCGGCAGCCGGCGCGAACAGGCGCGCGTCGGGGGCGCGGGTGTAAACGGTGGGAATGCCCCAGTCGGGGTTACGCAGCCCCGACGCGAACATGACCTCGCGCCGCCCACGCACTACACAGGCGTCGATCGGCTCGCCGTCGACCAGCGCCTGATAGAATTCGTCAGCAAACGGCCGGGTAGCCTCTTGTGGCGCCTTAAACTGCATGGCGATCACCGCGCCGATGTTTGCCAGCATCAGCGCGGGCGCGATGCTGCGGTACGGCTGGGTGGTGAGCTGCGCGCTATTACACGCCTCCAGCACAATCAGGCGCAGCATGCTGTCGCTGAGGATGATGCCCAGCTCGCGCGCGCCGATCGCGTCGGGCACTCCGCCAGCGTCTTCAAACACCAGCTGCCCGCTGGTGCCATCGCGGTTGAGCTTGCCATGGCCGATGAAATGCCAGATATGAAAGCCCTGGCGCAGCAGCTGGTTGAAGCGGCGGCGCGTCAGGTGCTCTTCGACGTGCAGCTGCACCACGCCGGCCTGCTCGGCGCTCGCCACGGTCGCGCGCAGCTCGGCAAGCTGGCTGGCCGGGTCGAATTTCGGCTCGGTGATGGCGGTAGTCACCAGGATCTTGAGCGGGCGCGGCGTGTCGAGCACGGGCGGGTTGCTGAAGCGCGGCAGGTAGCGCACGATCGGCGTATCGAGCAGCACCAGCGGCTGATGCTCCTCGTCGCACAGAAACTCCCACGGCAGCGCCGCCAGCGCCGTCTGCGCCGGCTCGATGCTGAGCCGCAGCCGCAGCCCTTGGTCGGGGCGCAGCTTGCTGCGCGCGGTGATATACGCGTCGCGCACCTGGCCCTGGAAGAGCGCGCCGAACAGCCGACGGCCAAGCTCCGTCAACATATCTTCGTCGGTCTGAAAGTTCTGCAGCTGGTCGACGAGCTGCTGGAAGGCCGGGTCGCCGGAGGGCGAAACAAATACCCCGCGCGCGTCGCCGCCTACCAGGTCGCAGCGCACTATCACATTCGCGCGCGCACTATCGAGATCGATAAATTCAATTTTGAATGGCACGTATTCTTTCGCCATGTGTTTCCCCATCTACGCTGGCCAGTTCGTTTCAGGTGCATGGTACAGGGATCTCGCGGCTTTGTGAAGCGGTATTTTTACTGTGCGCCACCATCGGCGCGCGTGCTTGCATACACATCCGGCGCGCAATCGGAATGAGCCGCCGGCTCATGCTAGCGCGCGCTGGGGGTAAAGATATCGCCCGGCAGCAGGGTGTAGTCGGCCTGGAATGGCCACAGCACCACGCCACTGGCCTGCGCGTCGCGCGCCGTCTGCAGGCCCAGCTGCAGATCGCGCGCCAGCTCGGCCGAGCCGCGCTTGGCGCCTGCGCCGGTGGGGAAGCCCAGCTCGCTCACCAGCATCGGCTTAGCCAGGCCGAGGGCGCGCAGCTCGTCGAGCGCGCGGCGCAGGTCGGCCGGGAAGCCCTGGCCGTAGTACCAGTGCGCGGCGTAGCGCCCGCTGTCGTAGGGGTCGTCGTCGTAGTAGTGGAACGAAAACACGTCCACCACGTCGGCCAGGCGCAGGTCGGCGCGCTCGGGCCGGAAGTAGTTCTTGCCAAACCCCAGGCTCACCGTCGTCAGGCGCACCGGGTCGAGGCGCTTGACCTCGTCGTGGATGGCTTTGATGAAGTGCAGCCGCTCGTTCGCCAGCGGGAAGCAGAGCGGAAAGTCGGCGTTGTCCCAATCCCAGCAGCGCTGATCGACCGGCCCGCCCAGGTCGATCTCGTTGAACAGATCCCAGGCCAGCAGGCCGGGCTTGCCAGCCAGGTGCTGTACGACAGGGCGGACATGCAGATCGAGCGCGGTGGCGTAATCGTTGGGGTGAAAGCGATCCTGCGGATATTTGGCGAGCAGCACCGGCAGCACGTAGATGCCGCGCTTGCCGGCCTCGGCGATCAGCTCATCGAGGTGCGCCAGCGGCTGGGCCATGCTGTAGTTCGGGTCGGCCGCGCGCGCGCCACCAAACACGTAGTAGTTCAGAAAGACGCGCACGGTATTGACGCCCAGGGCGCGCAGGTGCTCGAAGTCGGCGGCGATCGGCGCGAGCTCCCATGGGCAGTTGCCGTCGGCGCCAAACTGCAGCGCCGAGCACTTGGCCAGGTCGGCATTGGTGGGATGAATATAGTTGACGCCGCGCACCTCAAGCACAGCCCGGCCGGCGAGCAGCTGCTCGCCGCGCGCGGCCACGGCCGGCAGGCCCTCGCTTGCTGCTGGCGCGGGTGCGCCGCAGGCGGCGGCGAAGCACAGCAGCATGCACAGCAGCGCGCAGGCGATCAGGTGTTTCATGCGCAGTTCGACTCAGCCGATCTTTTCGCGCATATACGCCAGCACCTGCGGGTCGATCGCGCTGCGGCTGATCAGGCGCTCCTCGAGGTTCTCGACCCCGCCGTAGCGCTCGAGCGCGGCGTGGGTTGCGTCGTCGTAGCCGCCGCCGACGGGGCCGGTGTAGTAGCCGGCGCGCGCCAGCAGCGCCTGGATCTCGCCGGCGAGCGCGGCGTCAATTGGCAGCAGCTCCTCGGGGCGCGGCGGGGTGAGGTAGAAGCGGTGCAGCCGCAGCAGCCGGCCAAGCTCGCCCACTGGGGCGGGGTGGTCGTCGACGCGCAGGTCGATGTAGCGGTCGAGCAGGCCGCCATACGAGCCGCCGGCGCGGGCCACATACAGCGCGGCGCTCTGGCGCCCGCGGCGGTCGCCGCCGGCCGCGTCGCCGGCCGCCAGCGCGGCCAGCAGCCGGTCGGCAAGCTCGCCCTCGGCGGCGCCAAACGCCGCGACGATCGCGTCGACCACGTGAGGGCCAGCGAGGATATTGCCCTGAGCGGCGAAGCCCGCACCCACAACATGGCCGGCCCAGTCCATGCAGGCGGCGCCGGTATGCGCTGCGGCGTGGCCGCGCGCGTCCACCAAGCCAGCCTGGCGATGCTCACGATCGGCGTCGTCGGCCAGCAGCGCGGCGAGCGCCGCATCGGCGGGTTGGCCCGCAGCCAGCAGCGCCAGCCCACGCGGGCCATAGCTAATATTGGCCATCGCCTGGGTAGCCACAGCGCCGGCGCCGGCCTGCGCCCACGGCACCACCGATCCAACCGACAGGAACTTCGACGCGACCGCCACCCCCAGGTCGCCGTTGCGCGGGTCGTGCGCGGCGATCGAGAACGTGGCGACAATGGGTGTTTTCATGAGCGGGCCTTTTCGATTATCGCGGGTGCTACTGAGCCAGCGGCTACTCGGCCGCGCGGATCTCAAGGTTATCGAACAGCGCTTCCGAAGCAGTATCTTTGGCGATCACCAGCAGCCCATAGCGCGCGGCGTCGGGCGCGCTGGTAGCCACGACATCGGCCAGCTGCTGGCCGTTCACGAACACCTGCAGCGCATCGCCACGCACGCGCACCACCAGGCGGTTGCTTGCGTCGGCGCCGGCATTGATCGCCTCGCTCTGGCCGCCGGCAAGCGCATTCAGCGCGCCGCCACGCTGCTGCTCGACACGGTAGCTCGTCTGGCTGGGGTTGAGCACCACGCTGAGGTAGTTGTTCGCGTCGAGGAAGCGCAGCAGCAAGCCGCCCTCGCCGCTGAGCACCTGCATATCGACGCCAATGCTCACGTCGGATGCTGGCGCAACGCGGTAGCTCCAGATCGCGCCGCTGCCGGCATCGCCCTGCACGCGGTAGCGGCCGCCCTGGTAGCCCACCTGCCAGCTTGGGCCGCTCAGCGTCGCCCAGCCGGATTCGTTGAAGCCATCGGCCAGCAGAACCTGCCCAGCCGGAGCCGTGGGCGGCGCGGTAGGCTCCGGCGCGCTGGTCGGCGCGGCCGTGGGCGGCGCGGTCGGCTCCGGCGCGCTGGTCGGCGCGGCCGTGGCGAGCGCGGCGGCTGGCGCGGCCGTGCTCGCCGGCAGCCGCGAGGCGAGCGTACTGCGGCCAAACCCGATCGCCCAGGCCGCCAGAGCCACCAGCACGATACCGCCAGTGATCGTGCCAGCGATCACCAGCGGGCGGAAGCGCCGGGGCGGGCGCTCCTCGCGATGGTTCAGCTGGGCCTCGATCTGGGCCAGGAGCTCGGCGCTATTGCGGTAGAACGGGTTGATCTGCTGGAGCTGGCGCAGCGCGCCAATCGCCTGGAGCTGCCGGCCGGCGCCCAGGTGCGAGATCGCCTGATCGTACAGCTCGGCCTGGTAATCGCGCTGCTGCGGCGGCGTGCTTGGGCGGGGCGGGCGCGCGCCGCGCTCGGCCGGCTGCCCACGGTTATAGGCATTCCGCGCCGCGAAATCGCTCAGAATGGCGTAGGCCTCGGTCAGGCGCTGGCTACGTTCACTGGCATACGCCTGATCGTCGGGTGGTGCATTGACGAAGCGATCGGGGTGAAATTTCGAAATTTCTCGCCGGTAGGCGCGTTTGATCTCGTCGAACGATGCCGAGCGTGATACACCAAGCAGTTCGTAGTAGTCCAGGTGTTCAAAATCGGACACAGTTGCCCCGCCGGGGAGCCCCAAGCTTTGAGTTCACAGCTACAAGTCATATATGGCGAACTCAAAGCTCAAAGCTCAAAACTCAAAACTTACTCAAGATAATCGCGCAGCTTTTTGCCCAGCCGTGGGTGGCGCAGCTTGCGCAGCGCCTTAACTTCGATCTGGCGAATGCGCTCGCGCGTCACACCAAACTCCTTGCCGACCTCCTCGAGCGTGCGGCTGTGGCCATCTTCCAGGCCAAAGCGCAGCTGCAGCACCCGGCGCTCGCGCTCGGTGAGCTGGTTCAGCACCTGCTCGACCTGCTCGCGCAGCATCTGGTGGCTCGCCGCGTCGGAGGGCGCAAGCACCTTCGAGTCTTCGATGAAATCGCCGAGCTGGCTATCTTCCTCCTGGCCAACCGGCGTCTCGAGCGACACCGGCTCGAGCGAGGTTTTGCGAATCGAGCGCACCTTCTCGACCGGGATGCCCATGACCTTAGCCAGCTCCTCGTCGCTCGGGTCGCGGCCAAGCTCCTGGAGCATTCGGCGGCTCTCGCGCATGAGGCGGTTGATCGTCTCGACCATATGCACGGGAATGCGGATGGTGCGCGCCTGGTCGGCGATCGCGCGGGTGATTGCCTGGCGGATCCACCAGGTCGCGTAGGTGCTAAACTTAAAACCCTTGCGGTAGTCGAACTTTTCGACGGCGCGGATCAGGCCGACATTGCCCTCCTGGATGAGGTCGAGCAGCTGCAGGCCACGGCCGATATACTTCTTGGCCACCGACACCACCAGGCGCAGGTTGGCCTCGGTGAGGTACTTGCGGGCCATCTCGCCGGCGTCGAGCGCGGCCAGCCAATCGCGCCAGATCTGGTCGCGCTGGGTGGTGAACGCGTCCTGAACCTGCTCAACCGAAGGCCACTCGCCGCCTTGCAGCAAGCGCGCCTGCACATCCTTGGGCAGCAGGCCGTAGATCACCATCGCGTGGGCGATCGACTGGTCGTACTGCTCGGCGGTAAGACCGCGCTTCTTGGCGATCTCGAGGCGACGGCGCTCATAGCCCTGGCGCAGCTCAAAGCTCAGCCGATCCTGCAGCGTGAGGATATCGTTGACCCTGCCGTAGGTGATCGGGTCGGGCGTGGGCAGCTCGGCCACCGAATACAGCAGGCGCAGGCCATCCTCGACCACCGGCCAGTTCTTCTGGAAGCGGCTGTAGAGCGTCGCGCCGATCTCGGGCACCATCGCGGGCTTCCAATCCGGGCCGTACTGCACCTTGTAGGTGTTGAGGTACTCGCCGACCTCGATCTTCTCGGCAAGGTCGGTCTCCTGGCGGCCGGTGAGCAGCGGCACGCGGCCGATCTCGCGCAGATACATGCGCACGGTATCGTTGACGCTGATGCCATCGACGTTCAGGCCATCTTCAAGGTCGGCCTCTTCGTCGAACATGCCCTCGACCTCAGCGCCGCCGGCGATCATCTCGTCGCGGGTGCTGATGCTGGCCTGCGCCAGCGCGCGCTGGATCTCCTCGAGCTTATCGATATCGGTTTCGGGGTTAGGCACCAGCTGAAGGATCTCGCCCTCGGTGACGAAGCCGCGCTGCTTGCCCTGCGCGATCAGATCTTGCAGGCTCGTGATCGTATTCTGTTCTTCTTCCGGCTCCTGGGGCCGCGCAGGCTCGGCCGCATCGTCGCCCAGGTCATCGAAAGGCATATCGTCGTCGATCATGGCGTCCTTGTATTTTTCCATAGCAGCGCTCCTCAGACCACGTGCAGGCTGTGAAGATCGTCGTAGGCTGAACTACGTTTCGGGACACTCAGCGCGTCAATGTATCCAATCAGCTGGTTATGGCGCTCGTGCGCTGCAAGTTGTTGGCTTTCGTCCACATCGAGAAGCGTATGCTTGATCGAATTCTTCCAGCGGCGTGCAAGATCGAGCTGCAGCATTCTAGCACATTCCAGCGCATCGTTCACAAGCCGGTAGGCCTGCGACTGCGGCAGCTCGAGCCCAAGGACGCGCTCGGCCTGCTCGCGCAGCGGGCTATCGAGAGCGGCGGCCCACTCGGCCGGGCTGGTGGCGGCCGGCTCCTGCTGCCAGGCCTGCCAGATCGCCCGGTTATCGACGCGCCCGAAAAGCTCGCTCAGTGTTCCTTGGATGATCTCTCCGACGAGTGGGAACGGTAAAAGGTCACGCCGGATCTTCTCTTGTACCGCTGTGCGCACCGCCGGGTAACGCAGCAGCCAGCCGAGCATGTGATCTTCCTGGCTGGGTGGCGCGCTGGCCAGCCCGATGATCGATTTTGGCGGCGCCGCCTTGCGCTCGGGGCGCGGCAGACCCTGGCGGATGATATGCTCTTCTACTTGTACTAAACGCGCGAGCTGCTGAATATGGTGCGCCTGCTCGACCGGATTCACCACCTGAGCCAGCAGCGGCCCCAGCCGGGCCACCGCCTCGGCCTTGCCCTTGGCGCTGGCCAGGTCGAGGTCGGCGGTGAGCGCGCCGATGTAGAATTCCATCGCCGGGCGAGCGGCCTCGACCAGCGCGCGCCACTCGGCGGGGTTGCCGCCGATCACCTCGTCGGGGTCCTTGCCGTCGGGCATGGCGATGATTCGCACCTCGGCCTCGATCTCGCGCTCCCAGCGGATGTAGCCCTGCGGCGTCGGCACCGGCACCTCGTGGCCGTCGAGGTTCTCGCGCAGGGTCTGCAGGCCCTTGAGCGTAGCCTTGACGCCGGCCGCGTCGGCGTCGAGCGCCAGGTAGACGCGGCGGGTCTGCAGCTTCTTCACCACGCCCACGTGCTCGCTCGTCAGCGCGGTGCCGAGCGGCGCCACGACATTGCGGAAGCCGTACTGATGCGCGATGATCACGTCGACATAGCCCTCGACGATCACGATCGACTGGCTGGCGCGCACGGCCTCGCGCGCCAGGTCGAGGCCGTACAGCACGCGGCCCTTGTCGAACAGCGGCGTCTGCGGCGAGTTCATGTACTTGGGCTGGGCGTCGCCAAGCGCGCGCCCGCCAAACGCGATGATCTCGCCCTTGGCGTTGCGGATGGGGAACATCAGGCGGCCGCGGAAGCGATCGTAGTAGCCGCCCTGGTCGCGCTTGATCGCCAGGCCGGCGGCCTCGATCTCCTCGGGCTCAAAGCCCTTGCGGTCGGTCAGGTAGCCCAGCAGCGCGCTCCACTCGTCGGGGCTGTAGCCCAGCTGAAACGACTCAAGCGTGGCCTGGTCGATCTGGCGCTTGGCGACGTAGGCGCGCGCGCCCTCGCCGCGCGGCGACTTCAGCAGCATATGCTGAAAGAAGGTGGCGGCGGCCGCGTTGATCTCGAGCAGGCGCGTGCGCTGGTGCTCCTGCTGGTTATCTTCCTCGGTGCGCTCCTTGAGCTGCACGCCGGCGCGCTGGGCCAGCTGCTCGAGCGCGCCGTGGAAGTCGAGCCCCTCGCGCTGCATCAGGAAGTCGAACACGGTGCCCGAGGCCTTGCAGCCGAAGCAGTGGTAGCTCTGCGTCTCAGGAAACACGTAGAACGCCGGCGTCTTGGTATTCGGGTGAAACGGGCAGAAGCCGACGTAGTTGCGGCCCGATTTGCGCAGGTTCACGTGCTGGCCGATGAACTCGACCACGTCGATGCGCTCTTTGATTTGGTCGGTTACATTCGACATATCGTTTTGACCTTTAGGTTTTGCGCCGGAGCTCGCGAAGCGCAGAACCTGGCTACGCTCCCCACGTGCGCGGCACGTACAGGTCGTTGAACACCTTGATCGCGTAGCGGTCGGTCATGCCGGCCACAAAGTCCACCACCGCGCGCTCGGTCGGCTCGCCGCGGGCCGCGTTGATCCGCAGCAAGTCGGCGGGAAGCTGCTCGGGGTGCGCGAGGAAGTGGCGATAGAGCAGGTCGATCATCAGGCGCACCTTGGCGTCGTCGGCCTTGGCGCGCGAGCCGAGGTACACGTTCTGGTACATAAACTCGCGCAGCTGGTTGGTGGCCGCGAGCGTGTGCGGGCTCATGGCCAGCAGCGGCGGGTCGGGCGGCGCGCCCTCGCCGCCGGCCCACCAGTTATAGTCGATCAGGTCGCAGACCATGGTGTTGATCCGCTGGGCGTGCGTATCGCCGAGCGCCGCCACGGCGTCGCGCGGCAGGTCGCTGGCGTGCAGCAGCCCGGCGCGCAGCGCGTCGTCGATGTCGTGGTTGATGTAGGCGATCGAGTCGGCGATCTTGATGATCTGGCCCTCGAGCGTGCTGGCCACACCCCAGGCGGTGGCCATGATGTCGCGGCGGGCTTTGGAATGCAGGTAGATGCCCTCGCGCACCGCGTATGTCAGGTTCAGGCCCTGGCCATCTTTCTCGAGCACCTCGACGACGCGGCGGCTCTGCTCGTTGTGGCGAAACGAGTGGCCGCGCGCGTGCGAGAGCGCGGCCTCGCCGGCGTGGCCAAACGGCGCGTGGCCAAGGTCGTGGCCAAGCCCGATCGCCTCGACCAGATCTTCGTTCAAGCGCAGCGCGCGCGCCACGGTGCGAGCGATCTGTGTCACCTCAAGCGTATGCGTCAGGCGCGTGCGGTAGTGGTCGCCCAGCGGCGCGATAAACACCTGCGTCTTGTGCTTGAGCCGGCGAAACGGCTTGGAGTGCAAGATCCGGTCGCGGTCGCGCTGAAAGCGCGTGCGCACCGGCGACTCGTCCTCGGGCTGGTCGCGCGCCGCCGTATCGCTGAACGCCGCCAGCGGCGAAAGCCGCTCGTGCTCATCGGCCTCGAGCCGCTCACGAATTCCGGCATGAGTCGGGCGCAGATCGGGCATGGCGTTTCCTGGAAGTCGGAGTCGGGAGTCAAAATCGGAAGTCAGAAGCTCGGTAGCAGACCAGGCATACGCGAGTAGCACCGGGTGATGGTGGAAGACCGGCTTACGGTAGCCTGACTCCTGGCTCCTGAATACTTGGTGTTGGAATTGTACTACGACTCAGGGCGCGCTGCAAAGCCAGCCCCAGCGCGGCGGCGATGTGGACGACGACGACTGCCTGGAAGTAGATTGCGTGCTTGGCGCTGTTCGCCAGGTCGCGGGCCTCGGCGGTGGCGGTGAAGCAGCCGAGCGGCCCGTGCTGGCCCCACACCACCGCGCACGACTCGTAGCGCGCGGCGAGGAACGGCGCGAAGAAGTAGATGCAGAAGCACACCCCGGCGGCCCACAGCCGCTCGCCGCGGCGCGCGAAGAACCAGCCCCAGAAGGTGGCGAAGGGCGTGGCGAAGATCACCCATGTCTGGGCGCGCAGCCGTTCGTCGATGCCCAGATCGGGCGCGGCCCCACGGTTGACGATCGCCCAGCCGGCGCCGAGCAGCGCAGCGCCGAAGATCAGCACAAAGGTTTTGAGATCAAAGCGGGCCATGCGCACACTCCTGAATGGGTACAAGATTATAGCACAGGTCGGGGGCGGGTGCCGGCTTTCCGCAACAGCCGGCAGCCACGAAACGGGTGGCGCCAGAAAGCACACCGCTGGCGGTTGTGGTATCATACGCGCTGCATCAACCATTGCCAAAGGAGCGATCGTGACGCTGCTGCTGCTGATTCGCCACGGGACGAATGACTGGGTGCATGGGCGGCTGGCCGGCTGGACGCCGGGCGTACACCTGAACGACGAGGGCCGCGCTCAGGCTGCGGCGCTGGCCGAGCGCCTGGCGTTTCTGCCGATCGACGCGATCTACACCAGCCCGCTCGATCGCACCGTCGAGACGGCACAGGCGATCGCCGGGCCGCGCAACATGCCGCTGCGGCTGATCGAGGGCCTGGGCGAAGTGAAATATGGCGAGTGGCAAGGCGCTGAGCTGAAAGAGCTGTACAAGCACGAGCTGTGGCCCGGCGTGCAGTTCTACCCCAGCGGCACGCGCTTTCCCGGCGGCGAAACGCTTGGCGAAGCGCAGGTGCGCATGGTCGCCACCCTCGACGCGCTGCGCGCGCAGCACCCCAAAGGCATTATTGCGGTGGTGTCGCACGCCGATATCATCAAGCTGGCGATCGCCTACTACGCCGGGCTGCACGTCGACCTGTTCCAGCGGCTCGAGATCATGCCCTGCTCGCTCACCGCGCTGGCCTTCACGCGTATGGGGCCGCGCCTGCTGGCCTATAACCACGTAGGCGGGCTCGAGTACCTGAAGCCCAAGCCCGAGGAGCCAGCCAAGCCCGAAGCTCCGGCCGAGACCTCGCCGGCCGAGACCACACCCACGCCGGCCGAAAGCGCGCCAGCCAAGCCCGAAGCTCCAGCCGAGGCCGAAAGCGCGCCGGCCCACGCCACAGCCAACGGCGCCGACCACGGGGCGCCAGGCGAGTATCAAGTAACGTTTTAAAGGGACGCAAGAGGGTCATGTCCGATTATACCTATGATCTGAACCCGGTCACACGCATCACCGCCCACGCCGTCGGCGAGCCGGGCAAGCGCGTGTTCTACCTGCAGGCCCGCCGCGAGCGCGAGCTCGTGTCGCTGATCTGCGAAAAAGAGCAGGTGCGCGCGCTGGCGCACCACATCAACCAGCTGCTCGAAGACATAGCCGAGAAAAACCCGCTGCTCTCGTCGAGCGACGACATGCTGGTGCTGGCAAGCGATATGAGCCTGGAAGAGCCGCTCGAGTCGCGCTTCCGCATCGCCCAGATGGGCATTGGCTACGACGCCGAGCGCGACCTGATCATTCTGGTGATGCAGGGAAGCACCGAAGAAGAGGACGAAACCGCGCCAACCGCGCGCTTCGCGGCCACGCGCCAGCAGATGCGCGCGCTCAGCGAGCACGCCGCGCAGGTGGTGTCGAAAGGCCGCAGGATCTGCGGCAACTGCGGCCGGCCGATCGACGCGTCGGGGCACTTCTGCCCGCAGATGAACTAGCCCTGCGCGGCGTTGGCGTGCGCGGCGCGCCACAGTCTCGCCTTCGGCAAAGCCAAACTTTCCAACATAGGTTCTCGTATGTGGCGCGTGGCGCAACATACGAGCACAAGTGAAGCTTAAAGGACCTTGCTGCCGCAGGCGCAGTGGCGCACTCGTTCGCACAGATCATGCGATGTGCGTAGTACGTAGACTCGTACAACGAGCTACGCGCTACGCGCTAGTGAATAAACATGACAGACGCGCAACCAAACGAGCTGAATGTGGCCGACGTGCTGGCGCTGCTGGCACACGGCGAGCTGGACGTGCAGGGTATGCTGCCCTGGAGCAGCAACTACACCCTGCTCACCACCGTGCGCAACAATGGCCTGCAGGGCCTCGCGGTATACAAGCCGCGCCGTGGCGAGCGCCCGCTGTGGGATTTCCCGCGCGGCACGCTCTGCCAGCGCGAGGTGGCGGCCTACCTGCTGAACGCCGCGCTGGGCTGGGATCTCGTGCCGCCGACGGTGCTGCGCGACGGGCCGTACGGCATCGGCTCGGTGCAGCTGTTTATCGACGCCGACCAGGAGGCGCACCTCTTTACCATGCAGAAAGAGGGCGGCTTTGAAGCGACGATCGAGCGGCTGGCCGCGTTCGACGTGCTGGCGAACAACGCCGACCGCAAGAGCGGCCACTGCCTGAAAGGCCACGACGGCCGGCTGTGGGCGATCGACCACGGCATCTGCTTTCACGCCGAGCCCAAGCTGCGCACCGTGCTGTGGGACTACGCCGGCAAGCCGCTGCGCCCTGACATCCTGGCCGACTTGCGCAGCCTGCGCGCGAACCTTGGCGGCGCCACGGCCGATATGTTCGCCAGCCTGCTGGACCCCGACGAGCTGCGCGCGCTACGGCGGCGGCTCGACCGGCTGATCGACAGCGGCAAGCACCCCGACCCCGGCCCAGGGCGCAATATTCCCTGGCCGCCCGTCTAGCCCCGAAAGGTAACACCGCATGCCCGACTACGCCCATCGCCTCGCGCGGGTGCAAGAGCGCATGGCCGCCACAGGCGCCGATCTGCTGTTCCTGCCGCGCTCGGCGAACCTGCACTATCTCACCGGCATCCCGCGCGAAGAGCCCAACTTCGGCAACACCATGTACCCTGGCGAGTGGCTGTCCGGCGCCTGGATCACGCCCCAGGGCGCGCCCATCCTCACCATCCCGCGCATGCTGGCCGCGTTTCACCTCGAGATCGCCGGCTACGATGTGCGCGTGCTGCCCGACGCCGGCGACCCGGCCGCGCTGGCCGCCGAGGTGCTGGCCGCGCTCGGCGTACCGGCCGCCGCCACGGTCGCGCTCGACGACCGCGCCTGGGCCGAGACCCTGCTGGGCATCCAGGCATTGCGCCCGGCCGCGCGCCTCGTGTCGGCCGCGCCGATCATGCGGCCGCTGCGGCTGATCAAAGACGCCGACGAGCTGGCGACCATGCGCCAGGCCGGCGCGATCACCGAGGCTGCGTTCGCGGATGTGCTGCCGAAGCTGCGCCACGGCATGACCACGCTCGACCTGATCAGCGAGGTAAACTACCAGCTCAAGCGCCACGGCTCGGCCGCGCCCTCGTTTGTCACCAGCTTCTACAACATGGGCCCGACCCACCCGTTCGACTTCCACAACCGCGACGAGACGCTGCTGCTGCCGCTCGACGCGCCGGTGGCGATCTCGTTCGACTTTGGCGCGGTGTACGACGGCTACTGCTACGACTTCGGGCGCTCGGTGTTCTTCGGCGAGCCTGGCGCCGAGTACCGTCGCGTGCACGCGCTGATCATGGCGTCGCAGGCCGCCGGCATCGCCGCGCTGCGCGCCGGCAATAGCTGCGCGCAGGCCGACGCCGCCGCGCGCACCGTGATCGCCGAGGCCGGCTACGGCGAGGCGTTCCGGCACCGCCTGGGCCACGGCATCGGCATGGATGTGCATGAGCCGCCATTCCTGACTGCCAGCGACCACACGGCACTGCGCACAGGCATGTGCTTCACCGTCGAGCCGAGCATCACACTGCCGGGCCAGCTCAGCTGCCGCGTTGAAGATGTGGTGGTGGTAGGCGAGAGCGCCGGCGAGCCGCTGACACGCGGCTTCCAGGAGCTCTACGTGGTCGAGTAGCCGCAGATCAGGCAGCCCAGCCGCCGAGCATCGCGAGCCGGCACCGCTGCGAGGCGGCTCGCGACTCTTGGTATTTGGAGGAAAGCGATGGCACGCCAGAACATATCGAGCGGCACGCCCTGGGAGGCGCTGGCCGGCTACTCACGGGCGGTGCGTGTCGGCAACCATGTGTATGTTGCGGGAACCACCGCGGCCGACGCAAGCGGCGCCGTGCAGCACCCCGGCGATGCGGCTGGGCAGGCGCGCTACGTGCTGAACAAGATCGCCGCGGCGCTAGCCGAGGCTGGCGCCTCGCTCGGCGACGTAGTGCGGACGCGGATGTTCGTGCGCGACATCGCCGACTGGGAAGCAGTAGCGCGCGCGCATGGCGAGGTGTTCGGCAGCATCCGACCGGCCACCACCCTTGTGCGCGCCGAGCTGATCGTGCCGGCGATGCTGGTAGAGATCGAAGCCGTTGCCGTGATCGGCGGCGACGATAGCAGAGCGCAGAGCGATTAAGCGTGGAGCGTAGAGCAATCGGCCATCCTGCGTAGCCGCGATCCGCCGGAAAAGCGAGAGCGAGGGGCGATGCCCCTCGCTCTCGCTTTTCAATCTTGGCCGCTACAGCTCGATCAAGCCAAGCTGCGCGGCCTTGCCGACCGCCTCGGTGCGATTGCCGACGCCGAGCTTGGCCAGAATCGCCGACACGTGGAACTTCACCGTGCGCTCGCTGATCACCAGCTCGCTGGCGATCTCTTTGTTCTGCCGGCCCCTGGCCAGCAGCCGCAGCACCTCAAGCTCGCGCTCGGTGAGCGCCTCGGGCGGGCCGCTCACCTGGCGAAGCAGCCGCGCCGCCACAACCGGCTGCAGCAGCGAGCCGCCCGCGTGCACCACCCGGATGGCCTGAAACAGCTCGTCGCGCGGCGCGCCTTTCAGCAGGTAGCCCTGCGCGCCGGCCTGCACCGCCGCCAGAATGCGCTCGTCAGTATCGAAGGCAGTGAAGATCAGCACCCGCGCGTCGGGGGTATGCGCGCGGATCGCGCGCAGCGCGGCCACGCCATCCAGCTCGGGCAGCGCCAGATCGAGCAGGATCACGTCGGGCCGCAGCTCGGCCGCCTGGGCCACCGCCGCCGCGCCGCTGGCGGCCATCCCGACGATCGCGAAATCCGGCTGGGTCTCGAGCACCGCGCTCAACCCCTCGCGCACGATCGGGTGGTCGTCGGCAATCAGAATGCGTACTGGCATAGCCTGCTCACGCTTACGTCCCTGGCGCATAGCCGCACACGATCAGCTCTTCGACGCTGCCGCGCTTGCGGCCATCGCAGTTGATCTTGCGGCTCGCCAGCACCACGTCGGAGCGCACGGCGTGGGCGGCGTACAGCTCGCGCGAGAGCGGCGTGTGCGAGTTGCTGAGCATCACGTACACCCCGCGCGCCATCAGGTCGTCGAATAGCCGCGCAAGCCGGCGCTGGTCGTCGGGGCCGAACGTCTGCCCAGTGTAGTGCGTAAACGAGGCGGTGGCGCTCATGGGCACGTACGGCGGGTCGAAGTACACCAGGTCGCCGGGCTCGGCGCGCGCCGCCACGTCGCCAAAATCGCCCACGCTCAGCTCGACCTGCTGAAGCGCGGCGCTGGCGGCGCGCATGTTCTCGGGGTCGCAGATCAGCGGGTTCTTGTAGTAGCCCCACGGCGCGTTGAACTGGCCCTTGTTGTTCAGGCGGTACAGGCCGTTGTAGCAGGTGCGGTTGAGGAAGATCGTGCGGGCGGCGCGCTCGACAGCGCTGCGGTGGGCGAAATCGGGCTGGCGATCCCAGCCGCGCACGGCCATGAAGTAATCGCGATCGAGCCGGAAGCGCTCGTGCTCCTTCAGCGCCACAATCAGCGCCTCGACATCGTCGCGAACCGCGCGGTAGCACAGCACCAGCTCGGGATTGTAGTCGCTCAGCGTCGCGCCGTAGCGCAGCCGGCCGGCATTGTGCAGGAAAAAAAACAGCGCCGCGCCGCCTACGAACGGCTCGTGGTAGCGCCGAAACTGGCGCGGCAGGCGGCGCGATAGCTCGGGCAGAAGCTGGCCCTTGCCGCCGGCCCACTTCACAAACGGGCGCACGGCAGCTGTGGCCTCGAATGCCATCGAGGACTGTGTCATGGTGCCAACCGGCTCTGTTGCAGACGCGGTCAGAGACATGCGACGGTCCCACGACAGCGCTTCACGATTTCAAGTGCCGCGAGATTATAGCACATTACGGGCGTGCCGATCGGGGCGAAGCGTGATTATAGCACAGCGCCCGGCAGAGTGGTGGACAAGCCCTACACGGCGCTGTATAATACCAATTCCGTTTGATTACTTGGGTTTTCTTGTGCGGCGCCCGGCTTTCCGGGCGCCGCACAAGAAAAGAATTCAGGGGCGGCCGCCGCCCCCCGAACCCCCACCATAATCCAAGCGATCAGCCGGATTTGGTATAATACCCGCCACATCGTTTTTGGCATAACGAGGCACCATGAACCACTGGAGGCGTAACCGCTGGCTGCTGGCCATTGCAGTGTTGATCGCCGGCTGGCTGATCTGGAGCCGCCTGCATGTCGTGTTTGTGGTGCAGCTGAATATCTGGAGCCTGCTGCTGATCGTGGCGGCGCTGGCGCTGGCGATCTATGCCGCGCTCAGGCTGCTGTTCTCGCCATGACCATCTCCACCGAAGACCAAACCCGCCACGTCAGCGCCCCCGAGCGGCCACCAATCGTCGGCCCTGCAGTACGCCCGCTTACCGCCACCGAGTTCAACACCGCGATGGTGCACCTCTACCGCGGCGAAGTCGGCCGCGCCAACACCTGGCGCACGCGCCTCGACGGCACCACCAACTGGGCTGTGCTTACCACCGGCGCCACGCTCTCGTTCGCATTCAGCAGCGAAAAAAACACGCACGTCATGATTCTGATCAACTCGCTGCTGATCTTCTACTTCATGTACATCGAGGCGCGGCGCTATATGTTCTACGACCTATGGCGCACGCGGGTGCGGCTCATGGAAACCGAGTTCTTCGCCGAGATGCTGACGCCTGACCGCCACGAGGAGCTTGAGAACTGGCGCCAGATCCTGGCGAGCGACCTGCTGCACCCGCGCTTCAGCATCACGCTCTGGCAGGCGCTCGGCCGCCGCCTGCGCCGCAACTACATCTGGATCTTCGGCGTGCTGGTGATCAGCTGGTGCGTCAAGATCGTCATCCACCCGCAGACGCCGGCCACCCTCAGCGATCTGGTGGGCCGTATGCGCATTGGGCCAGTTCCACCCTGGGCCGTGCTGCTGGCCGGCGTGCTGTTCAATTCGTTTATTCTGGTGCTGGCGCTCACCTCGCGCGAGCGCATCAGCGACGAAACGCCATCGCGCCAGGAGACGCGCCGCCGCATGACTGGCGACCCAGGCTAAGCGCCTCTTGAAACGCGCGCTGATCTGTGCTACTATGCGCGTATGTTCAAACGGTTTGGTTGCTACGCGATGCCTCAAGATCCCGCCTGTGCCCCAGGATGTGTGTTCCCTACTCATCGTTTCCCAAGCCAGCTGGACATCGATATTTCTTCACTACAAGGAGTTGGCGAGCGATGAGCTACGCGGACAAGACCCTCACCTGTCGGGATTGCGGATCGGATTTTGTGTTCACCAGCGGCGAGCAAGAGTTCTACGCGCAGAAGGGCTTCACCAACGAGCCCACCCGCTGCCCGTCGTGCCGGCAGCAGCGCAAGGCCAGTGGCGGCGGGCGCAGCGGCTACAGCGATCGCAGCAGCTATGGCGAGCGCAGCAGCTACGGCGACCAGGATAGCTACGGTAGCCGGGGCAGCTACAGTAGCGCTTCGCGCGAGATGCATGTCACCACCTGCGCGTCGTGCGGGCGCGAGGCGAAGGTGCCGTTTGTGCCGCGCGGCGACAAGCCGGTCTACTGCTCGGACTGCTTCCAGCAGCAGCGGCGCACCACCAGCACCCGCTGGTAGGCGCCCGGCTGTCTGATATGCTGCGGCTGGCTCGCACGGGCCAGCCGCTTTGATTCAAACGAGAAGCGATTCGATGTTCGCGCGCGCCTTCACCATCGGCAGAGTCGCCGGTATCCCCATCCGCTGCCACTGGAGCTGGCTGGCGATGCTGGCGTTTGTGGCGGCGATGCTGCATTGGCTGTACCTGCCTTCGGCAGGCGGCGCGCTCGGCGCCTGGGTGCTGGCCACGCTCGCGGCGGTGCTGCTGTGGGCCTCGGTGCTGCTGCACGAGCTGGGGCACGCATTGGTAGCCCGGCAGTATGGCCTGCGCGTCGGCGGCATCACGCTGTTCGCGCTCGGCGGCGCCACCGAGATCGGCGATGGCCCAGCCAACCCGGTGCGCGACATGCTGGTGGCGCTGGCCGGCCCGCTGATCAGCCTGGCGCTGGCGCTGCTGTTCGCCGTGGCCTGGTGGCTCTGGCCCGCGCAGCGGCTGGCGCTGCTGGTACTCCACCTGGCGCTCTCCAATGGCGCAATGGCGATCTTCAACCTCCTGCCGGGCTACCCGCTCGACGGCGGGCGCGTGCTGTGGGCCGTGCTCAGCTACCTGAGCGACGACGAGCTTGGCGCTGCCCGCGTGGGCGCGTTTGTCGGGCGGGCGTGCGGCTGGGTGCTGCTGACCGCCGGGCTGCTGTACGCCCTGGGCGCGGGCGACGTGGTGAGCGGCGCGTGGATGGGCCTGATCGGCTACTTCCTGGTGCGCAGCGCCACGCTTGGCCACCGCCGCTTCGTGGTGCAGCGCATGCTCAGCAATGTGCAGGTTTCGGATTTGATGCAGCGCGCGTTTCGTGCCGTGGCGCCCGAGCTGCCGCTCGACCAGTTCGTCGGCAGCTATGTGCTTAGCCAGGTCGACCAGGGCTTTCCGGTGCTCCAGATCCCCGAGGCCGATGCGCCGCAGCCGCTGCTGGGCATGATCACCGTGCACAACCTGCGGCGTTTCCAGTTTCACGAATGGGCCGGCACGCGCGTCGGCGAGGCGATGACGCCGATCCACCGCCTGCGCCTGCTGGCGCCCGAGATGCCAGCCGGCGAAGCGTTCCGCACGCTGCTCGAGAGCGGCGAGGAGCAGCTGCCGGTGATCGACGGCGCGCTGCTGCTGGGCGTGCTGCGCCGGCGCGACCTGGTTGGCTACATCGAGCGAAAGCGCCAGGCCCACGGCTAGCTTCTTGTTCTGCCTCCCCATAGGCCCGCACTGGCCCGCCGGCCAGCTGCCTCACCAGCGCAATATTAAGCTTTCCTCGCTTCTGATTGGCCGAGAGAAACTGCGGCCAACCGCTCCCTGATGCCTCGCTCCCCTTTTGCCGCAGCGCGCCAGCGCCGACTCTCGCGGCACGAATAGCTAACCGAAGTTTAACGACCGCACCGCAAGGGCTTAATTTCCGCCAGCTAGCATGGCTACGAAAGCCAGCCGGCCAGTACCCAAGCGCGCCGCACGGCTGGTTGCTCGCTCGAAGCCAATGCGCTGCCACACCTGCCAATAGCCGGGCAAGATCTAAAGGAGAGTTGATCATGCGTCCACCTGCCCATCGCTCGCGGTTCCCCTGGCTGTTCTCGCTGATCGTGCTGCCGCTGATTGTGCTCAGCCTGGCCCTGCTGCCCGGCGGCGCGGCGGCCAGCGAGCCTGCCACAGCCGACCTAGCGGCTACCGCCACGCCGAAGCCAACCGCCAAGCCGACGGTGCGCCCCACTGTGCGGCCGGCCCTTAAGCCGAAAACGACAATCAAGCCTACCGCCACCGCCACGCCCATCCCGCCGTGGGCGCCACGCCAGCTGAGCGCCACGCTCAAAGGCTCGGGCGCCAGCTTCCCGAACGTGCTCTACCAGGCCTGGATCCAGGTGTACAAGCTGACAGTGCCGAACGTCGCGATCAGCTACCAGTCGGTCGGCAGCGGCCAGGGCATCTCGGACTTCATCAAATACCTGACGGACTTTGGCGGCACCGACGCGGCAATCGCCGAGGCGCGCGTGAAGACCGAAGCGCCCGACGCGCTGCACATCCCCATGGTGATGGGCGCGGTAGTGGCCACCTACAACCTGCCAGGCATCAGCAACCTGCGCTTCTCGCCCGCCACGCTGGCGAACATCTACCTGGGCAACATTACGCGCTGGGATCACCCGGCCATCGCCGCCGACAACCCCGGCGTGAAGCTGCCCGACACCGACATCACCGTGGTGTACCGCTCGGACGGCTCGGGCACAACCTCGATCTGGACCGACTACCTGGCCAAGATCAGCACCGACTGGAAAACCACAGTCGGCTCGGGCACGACGGTGAGCTGGCCGGTAGGCATCGGGGCGCCAGGCAACGCCGGCGTGGCCGGGACGGTGAAGCAGACCGAGGGCGCGATCGGCTATGTCGAGCTGATCTACGCGCTGGCGAACAAGCTGCCGGCCGCGCCGGTGAAGAACAGCTCGGGCAACTTCATCACTCCGTCGCTCAGCAGTGTGTCGGACGCGGCCAATGGCGTGACCTACCCGGCCAGCCTGGCGGTGTCGCTCACGAATGCGCCCGCCGCCACCGCCTACCCGATCGCCGGCTTCACCTACATCCTGGTGCGCGCCAACACCTACACCGACGCCGACAAGGCCAAGGCGCTGGCCGACTTTATCTACTGGGGCCTGACCGAGGGCCAGGGCGCGTCGGTTCGGCTGGGCTATGCCCCGCTGCCCACCGAGGCGCGCTACCTGGCGATGAAGCAGCTCTACAAGATCAGCGTGAAGGGCCAGCAGATCTTCAGCGGCCCGGTCAAGTAAACCAAGCTGCCGGCGGCGTTCAGGGCGCGCAGCGCGCCCTGAACGCTCGCGGCTTTTCTGCGTAAGGACAATGTATGGCTCAATCAGAAGCGCTGAACACAGGCTTTTGGCGCCGCCTGAGCCGCCGAACACAGCACGGCGATGGCCTGTTCTACCTTGGCACGCTGCTCTTCGCGCTGGTGGTGATCGGCATGGTGGCCGCGATTGGCCTGGTTACCTTTAACGGCTCGGCGCTGGCGCGCTCGGAGTTTGGCCTGAGCTTTTTGACCGGCCGCGAGTGGAAGCCCGTCGACACCGACGTGCGCCCGGCGACGTTTGGCGCCTGGCCGGCGGTGTACGGCACGCTGGTTTCGGCCGCAATCGCCGTGCTGCTGGCCGCGCCGATCGGCATCGGCATCGGCATTTTCTTATCCGAGCTGTGCCCGCGCTGGCTGCGCACCCCGCTCTCGTTCACCGTCGAGCTGCTGGCCGCCATCCCCAGCGTGATCTATGGCCTGTGGGGCGTGGCGGTGTTTGCGCCGGTGTTCCGCGACGCAGTGGCCAAGCCGGTGTCGCGCTCGCTTGGCCAGGTCATACCGGCGCTGGCCGGGCCGGTGGCGGTGGGCCGGGGCATGATGGTGGCCGGCGTAGTGCTGGCGATCATGATCCTGCCGACGATCGCGGCCATTACCCGCGACGTGCTGGCGGTAGTGCCTAACACCCAGCGCGAGGTGATGCTGGCGCTCGGCGCGACACGCTGGGAGGTGATCTGGCAGTCGGTGCTGCCCTACGCGCGCGCCGGCGTGATCGGCGGCGTGATGCTGGGCCTGGGGCGCGCGCTGGGCGAGACCATGGCTGCGACCATGCTGATCGGCAATAGCCAGCGCCTGAGCAGCTCGCTCTTCGCGCCCGGCGTGACGGCCGCCTCGCTGGTGGCAAGCGAGCTGACCAATGCCAACAGCCCGCTGCACGAAAGCGCGCTGATCGAGGTGGCGCTGGTGCTATTCGGCATTACGCTGATGCTAAACCTGTTTGCGCGCCTGCTGGTGTGGCAGGTTTCGCGCGGGCCGGCGGGGGCGCGCATATGAGCCTGAAAACAAGCGCGACGCCAAACTACGCGCTGCGCAAAGCCGGCGATCGGCTCATGCGCGGTGTGATGGTGCTGTGTACGGCGGTCGCCGTGGTGCCGCTGGTCTTGATCATCGGCTACGTGCTGGTGGTCGGCGGCCGCGCGCTGAACCTTGATTTTTTCACCCAGGCATACCTGCCGCCGCTGACGATCGGCGCCTTCGCCGGCGCGACTTCCGGCGACGCTAGCGCCACCGCCACACCTGCAGCAGCAGACGCCGCCGCCACGCCCGACCCCTTCGCCACTATCGATGTCGGTGCCCTTGCCGGCGCCACTTCCGGCGACGCTAGTGCCGCCGCCACACCTGCAGCAGCAGACGCCGCCGCCACGCCTGACCCCTTCGCCACTATCGATGTCGGCGCCCTCGCTGGCGCAAACGCCGAGCCATCTCCGGCAGCGGATGGCACGAGCGCGCCAGCCCAGGCCGCGAGCGCCAGCGACACAGCGGCGCCCGCCACCGATGTTGTGGCGCGCGGCGGCGTGCTGCATGGCATCATCGGCACGCTGCTGATAACCGGCGTAGCGCTGCTGATGGCACTGCCGATCGGCCTGCTCGCCGGCGTGTTTCTCGCCGAATACCCCAAGAACCGCCTGGCAACCGTGGTGCGCTTTTGCACCGACGTGCTGAGCGGCGCGCCCTCGATCATCGCCGGCGTAGTTGCGTACATTCTGCTGGTGCAGCGCTTTCAGGCGTTTTCGGGGCTGGCTGGCAGCGTGGCGATCACCATACTTATGGTGCCGACAATCACGCGCACCACCGAGGAGATCTTGAAGCTGGTGCCACACAGCACGCGCGAGGCCGCGCTGGCGTTGGGCGCGCCAACATGGTACTCAACCTTCACAGTGGTGATCCCCTCGGCGCTCACCGGCATTGTCACCGGAGTACTGCTGGCGTTTGCGCGCGGCGCGGGCGAGACGGCGCCGCTGATCTTGACGGTGCTGGGCAATAACACGATCACATTCAACATGCTCGGCCCGATCGCCGCGCTGCCGCTGCTGACCTACCGCTATACCGAGTCGCCATTCCCCAGCGAGAACACCCTGGCCTGGGGAACGGCCTTTGTGCTCATGACCACTGTGCTGCTGATCAACATCCTCGTGCGGCTGGCCACGCGCGGGCGTAAAAGGTAGCAGGATGACCCCACAAACGATTACGCTGAAAAATCTGAAGCCATTCTACGGCGCCGCACCGGCGGTGAAGCCGGTGAGCATGGCCTTCGAGGCGCGCCAGATCACTGCGATCATCGGGCCGTCGGGCTGCGGTAAATCGACGGTGCTGCGCTGCCTGAACCGCCTGCACGAGACGATCGAGGGCGCCAGCGCACAGGGCGAGGTGCTGCTGGGCGACGAAAACATCTACGCGCCGGGCATCGACCCGACGCTGGTGCGCCGCCGCATCGGCATGGTCTTCCAGCAGCCGATCGCGCTGCGCACCCGCTCGATCTTCGAGAATGTGGCAGTCGGCCTGCGGCTGGCCGGCATGCGCGACCGGCGGCAGCTGGCCGAGCGCGTCGAGCGCTCGCTCCAGGCGGCCGCGCTATGGGACGAAGTCAAAGACAAGCTTGATCACTCAGGGCTTGCGCTTTCGGGCGGGCAGCAGCAGCGCCTGAGCATCGCGCGCACGCTGGCGGTAGAGCCCGAAGTGATCTTGATGGACGAGCCCTGCTCGGCGCTCGACCCGATCGCCACGCTTAAGATCGAAGAGCTGATGGACAGCCTGCGCAAGCTGTACACTGTGATCATCGTCACGCACAACATGCACCAGGCCGCGCGCATCTCCGACACCACCGCCGTCTTTACGGTCGAGCGCGAGGCCGCCAGGGCGCTGGGCGAACTGGTGGAATGCGGGCCGACGGCGCAGGTGTTCACCCGGCCGAGCGACCCGCGCGCCGAAGAATATATCAGCGGGCGCGTCGGCTAGGGGCGCGTGCTCAGGGCGAAGCGAACGTCGCTCCGATCACCCTCTGCCTTCAACCGACCCAGGAGCTGAGGCAGGGCAAATAGCGCAGGCCTTTGACGGCGCCCGCGGCGTGCGCTCGCACGCCACACGATCGCGATCCATGCTATACTGCCCGCCGACACGCACAGTAGATCGACGGGACGCATGACCACAACCAGCTGGCCAGAAACACTGGAACTAACATTCGACGGGATCGCGCAGGGCGGCGAGGCGGTTGGGCGCTTCAACGAGCGGGTGGTATTTGCGGCGGGCGGGCTGCCCGGCGAGCGCGCGCTGGTACGCCTGCACGAGCTGCGCGACAGCTACGCGCGCGGCAGCGTGGCCGAAGTGCTATCGCCCTCGCCCGAGCGCGTGGCGCCGCGCATGCCCGGCGCCGATCACATGCCCTGGCAGCATATCGCCTACCCGGCCCAGCTGCGCTTCAAGCGGCAGATTGTGGCCGAGCAGCTCGCCAAAATTGGCGGCATCACCGAGGCGCCTGTGGCCGAGACGCTCGCGCCCGGCCCACCGTGGAACTACCGCAACAGCGCGCGGCTGCATGGCCACGGCCAGCAGATTGGCTACTACATCGCCAACACCCGCAACCTGCACGCGATCGACGAAGACCCGCTGCTGCTGCCAGTGCTGAACCAGGCGCTAGCCGACCTGAGCGCCGTGGCGCAGGCCACCGGCGCGCCCACCGAGATCGTCCTGCGCGCCAGCGAGACGCACGGCTACGCGCTGGCGGCGTTGCGCGGCGCGCCCGATTGGGCGGCTACGCGCTGGCGCGCGCGCTGCCCGGCGCTTGCCGGAGTAACGCTGCTGGCCGATAGTCGTGTCGCCGCGACGTTCGGCGCCAGCCAGCTGATCGAAGAGCTTGGCGGCGTGGCCTTTCAGCTGCGCCCGGCCACGTTCTTCCAGGTAAGCTTGCCGGCCGCCAACGCGCTGCTCGACCTGGCGCGCGCTAGCCTCGGCCTGAGCGGCGCCGAGCGGCTGCTCGACCTGTACTGCGGCGCCGGGGCGTTTACGCTGCCGCTGGCGGCACAGGCGCGCGAGGTGGTGGGCATCGAGGAGTTTGGCGGCGCGATCGAAGATGGCCGCGCCAGCGCCGCGCTGAACGGCATCGCGAATGTACACTTTCTGGCCGGGCGGGTCGAAGCCGTACTGCCGCGCGTCGAAGGCCCGGTCGATGCGGTGCTGCTCGACCCACCACGGCGCGGCTGCCACCCCCAGGCGATCGCATATCTGCTCGAACTGGCGCCCGCGCGGATCGTGTATATCTCGTGCCAGCCGGCCACGCTGGCGCGCGACCTGAAGGCGCTGGTCGAGGGCGGCTACCACGTCGAGTCGGTGCAGCCGGTCGATCTGTTTCCGCAGACCGCGCATATCGAGTGCGTCACCACGCTTACGCGCGGCTAATACGCTGTTCGCTTGACTACTTATAGATATGTTGCACTACGGCTTCGCCACGTAGTGCAACACAAAAAGAAAGGGCGGCGAAGCCGCCCCAAACCCCACCAAAGGGTCAGTAATCAAGCAAATTTGGTATAATACCAGCTTCGTTTGAGCAGTTTCTTGTAAACCTGCCTGAAAGGTAGCGAGGCATAGCCCTCGCGCACACCTTTTATAATCATCCTGCTTGGCGGGGCGGATCTGCGAGGCGCCCCGCCGCGTTTCCGAGGCTAGCCGCCCGAATTCGGCATCTTGAAGCGCATCACGCGGTTGTTGCCCCGATCAACAACGTACACCTCGCCCTTGGCGCTCACCGCGACGCCACTGGGCAGCGTCAGCGAGGCGAAGTCGGAGCCTTTGCCGCCCCAGCGCAGCAGCTGCTCGCCAGCGATGGTAGCATAGAGCACCTGGTTACGGCTGGGCACGCTCACGAACACCTGGCCATCGGCGCCGGCGGCGATAAACGGATCGTCGTAGGTGTTGGGCTGCCAGCCCTGCACGCGCCAGGTAGCCTTCGGCGTAGCGATCACTTTGCCGCTCTCGTCGCGGCCAAACACTTGCACGCGCCCATTCCAGGTATCGGCCACATACACGTCGTCCTGCGCATCGATCGCGATGCCGATCGGCTCGTTGAACGCGCCCGGCTCATTGCCGCCGTGGCCCCACTGGTACAGGTATGTGCCCTCGCTGTCGGTGACCACCACGCGCTTGTTGCCGGTATCGGCGATATAGATATTCCCCTTTGAGTCAATCGCCACGCCGCGCGGGCCGTAGAAGCCGAGCGGCGCAGCGTTATTACCCGCCTCGGTGCCGTCGGTCATCATGGCGCTGCGGCCATTGCCGATGTCGTTGCCCGTGCCCCAGCTCTTCACAAACTTGCCCGACGCGTCGAGCTTCACCACGCGCGCATTCCAGGTATCGGCCACGTAGATATTGCCCTGAGCGTCGACTGCTACGCCGCGCGGCTCGTTAAACTGGCCGGGGCCATTGCCCACCGACCCAACCGCGAACTTCGGCTTGCCCTGTGCGTCGAAGGCCTGGATGCGGTGGTTGGCGGTATCGGCCACGTAGATATTGCCCTGGGCGTCGACGGCAATGCCACGCGGGTCGGTCAGCTGGCCCGCGCCATTGCCGGGGCTGCCGATCACCTGCTCGGACACGAGCTTCACCGCGCCGTTGGTGCTGGTGCCGCCGGCGGCTGGCTCGCCGCTGGCGACCAGATCCTTGCGCACCCATACCTGCATATCGCGGCCGTAGATCTGCAGCGGGTCGGGCAGCTCGCGATACAGCAGGTAGTTCTTCACCTTCGTCAGATTTTCGGGGCGGAACGGCCACACCAACGGCGCGTAGAACGGCTCGTAGGGCAGGCTGTCGATGTTCAGGCTCTGGCACTGCGGGTCGGCCTTAGCCTGGGCGCGCGTGCTGCTGTTGTAGTAGAAGCGCTTGTAGCCTGGCTGAGTCGGGTCGCAGCCGCTCAGGTCACCCTCGGGGAAGTACCAGTTCAGCTTCGAGTCGTAGCGCTTGACATAGTTTTCCTCAAGCGCCTGGCGCGTCGCGTCGGTGATGTGGGGTACATACACCATCACCACCGGCGCGATCTGCTTCTCGCCGTCGGGCTGGTTGCGGTCGACCGGCACGAGGAACGAGTCGGCGGTGGCATTGGCGAAGAAATCGGCCTTGCGGCTCTCGATCCGCTGGAAATCGCGCAGGTACCACTGGTAGGGCCACGAGAGGCTGCCCTCGCTGCTCTCGTCGCCGGCGTCAAGAATCAGCGGCATGCTGTGGCCGCCGGTCGGATCGTCGGCGGTGCGCTGGTTGCGCGTCAGGTTGATCGCCAGGGTGCGTATATCACGCACAATCAGCGGCACGTCGGGCGGGCTCTGCACATAGATCAGCATCTCGACCGGCGTGTCGGGGTGATCGTACACCACCATCCAGCTGGCGCGCACGCTGTAGGCCGCCAGCAGGCCGAAGAGCGTCAGCGCGACGATCACCAGGGTTGCTGCGCGGCCCACGCGCTGGCCGATGGTCAGCAGGCCAAAGATCAGCAGGCCGGCGATCACCAGCGGCACGATCGCCTGAAGCATCGCCGACTGGCCGGCCTGGCCCTCGCCGGCAGTGGAGAAGCGCCAGAGCGCCACGCTGATCGCCACCAGCGCCAGCACCAGCGCGACGGGGATCAGCGCCGCGCGCCGGTCGGGCAGCTTGCGCCACTCGATCGCGTCGAGCATGCGGCCGATCGCCCAGGCCGCCAGCAGATTGCCCGGCAAGGCGATGTGCGTCACCAGCCAGGGCATCTTCTCGCCGGCCCACGAGAACGCCACCAGCGCGCCGATGAACCAGAACGTTAGAAACAGCGGGAACAGCGGCGCGGGGTTGGGCACGGGCCGCGCGGCGGCAGTGGCCTCCTCGGCGGCTGGCGCGGCCGCGATTGCCACACCATTCGCATCCTCGGCGGCCGCGCCATCGATCGGCGCCAGCGGCAGAGCGTCTGCGGCGGCGTTTGGCGTGATTTCCGGCGCAGGCTCGCCCCGCCACCACCCGCTGAGCGCCAGGTAGGCCACCAGGCCCACCAGCGCCGCGCCCAGCAGCAGGCCAACCGTGCCAAACAGGCCAGCGGCATAGATCAGCAGCGCGCCGACTAGCATCCACACCAGCGCGGCCAGGCGCGGCCGGCCCCAGGCGAACAGCACCGACGCCGCGCCAAACGAGCCGAGCAGCGCGATCGGCTCGTACACCGGCAGCAGCATCAGGTAGTAGTACCAGGGCTGCTTGCCACGGGCGTACTCGTGCTGCGAGCCAAGCCAGTAGGCCAGGCCCTGGTACAGCCCATCCAGCACGCCGCGCATATCGGTGAAGAAGTTGCTGAAGAGCAGCACGAAGATGCCGGCCAGAATGCCCAGCGCCGTCCACAGCACCGGCCGCTCGTCGCGCCAGAGCGCAATCACCCGATCGCTGAAGCGCGGCTCCTCCGGCCACACACGCATCAGCAGCAGCGCCATCCCCAGCACGCTGCTGAACAGCAGGCCAATGCCGCCGCCGCGCAGCCGCGCGGTGATCGGCGGGTCGAGCAGCATCATCACCACCGCCACCAGCAGCGCCACGCCTATGCCGATCGTCACCTGGCGGCGCGGCAGGCGCTCGTAGGCGATGCGCGCGAGCACAAAGGTGCCGAACAGAAAGAACAGAATGTAGTACAGCTCGTGAGTGGCCATGGCCAGGGCAGTCGCCGCGCTGGCCAGGTAGAGGTAGCGCGGGCGGCCGGTGTCGGCGTAGCGGAACAGGCCGGCCACCATCCAGAAGGCCCACAGCACGATCAGGGCGTCGTGGCGCGAAAAGCGCGTGAAGTACAGCAGCGCGGGCGAGAAGGCCAGCAGCGCGGCGGCCACAAACGTGCCGCGCCGGCCCAGGTAGGGCCGCAGCATCCAGGCCGACGCAGTCAGCAGAATACCGGCAATCGCCTCGGGCAGCCGCGCCTGGGCCTCGCCGTCGCCGAACAGAAAGAACGAGGCGAGCGAGAGCACGTAGTAGGCCGGGCCGTGGTACACCGGGTCGTAGCAGTAGCTTGGCGCCACGCGCCCGCCGGCGCAGGTAAAGCCGCTCGCGCCGGTGTAGTAGCGCCAGCTCATCCAGCTCGTCACCGACTCGTCGTGGTGCATGGCCATGTGGCCGAGCGCCCACAGGTGCGCAATAATGCTCAGCAGCACCAGCAGGCCAAACGCCAGCAACTCGAGGTTGAGCCACGAAAAGTCGATCGCGCGATCGAGCAGCTTGGGCGCGGTGTAGTCGTGCGTCTCACGCGGAATGGCGGCCATATATTCCTCAAGGTACTAAAAAAGCACAAGCGGCGCCCGCGCGCTTCGCGCTACACCGCGCGAATGCGGCATTTTGGCTCAGCTATTTCTGCTCGGTTCCAGTGCCCAGGCCGATCTCGTCGGCCAGCTCAGGGCGCACCGCCAGCACAAAATCGGTCGAGCCGAGCGGCGCGGGCAGCTCGCGGTATAGCATATACTGCCAGAACTGGCTCACGGCCTGGCCGTCGAGCGGGTTGCGCAGCAGCCGCATGAGCAGCGCCGAGTTCGGCGTCACCTGCGCGGTGGTCCAGTCGGGCGGCAGCCGGTACAGCTCATACTCGGGGTTCCACCAGCGCAGCGGGTAGCGCTGGATGCGGAAGCCCTGCAGCGACTGCAGGTTCTGCGGGTTAGCGTCGATGTTCTCTTGCAGCAGCACCACCGCCATCACATCGTCGCCGGGGGCCGGCAACGCAGGCGGCTGCTGCTGGGCATCTTTGAAGTTGCGCATGTACCACTGCCAGATCGTCTCGTTGTCGTACCAGACCTTCAGGTTGCCGTTGCGGCGCGTGGCGGCATCTTCGAGCTGGCGCACAATCCGCGCCACGTCGGGCGAGGTTTGCACAAAGATCATCAGCTCGCGCGCGTCGTCGCCGTAGCGGTAGCTGAGCTGGTAGGCATTGCGGATGCTAAAGAGCGAGCCATAGATCGCCAGCGCCAGCGCCAGCGCGCCCAGCGCCCAGCGCCAGCCGCGCGTCAGCCCGGCAAACAGCGTCAGCGCGCCAACCAGCAGCAGCGCGCCGGGGAAGATAAACGGCGCGGAGTACTGCTGGCCAGCTGCGGCCTGGCTGACGATCGCCACCATCAGGAATAGCAGCCCGGCCAGCACGCCGAACAGCGCGAGGTACAGGCGCAGCGCGCCATCCCAGATCCGCGGGCGCGTGCCAGCGCCATTCACGGCAGCCTCGGCCTGCGGCTCGCGCTCGAACGCGGTGCGCGCCCACCAGCGCAACACCCACGCCAGCGCCCAGGCGCCCAGCAGCACCAGCGGCAGCGCCACATGCACGGTGAGCCAGGGCATCTTTTCGCCGGCCCACGAGTACAGCACCAGCGTGGTGATCGACCACCAGCTAAGCAGCACCGGCATGGCCAGCTCCCAATCGAGGATCCCTGCCGTCCAGCCGCGCCGTGTCAGCCGGCGCACCAGCAGGGCCGCCGTCATTCCCAGGCCCAGCGCCCCCCACAGCAGCGCCAGCGGCTCGTAGACCATCAGCAGCACCAGGTAGTAGTAATCCGGCTGGCTGCCGCGCTGTACGCCGTGCTGGGCCAGCCAGTAGAGCAGCGACCCGGCCGCGCCGCTGACAACGCCCGAGGGATGGCCGAAGAATGCGGTAAACAGCAGCGTGTAGGGCGTCAGAAATACCGCCAGCGCCAGCCACACCCGGCGCCCGGAGCCTAGGCTCGCGAAAATATCGACGAAATCGTCGCCGCTGGCGCGCGCGCGTTGCCACGGCGTCAGGCCATCGCGGCCGCGCCGCCGCCCGATAAGTAGGTACAGCGCGGCCAGGCCGCCCAGGCCGCTGGCAATCGCCAGCAGCACTGCCGGGTGGCCGAAGAACTGGCCGAGCTTCACAAAATAGATCGGCAGGTTATCGTCGTACTGGTTGCGCACACACAGCGCGTAGTCGTTATCGGCGGTGGCCAGCGGCGCGAAGCCAAACAGCGGCCCAGGCGCGAACACCATCGGGTTGTCGGGCGGCAGCGGCTGCCCGGCGGCCGGGCAGACATACGGGCCATTCGCGCGCAGCGCGCCCTCGCCGACACCTGGCTGCGATTTGCCGGGCAGCACAAACACCGACGCCACCACCAGGATGCCCACCGCCCCGGCGAGCAGCAGGCCCGGGCGCCAGAGCCGCCAGAGCAAGATCAACACGAGCAGCGAGCCGACGATCGCCAGGAACAGGTAGAACGTCTCCATGTTGCTGATCATGCAGCCAAGCGCCGCGGCGCCGATATACAGCCAGCGCGCGCGGCGGGTGCTGGCGTAGCGCACCACGCTGATGATCGTCAGCAGCTCGAACACCACCCCGTAGGTATCGTGGCGGATGAAGCGGCCGATATACAGGAATGCCGGCGAGATCGCCAGGTACGTCGCCGCCAGCAGCGCGGCCAGCCGGCCAAGCTCGCGCCGGATGAGGTAGGGCATGGCCACGAGCGCGGTGCCGAACAGCGCCACGCTAAGCCGCGCCGTAAAGTCGCTATCGCCGAACAGAAAATACATCAGCGCGACGGCATGGTACAGAAACGGGCCGTGCAGCAGCGGGTCGTGGATGAAGCCCTGGTTCATGTACAGCCGCCACGAGTACGCGGCGTGCAGCGTTTCGTCGTGGTGCAGCGATCGGTCGCCCAGACCCCACAGGTGGGTCAGCAGCGCGAAAACGAGCAGACCGGCATAGGCCAGCTGCTCGAATGTTGGTGCGAAGCGGGCGCGGCGCCCGGTTAATGGCGTGCTCTGTGCGGGCGGCGCAACCCGCGGGGCGGCTTCGATTGTTGCCATGTTGTTGGTATCTGGTGCGAGGCCGGTGTATATTAATCCCAGCCGCCGCATACTGATCGACGCCGCCGGTTTTGCGGCTTCCACGCGGCCATTGTACACTATCCGGCTTTGGCGGTGCAAGTAAAATGTATTACAGGTTTCGTAACAACCGCTTACGTCGCGATCTCCGAGCCTGCATGAAACGGGGCAGTGCGCAGAGCGATGCCATTTGCGCTTCCCTTTTTCAAGCAGCTCCTTACGACTTGCCGCTCATCAGATCATTCAGGCGCGGCAGGTTCGTCAGGTAGATCGCATCTTCTTCAACGCGGATAAGGCTGGCCTCGCGGAACTCGCCGATCGCCTTGGTGACGGTCTCGCGGTACGAGCCGATCATCTCGGCCAGCTGCTGGTGGGTGTAGCGCGTCACCAGCGGCGGCCCATCGGGCGCGGCGCTGTCGTGCTGGGCCAGGTTGAGCAGCACGGTGGCCAGGCGCTGCGGCACGCTCTTAAACGCGATATCGGCCAGCCTGCGCTCGAGCGCGCGCAGCCGCTGGCTGATGATCGTCATGAAGCGCAGCGCGACCACCGGGTGCCGGTTCAAGATCCGGCGCATTTCGTCGCGCCGGATCACGCCGATCGTCGCATCGCTCATGGTTTCGGCGAAGCTATCGTGCGCGGAGTCGGCGTTGAGCGCCATTTCGCCGAAGATCGACTCGGGCTCGAGGATCAGCAGCGTCAGCGCGCGGCCCTCGGGCGAAAGCTTGTAGATGCGCACGCGCCCGCGCCGCAGCAGGTACAGCCGGTCGCCTTCCTCCTCGGGAGCATAGAAGATCGTGCCGGAGGGATAGCTGGCGAAGCTGATCTGCTCCTCGACCCGCGCGCGCTGATCGGGCGCCAGGTCGGCGAACAAGTCGTCGTCGGCGAAGGTGTATACCGCAAGCGCGATCGGCTGTGTGTGCTGCTCGGCCACTCGCCCCTCATCCTAGCCACTCAATGCCCCGCGCCCCTGGCGCGGGGCCTGGCGGCGTACGCTAGCGCCGGCCGCGGCTCGCCAGCCAGGCAAATGCGCCACGCCAGCCGAGCAGCACTACCAGGTTGGTAATAAACGTGACGACGGCGAACGACGGCTGCACGGTTCGCTGGCGTACGATCGACCAGAGCAGCAGCCCGATCGGCAGCGCCAGCAGCCAGGCCAGCGCGGTGCGCGGCAGTATCTGCCTGGGCTGGCTCACGATCGCGGGCTTGAACGTGCCCATCACCGGCGAGACTACGAACCAGCCGGCCGCAAAGGGTGCGGCGATGATCACAATCTCAACTACGCGGTCGAGCCCGGTCAGCTCGCCGTGGTTCATCAGCCCAATCGTCGTGACGATATTGAAGGCCAGAAAGTCGCCAAGCGCCAGGGCTACATTCCGGCGCAGGCCGCCTGTTCCGGCGGCGGATTGGGAGCGATCTGTCAGCGCCATTCGGTTTGCTCCTCTCGGCAGCATTATGTACGGCTTCGCCTGGTTGCAGTGCCGGCACAGCGGGCGCGCACGGCACTGGTGCGGCGTATGGCAGCAAGGAGTATACCATATGCGCGGCGTAGCTATACGGGTTGCGGCAAAGCCCTCGCCCACCTGCCCGCTCTCCCGCGTGCGAGAGAAAGGGAGGGGAGTCGAAATAGCGAACGACCAAGCGCGAGCATGGTCGCCGTTGGTCGTTCGTCTTCCGCGGTGTGAACCTTGCAGAAAGCGCCTATGGCGATCCCAGCGCGAGCGGGCGCACATCGACAAGCTCAGCCTGGGGGTAAGGCGCGTTATGGTGATGCAAGATCAGCAGCTTGGCGCCGCCGCGCGCGGCCAGCACATCGCTGCGGGCCAGGCCGGTGATCGCGCCGCCGTCGGTGTCGAGGAAAATCGGGCGCGGCGCAATCGGCGCGCTGAAGATGAAGTTACTGGTGTTGATCGGCGCAATCGCGGGGTTGGTGATGTCGTAGAGCAGCACGCCGGCGCGGCCGCCGCACTCCGCCTGCGGCGCCGCCGTGGCGTCGGGCACGCGGTCGATCTGCTGCTGGAAATTGCTCAGCGCGCGCGCACGCGTCTCGACGTGGTAGCAGAAGCTCGACGGCGTCGGCCCCTTCGGCCCGGTCGGGCGGGCTGGGTCCAGCGGCAGGGCCAGATCCGAAGCCTTCGCCCGCAGGAATAGCACCGCGCTATTGAACGGCGCCAGGTCGATGCTCGACTGGATCGGCGCGGCGAACGACCCCCAGAAGATGAACTGGTCGGTCGCGATCGGCGTGATGCCGTCGGCTTTGAGCGGGTACAGCACATTGATGAACACATCGCTGGCCGCGCCGCCGGTCAGCTCGCCGTGATTACCATTCACCAGCACATAATCGTCGCGCCCGTCGTGATTCGAGTCGATCCACACCTGGTACTCAACCTGGTTAGGCGTAGACCAGGGCGCGTAGGCGCTGAGGCCGAAGTAGATATACGTAAACTGGTCGAGGTTATGGGTGATTGAGTAGCTATTGGTCACGCCGACGTACTGCACGTCGGCCGGCCGCAGCGTTGGGTCGAGCGTGGGCATCGCCGGGCTTACCGCCGCAAGCTCAAACGCGCTAGCGAGCGGCGTCTTGGGCGTGCCAGGCGCGCCGGGCGTGCTCACCAGGCCAGTGTTGCGCGCGCCGCTGTTGTGCAGCGCCAGCGTAAATGCGCCAGCGCCGGGAGCGACCAGCAGGGTGCTATCGGCGTGGCTACTCGCGGCGACCGTCGGGAACACCGCGTAGGGCACGCTCGCTAGCAGCGCATTGCCAATACGCAGCGCGCTGTGGCCGACAAAGGCGCGCTGCTCGAAATCGTTAAGGTTGTTGTCGTTGTCGTTGTGGCGGCCAGTGCCCGCCAGCACCGCCTCGCCGGCGCCAATCGTGAACGTTTTGCGCGTATGCGCCGGCCCGGCCGGGTTTGCGCCAGCCTGGTAAAACGCTACGGTATGCGTCCCAGGGGCGATCGGCGTATACCCCGAGGTCTGGCCAACTGCCAGCGCCGCGACCTGGAGCACGCCGTCGAGGTACACGTCGAGCGGGCCGATATTCCAAGTTGGCTCGGTGCGGTTGGCATTGACGTAGTGAATGAGTGACTGGCCGGCTGGTGGTGGCGAGGCCACTGTTTCGTCGACGGTCACCTCGCCGAGCGCGCCAGGCCGGCCCACCAGGATGAGCGTATAGTCGTGCCCGTCCTGCAGCTCAACCGGCGCGCTGAAGATCGGCCGCGAGTTTGGCGACGAGCCGACGCGCCGGATCTTCACAAGATGCAGCCCGGCGGTGGCGGTGATGTAATCCTGCACCTCACGCGAGTCGATGCTGCCGTCGAGCAGGGTGTCGTCGAGGTAGAAATCGACGCTGTCGAAATGCGCGCCGTGGGCCGGCCGCACGCGCACGCCATTCACGCCACGGTCGCCGATCACCTGGATATAGCCGCTCTGCTCGGCCAGGTAGTGGCGCGCGCGGCCGTTCTGCTGCGTGGCGGTGGCCGGGTCGGGCGAAAAGTCGAGCCGCTGCGGATCGATCGCCAGCCCGATTGTCGCCTGCGCGCTGCCGTGCGCCGGGACGCGCAGCTGGCCAGAGGGCACCTGCACGGTCACGCCCGTCTCGGTCGCAACGGCTGTGGCGCTCAGTGTCACCAGCTGGTCGCTGGCGCTCATATTTTCAAGGGTAAGCGTGCGCGTCGCGCTAGCACCGGCCGCCGCCCAGGGCGCGCCATAGACCAAGCCGCCGCCATCGCTGCCCGAGGCCAGCATGCTCAAGGTGCCAAGGCCGCTCAGGTTGAGCCGGCCCGCGCCCGCCAGCGAGGGCGGCAGATTGCCCGGCGTGGCGCTGCTCAGCAGCGCGGCCTTGATCTGCGTAGGCGCCCAGTCGGCGTGCATCTGGCGCAGCAGCGCGGCCGCCCCGCCCACCTGGGCCGCTGCCACTACCGTGCCCGACATCGCCACCGCGCCAGTGCCGCTGCCGACCGCCGCCGACGATATTGCCGCGCCAGGCGCGACGATATCGGGCTTCAGCACGGCGTTGCCGACCGCCGGCCCGCGCGACGAGGTAGCCAGCGCGCCAGCGCCGTTGTCGGTGGCGCCGGCGGCGATCGCCAGGCGCGCGCTGGCCGGCGAGTTGACCGCATAGAACGTATTGAGCGTATCGCCGGCGGCTACCACCACCACCATACCGGCGCGCACCGCATTATCAATCGCCAGCGCGTCGGGGTCGTCGGGGCTGCCGAAGGGCGTGCCGAGCATGATCACCGCGACATCGAGATGGTCGGCGGGGTTGCCGTCGCCATTCGGGTCGAGCGCGCGCTCGAGCGCAGCCATCAGCAGCGTTGTGGTTCCAGAGCAGCCGAACACCTTGAGCGCATACAGCTGGGCCTCGGGCGCGATGCCCGGGCTGACGCTCATCAGCTGCGGATCGGGCGCAGGCGTATACGGCCCATAGTACGTCGCGCCGCTGGTGGTGACGCCAAACCCGGCCAGCATGCCGGCGGCGTGCGTGCCCTGGCCCATGTACAGCGGCTGCGCGCTCAAACCCGGCGCGGCCTTGCATTCAAGCGGGTCGGCGTCGGGGCTGGGGGTTGCGCTGGCGCTGCTGCTGGCATCGTAGGCGTCGCCGGCAAAATCATAGCCGCCGCTCACCTTTGCGGTGGGGAAGCTGCCCGGCTCGATCAGGGTGGGATTGTTGGCCGTATAGGCCGCAGCGGTGCCAGGCCCGCCAAAATCGGCGTGGGTATAGTCGATCCCACGGTCGATCAGGCCGACCCGCACGCCCGCGCCGGTGGCTCCGGCGATCGCGCCGGCGATCGCCGGCGCATCTGGCCCAAGCGCAGCCGGCGCCGCCGACGATTTTGGCGGAATAACTCGCGCCTTCACGCCGGGCAGGGCCTCCAGGGCGCTCAGCCGGTCAGCCGGGATGGTTACCGCGACGCCAGGCAGCACCAGCCGGGTTTGAAACATCACCTGTGCGCCAAGCCCGGCCAGCTGCACCAGCAGCTGCTGTTGGGCGGCCGCGACGCGCTGGCTACGCGCAGGGTCGCTGGTAGGCGGGAGCGCCGCTTCGTCGAGCTCGAGCATCACCGACACGACACTCGACGCGCGCGCAAGGCCAGGCGGCATGCGCAGCCCGGCTGGTTCGGTATAGCTTTCGGGCGGGGGCGTTGGCTCGGCAAACAGGGCCAGCGGCGATATGGCAGCCACAAGCGCGACGCTTAAACACGTAATCAGAAGCGTAATCCGTCGTCGCATAACGTTCTCTCTAAACCCGTGCGGCGTGGCAGGGTGGTTCGGCCATTTCGGATGCAAGCTCCGGCCACGCCCGGCCTGATTGCCCAGCCGATGCGCAACCGTGCAAAAAGCAGCCTCAACCGCTCATCGATAGCCAGATGCGATCGAAGTGCGATTGCGGCTGGGAAGATATTTGTTTTATGCGGGCATGGCTTGACGGCTTTTATGATACCATACGCGTGCAAGTAGTAAGATGACGTTTTTTTTATATTTGCGCCACGCGGCCCGCTCTGATCCGCCCCATCGCTTCCTACAAATTAACAAAATTTTCATTTTTCTGCGCAGGTACCGCAGACCGAAATTGGTACAACGCGCACGCCGCGTTGGCGCATACCACCTGCTTTTCAGCTTTGCATCATTCGGCTGGCGTAGCCCTTTTGCTACACTAGCCGCGTAGGCTGTGCTGAAGAGGAGGCCGGCATGCACACTCACGCCCCGATCTGGCGCAATACGACCGTGTTTTTCGTCAGCCAGCTGCTGATTCTGGTATGCTGCGGGCTCTACCTGCTGCAATGGCGCTACACCGAAGGCCAGGCCACGCCACCCCGGCCGGCCATCGCCGCCTCCACAGTGGCGCAGTCCGATACCTGGCCAGCCACCACGGCCACCGTGCCGCAGAGCCAGCCCTTCTGGAGCGAGGCCGCCGGCATCATCCGGCCATTCGCCGGCTATGCGCTGCTGATCCTGCTTGGCAGCAGCATGCTGTTCATCAGCTACGAGATCATGCGCTCCGGCTCCACCCCCGCCGACGAACCATAGCCCGCGCTGCGCGCTTTAGCCCGCTTCCGCCCGTATTTCGCGGCCACTGGCAGCAACGATCTGCGATACAATGCGCTGAGCAACGTTTATTTCATGCGCGGTGCGGAACCACGCCGTCTTGCGGCGCGTCCTAACCTCGTGGCCATAGTTTAGCAATCATTCACAGGGCTTACGCGGTGCGCGTTTTTTGCCTTCGGCAGAGCGGTACTTTTTCATGGATGGTGCTGAGATGTTGGCGCTTTGCGCCAACATCTCAGCACAAACGAAAGCGAAGTACCATGCTGCCGCAGGCAGAACAAGCCGATAGAGCAGGCGACCGCGTAACTCGTGTCATTCAGCGCATCAGGTGAAGCTCATGACCGAATCGCAGCTGATCGGACAAACCCTCGGAGCGTTCGAGATCATCTCGGAGCTGGGGCGCGGCGGGATGGCCACCGTGTACAAAGCCCGCCAGACCGACCTGCAGCGCATTGTCGCGCTGAAGATCCTGCCGCCCGAGCTTTCGCGCGACGCCAGCTACCTGCAGCGCTTTCAGCACGAGGCCCGCAGCGCCGCCGCGCTCGAGCACCCGCATATTGTGCCGATCTACGCGATCGGCGAGGCGCGTGGCTTTCACTACATCGCCATGAAGTTCATCGCCGGCCTCACGCTCAAAGACCTGGCGCAGAGGTCGGGCGCGCTCAGCCTGCCGCAGACAGTAGCGCTGATCGAGCAGGTGGCCGACGCGCTCGACTACGCGCACAGCCACGGCCTGATCCACCGCGATATCAAGCCTTCGAATATGATGGCCGAGCCAAATGGCTGGCTGTACCTCACCGATTTTGGCCTGGCGCGCGGCGAGGGCATGCAGGGCTTGACGATGACCGGCACGGTGATGGGCACGCCTGAGTATATGTCGCCCGAGCAGGCCCAGGGGCTGCCGACGATCGGCCCGGCCACCGATATTTATGCGCTTGGCGTGGTGGTGTACGAACTGCTGACCAGCAAAGTGCCATTTCAGGCCGATACGCCAATGGGCATGCTGGTGGCGCGGCTGCAGTATGCACCGCGCCCGCCGCGCGACTACCGCGGCGACTTGCCGCTGGCGGTGGAGGATGTGATCATGCGGGCGCTGGCGCGCCGCCCCGAGGCGCGCTATGCCACCGCCGGCGAGATGGTTGCGGCGCTGAAGCTTGCGGCTGGCCTGGGCACGCGCACATTCGCGCCCCAGCAGCGCCCGGCCAGCCCGCCGCAGGGTTTGCCCGCCGCCCCGGCCCAGCCCAGCAGCCCAGCGCAGGGCTTGCCCACTGCCCCGGCCCAGACCACCAGCCCCGATTATGGCGCGCCGACCATCCCGGCCAAGCCGGTTGGCCCGGCGGCCGGAAACACGCCGCCCGTGGTGCTGGCACGGCCGGCAACACCAGCGCCGCAGCCGGCTGCGTTTGGCAGCCTGCCCGCCACGCCAGCCGCACCAGTGCCGGCCGCTGGCGCGGCCGGTAAGCGCTCGCGGCGCGGGCTGTTCGTGGCGCTGGGCGCATTGGCGCTGGTGCTGGCGCTCGCGCTGGCCTTCGGCTTGGCGGCGCTACGCCGGCCCGACCCGCAGATCGCCGAGGGATTGCAGGCCGGCCAGGCCGCGCTGGCGCGCAAAGGCGGCATCGACGCTGCCATCGCAGCATACAAGCAAGTGCTCGATGCCGACCCGAACAATCTGCAGGCGCACAACCAGCTTTCGCTGATCTACACCCTGCGCGACCACCCCAAGCTGGCCGAGGCCGAGGCGCGCGCCGCGCTGGCGAGCGCACCGAACACCGCGCTCGCGCACGCGCTGCTGGCCGAGGCGCTGGGCAATCAGGGCCGGTACCAGGAGGCGCTCGAGAGCGCCAACCAGGCAGTGTCGCTGAACAAAGATCTGGCATTCGCCTACGGCGCGCGCTCGGGCGTCAAAGCAAACATGGCCTACGACAGCACCGACACTGCACTGCTGGAAGAGGCCGACACCGACGCCGATAAAAGCGTCGACCTGGCCAAAGCCGAAGAGCCGCTGATCCAGGCGCTGGCGCATAGCGCGCGCGGTTATGTCTACTACCAGAGCTTCGAGCTGACTGGCGACAAAGACAAGCTCAACAGCGGCGTCGACGAGTTCAAGCAGGCGGCCGAGCTGCAAGGGCATATTGCGCTGTTTCACACCAGCCTGGGCTACCTGTACGACGCGCAGGGCGAGCACGACGACGCCAAAGCCGCTTTTGAGCAGGCGCTCGACGCCGACGACCAGTATGGCCATACGCACGCCGGCCTGGGCTGGAATCTGTTCTACCTCGGCGATTACGGCGGCGCGCTGAACGAGTTCGACGCGGCGATCAAGCTCAACCCCGACGACGCCGACGCCTACATCGGCAAGAGCCGGGCGTTCCAGCATCAGGCTCCGCCCGACTACAACCAGGCGATTGCGGCACTGAGCCAGGCCGCCGAGGCCGCGCCGCGCAGCCCCAGCGTAGCTGCGACGCTTGGCTGGCTGCAGCGCAGCCGCGCCAACACGCTGGCCTCGCGCAGCGACGATCAGAAGCGCGCCTACGCGGCGGCCGAGGAGGCCTTCCGCAAAGCGCTCGAGCTGAATGGCCGCTACGTCGACGCGATGACCGGGCTGGGCTGGGTGCTGCAAGACCAGGCGAACGTGTTGGACGACCAGCAGAAGTACCACGAGTCGATCGACACGTTGAAGGAGTCGCTGGCGATCAAGGATGAGCAGGAATCGGCGCACAATGGGCTGGGCTGGAGCTACTACTGGCTCAAGCGGCTCGACGACGCCGAGGCAGCGTTCCAGCGCGCCATCGAGCTCGATAGCAGCTACGCCGACGCGTACTACGGGCTTGGCCGCACCCTGCAGGATCTTGGCAAGATCGACGACGCGCGCCAGGCGTACCAGCAGGCCGCCGAGAATGGCAGCAGCGACGCGCAGGCGGCGCTAAAGGCGCTGAAGTAGCCGGCGAGCGCGCTAGCCGCCGACATCGCCGGCCAACACGACATGCAGCGCGCCCGCTGCATCGCGCACGCGCAGCGCGCCCGTGGGCTCGACATCCTCGGCGACTCCGCTGAGCTCGCCGCGCGGCAGGCGCACCTGCACCGGCTGGCCAAGCGTCGCGAGCCGGGCGCGCCAGTCGGCGAACAGCGCCGCGCGCTGGCCCTGGCGCAGCGCCAGGTAGCGCGCATCGAGGCGCGACAGCAGCGCGCGCAGCAGCGCCAGCCGGTCGGCCGGCCGGCCAAGCGCCGCGCCAACGCTGGTGGCCAGCACGCCAAGGTCGCGCCCGTCGACAACGCCGCGCGGCGCCCAGTTGACATTCACCCCCATCCCAAGCACCACCCAGTCGATCGCGCCATCGCGCAGCTCGATCTCGCTCAGTACGCCGGCGGCCTTGTGCTGCGCGCCGCCAACCGGCAGCAGCAGATCGTTGGGCCATTTCAGCGCGGCGCGCAGCGGCACGGCCTGCTCAATCGCTTCGCACAGCGCCACGCCAGCCAGCATCGTGATCGCGAAGGCATCGGCCGGCGCCAGCCAGCCAGGGCGCAGCAGCAACGAGAGCAGCAAGCTGCTGCCGGGCGGGGCGACCCAGCCGCGCCCCAGCCGGCCGCGCCCGGCAACCTGCTCGTCGGCGACGATCAGCAGCCCCTCGGGCTGGCCGGCGCGCGCACGCTGCCGCAGCAGGTCGTTGGTCGATCCGAGCTGCGGGTAGTACTCCACCGCGCGGCCGACGACCTGGGCCGGCAGGGCGCGCTGAATAGCCTCAGCGGAAAGGTCGCTCATGGCATCTCCGGGGTAATACCAAATTCGTTAGATTACGTACACTTGGGTGGGGGTTTGGGGGCGGCTTTGCCGCCCCATTCTTATTGTTGTATTGGGCAAATACACCCTGCATGGTGGGGACGCGGGGGCGGCTTCGCCGCCCCGCATGAAATCTTGGTTATGGTGCGGCGCGGCTTCGCCGCGCCCCATAACCAATGTGCAGCATGTGCTTGCCCAGCACACAAATTTCTTATTGTGTTGCATTGCACTACGTGGCTTCGCCACGTAGTGCAATGCAATCTATACGTGATCAAGCGAACAGCGTATAAGCCACACTCGGCCGGCGCGCTCAGGGCAGCGGCCGAAACTCGAGCACGCGCACGCGCGTATCGGTACGAAACGCCAGGCGGCCCTCGCACGAGCTGCTGTAATAGCGGATCAGCGCTGGGTAGCCATAGGCCGGATCGTACTGGACATCGGGCCGGCGCGTGGCGCACTGCTGCAGCCAGCGATCGATCAGCGGGTGATAGCGCGCTAACTCTTGCAGCAGACCGGGCGCCGGGGCCAGGCGCCGGCCGAGCGCCTCGAACAGCCGATCGACGCTGAGCATAGCGGCGTCGGCGCCAAGGCTAGCCAGCGGCACCAGCGCGCCATCGCGATCGGCTACCGCCACAATCCGGCCGTCGCGCACCTCGGCGCTGAGCTGGCTCTGGGCGCCGACAGGATCGTTCCAGCTCACGGTGATGCGGTAGTGCGCCGGGCGGCGCGCCTGCCAGCGCGCCTGCGCGAGCCGATATGGCAGCGCCAGCTGCGGCAGCGCGGCGGCGGCCAGCAGCGCCAGCGCCAGCAGCGCCAGCGCGCCGCCGACAGCATAGGCGAGGGGTGTAGCGCGCTGGCGCATGGCTTCGTAGCGCCAAGGACGCTACTTATTGCCCTTCACGTGCAGGCCAGGCTGCGCGCTCGATTGCGGCGGGTTGGCCTGGCCGCCAAGCTGGCCGAGCAGGCCGCCCAGCCCGCCGCCGGCCGAGCCCTGGCCCTGATTCTGGCCGCCCATCACGCGGCTAGCCATGTAGGCCGCCACGCCGGCCAGCACCAGCTTGCCAAGCGTGCCGCCGATCGGCGAGCCCTGGCCGAAGATCTTGTCGAACAGATCCGGATCCTGCTGCTGGGCCTGGTGCGCCATCCGGCCGAGGTTGCCCGGGTCGGCGGCGTCGGATGAATCGGCGTAGGTGTAGCCATCGAACGGGCTGTTGGGATCATTGTGAGCCTGCTGATACTGGTCGGCCATCTTGGCGCGCTGGTCGGGCGTTAGCTGGTCGAGCGCCGAAGCGTGGGCATCGGCGGCGACACCGGCTGGGGCGTGCTGCATCATCTCGCGGTAGCGGCGTGCCGCCTCGGCATCGGAGACGCTGCTCGGGTCGTTCTGGTAGCGCTTCAGAAAATCGAGGTAATCCTGCTGCTGCTGCGGGTTGCCGCCCAGAAACTGCTGAAGCATATCGAGAGCCATTGTGTTCCTCCTGCTTGCTGATACACCAATGTAGACGGTTTCCGACTCGGATGGTCACCTCGTTACTCTGGCAATCTGTGTGCCGAAGCTGCCGCGCGCTCGATCGCGCCTACATTCCAGTGCCCCTGGCCAAGTAGCGTACGCATCTGCTCGCAGTAGGGGCCGATGTCGATCTGCTGGCCGGCAAGCCACTCGGCGCTGTAGTAGGTTTCGCGGTAAAGCTCGCCGGCGTCGCAGCCGATCATCACCAGCGCGCCCTGCTCGCCGCGCGCGGCCATGTCGGCGATCAGGCAGCACGCGCCAAAGAAGTTCGTGCCGGTCGAGCCGCCGTAGCGCCGGCCCACGAGCGCTTCGAGCACGTGGATGGCGGCGTACGATGCGGCATTCGGCACGCGGATCATGTGGTCGATGATCGCAGGCAAAAACGAAGGCTCAACCTGCGGGCGGCCAATGCCTTCGACTCCCGACCCGCCCGGCGCCGCCAGGCCGCAGCTGCGGGAGCGAAAGAATGAAAAAAACACCGACCGCTCAGGATCGACCACGCAAACCTGGGTGGCATAGCTGCGGTAGCGGATGTAGCGCCCGAACGTAGCGGCGGTGCCGCCAGTGCCAGCGCCGCAGATGATCCAGCTTGGGCAGGGGAATGGCTCATCGGCAAGCTGCTTGAACACCGACTCGGCAATATTATTGTTGCCGCGCCAGTCGGTGGCGCGCTCGGCAAACGTAAACTGATCCATGAAATGGCCGCCGAGCTCGGCGGCCAGCTCGCGCGCGCGCTCGCGATCCTGCCGTGGGTCGTCCACCAGCACGCACTCGCCGCCATACTGGGTGATGCGGCGCAGCTTCTCGGGCGAAGTGGCGCGCGCCACCACGGCGATAAAGCGCAGGCCCAGCAGGCGCGCGTAGTAGGCTTCCGAGATCGCGGTGCTGCCGGACGACGCCTCGATGATTGGCGTATCGCGGGTGACCCAGCCGTTGCACAGAGCGTAGAGAAACAGCGAGCGCGCCAGCCGGTGCTTCAGGCTGCCCGTCACGTGGGTCGACTCGTCTTTGATATACAGCCGAATGCCGGGAAACGCCGCCAGCGGCACCGGCACCAGGTGCGTATCGGCCGAGCGGGTGAAGTCGGCGTTGATCGCCGCGATTGCGTCACGCAGCCACGCGTCGGGCATACTGCCTCTCCGTCGAGCATCTACAGGCCGGCGCGCTTATACTACCGCTACGCGCAGGTTTGGGCAAATACACCGGCCCTGGTTGCGGGGCACGTGCAACGTACTTTGGCCCCACCCGCTTGCCCCCTCCCCTGGCAGGGGTAGGCAACATACGCCGAACTTTGACGGCGCCCTGGCCAGGCGCAGCTGCTGCTTGACGCACACCATACGCGATGCTATAGTAAAGCTCTTTCAAGATACTTCCAAAGTAAATACGCGGCTACAACTGCATGGCGAATCTGCTTCTTGTGCCTGTGCACCTCGACGCGCTGCTGCTCGAGCACGACCGCATGGTGGCCGACGCGCGCGCCGACTTCTCGCGTCTGCCGTTTTCCGACGAGCGGCGCGATTGGAATGCCGACTCGCTCAACCTCGGCGAAACCGCCAGCGCGCAACCGCTGCAAAGCCCGAGCCTGTATCTCAAGGCCGGCGTCCACCTCCACTGGTCGCTGCCCGATGCGCTCACTCGCGGCGTGCAGCGGCCCGAAGGCACGGAGTTCCCGGCCGTGCCTAATCGCTGGCTGGTGATCAGAAGCAGCCCGTCGCCCGACAGCCGGCTGGCGATCGAGCAGGCCTGGGTGGTCGAGAGCGACTACCTGTACCCCGACGGCGCAGGCGATGCCGCGGCCAGCGTCAGCTTCCCGGCCAGCCCCAACCGCGCCAAGGGCGAGGCGCGGCCGTTTCGCTTGCTTGGCCGCGCGATGCCGCTGCACGCCTGGCGCGCCCGCGACCCGCAGGCGCAGTTCCTGCCAAAGCTCACCGCAGTTGGGTATGGCGACCCGATATTTGCGGCGTTTTACCCAAGCTGTCGCAGCGTGTTTGGCTTCTACGACGCCGAAGCGGCCACGATCCCGGCGGCGGGCCTCCAGTACGACGTGGTCGGCTGGTACAGCGACGGCGCGCAGGATATGCTGGCCAGGCTGATCGCCGCGGCTACGAGCGCCAACGGCGACCGCGCCCCCGGCGACCAAGCCTTGCTACACGCGCTGCAGCAGCAGGCCGGGTGGACAGTGGCGATCCCCAAGGGGCAAAGCTTTCCGACACGCATGCTGTGCTACGCGCGCTTGAGCTTCGCGCCTGGCGCCACCGCCACGCCCAACCCTGTTCTCGCCGAGCCCGATCCCATGCTTACCGTCGGGCACACCGGCACCGAAGCGCTGGCGGCCTGCTTGGCGCGCATGATCGACGCCGACAACAGGTCGATCATCGAAGACCAGCTCGAGGCTGTGCAGATGATACAGCACTTCGAGGGCCAGCACCTCGATGTGGGCGACACGTTTCGCGAGGCGCGCCACGAGAAGGGCTTTCGCTCGATCCCCGGCGGCTCGCTTTGGAGCGTGCGCGCCGAAAGCGCCAGCGGCGCGGCCAAAGCCAGCGACGCGGGCGAGCGCGCTGGGGTGCGCCTGCCCGAAGGCACAGCCCAGTGGCTCGACGGGCTGAACCGGCTCCAGGGCGCCTACGACCGCGCGATCGACCAGATCGAGGCAATGCGCGAGCAGCTGTTCGCCGACTGGTACAAGTACATGCTGTGCGCCTACCCTTCGCAGGGCGCCGCCCCGCTCAACGCCGACGACCTGCGGCATAGAATCGAAGCGCGCGACCTCCCCGCGCTGCGCGCCAGGCTAGCCGGCGCCGGCACGCTGCGGCTGGCCTTCGACAAGGCCGGGGCGCTGCGCGCCGCCGACGCAGCGGCTTCGCGGCCGAGCAGCCTGGCGGCGCAGCTGGCCACCGGGCTGAACGGGCTGATCCGCATGCTCGACGGCGCCAATGCCAGCGCCTCGCCGCAGGCCGCGCTGGCGCTCAAGACCAGGGCGGCACCGCGCTACTGGCAGCCAAGTGAGCCGGCCGTAACGATCTGCGGCCCGCTGGCGCAGCCATCGAAGCGCCACGGCCAGGATGGCCGCCTGCGCGCCGGCGGGCAGCTCGAATGCCAGCTCCTGGCGAATGCCAGCATCGACAGCTTGATACCGGGGGATATCGCCGCACTGCGCACGCGCATCGGCCAGATCGGCGCGGCCGGCGGCGAGCAGATCGGCTTTCACGTTTACCGCTGCCAGCCCTGGAACCCGCTGCTGCTCGAGTGGGAGGCAATGGTGTTTCCGCTTGCCGGCAACGGCAAGCTGCTGCCCGAGGCTGGCCGCTACGACCCCGAGTTCGTCTGCGAGATCTGCGCGCCCCCCGGCGACGGCCCCGACCTAGCGGTTCGCCCCGAGCACAGCGCGCTGGCCGGCGGCGCGAGCGCCTACCTTGGCACCAGCATCCTCACGCCGCACGCCAGCCTCCAGCTTGGCCAGCGGCTCGCAGCATACCTCGGCGACGCGATTGTATCTGCGTACTGTGCCGACAATCACCTCGCCCCACCACCGCACGAGCAGGTCGAAGCGTTTCTCGACCGCGAGATTGACGCGCTGATACAGTGGTACGAAAACCACGCCCCGCACGGCACCCCGGCCGAGCGCGCTGCCGACACGACAAACAGCGTGCTGTGCGCCTACCGGCACCTGCGCACGCTCGGCTGCCTTTCGCAATCGCTGAGCGGCTTCAACGACGCGCTGCTGATGCGCAAGCAGACAATGCAGCTCGCCCCGGCCGAGCCGCTGGGCTTTGCCGATTACCAGGCGTTTACGCAGGCGGTGCGCGAAAGCGTGGGCAACCATAACCGCAGCGCGCCAATGCCCTACGAGAACTTTCACCCCATCCGCAATGGCGCGCTCAAGCTCACGCGGCTGCGCCTGATCGACACGTTCGGCCAGATCCGCGATCTCGACTGCAGCGTCGTGCGGGCGGCCGAGCGCCTGACCACGCCGGGAAGCGACCAGCTGGTGTGGCTGCCGCCGCGGCTGACTCAGCCGGCCTTGCTGCATTTTCGCTGGCTGGCGGCAAACGACACCACGCGCGAAACAAATGCCGACCCGGCCACCAGCCCGATCTGCGGCTGGCTGCTGGGCAACGAGCTCGACCGCAGCCTGCTGATCTACGACGCGAGCGGCCAGGCGCTGGGCCGCGTAGACCAGCGCGCAATCTGGCGCTCGGCGCCGGGCGCGCCCGCCAAGGCAGCCCACGAGGCGATCTCGAACCAGCATTTGCTCCAGCTGGTCGAGTGGCTGATCGGGCGCGGCGCGGCGTTTCTGGCCGATTTCGTGGCGCTGATCGACGAGGCCAGCGCGCAGATCGACCCTGAGAACTACGCGCAGCACCTGGATCTGGCGCTGCTTGTCGGGCGGCCGTTCGCGCTGGTACGCGCGTCGCTCGCGCTTGAGCTGCACGGCCTGCCGGCGGTGCACCAGGGCTGGGATCGCCTGCGCCCTGAGTACACTGACGATGGCCCCGGCGCGTTCACCGACGTGCGCTTTCCGATCCGTCTCGGCGACGCGGGGCGGCTGAACGACGGCCTGCTCGGCTACTGGCGAGAGGCCGGCGGCACATACGGCGATGAGTTCCACACACCCTATGCCTATGGGCAGATCACGCCGTACGCCGGCGGCCCGCTGTGCCAGGCGGTGGCCGCGCCGCCGCAAACGCTGGCGATGCTGGTCGACCCGCGCGCGGCGGTTCACGCCGCCAGCGGGGTAGTGCCCACCAAGGCGATCGGCATCCCGCCCGAGCAGTACATCGCCGCGCTGCGGGCGATCGAGGCCACATTTATGTTCGCGCCGATCCTGAGCGAGCGCGGCAAGATCAGCCTGCCGCTGCCCCAGGAGCCGGGCTACGCCTGGTCGTGGCTGCAGCCCGTGCCGGGCGGCTGGGCGGAGGTATCGACCACGCCGGCGATACGGCTGGCGCGCTTTGGCGCGCTGCTGGCCGAGCAGATCGTGCGGCGCTTGCTCCAGCCGACGGTTGGCTGGCTCGAGCCGGTGCCTGGCGACCCCGCACGCCTGCGGGTGGTGGCGCCCGACCGACGGCCTGCCGCGGCGATCGGGGCGGAGTTCGCGGCGCTGCAGCCGCTGATCGAGCCCGCCCTCGCGCGGCCCGGCGTCGCGACCCTCGCACGGCAGGCGCTGCTCGACGAGCTGGCGGCCGGCGTGGCCGCGCAGGTCTGGCGCGGCCTGCTTGAGGCCGACGTTGGATGGCTACGCCCGGCCGGCCACGACCCGGCGCGCGCTTGGGTTGTGGCCGCCGATCAGCGGCGCGCCGGCACGCTGAGCGGGCCGCTGGCCGGGCTCGAGCCCGCGATTGCGCTCGCACTCGGCCTTGGCCAGGAGCAGATCGAGCCGGCCGGAGCGCGCGCCGGCTTTGGCGCCGGCCAGGAGATCCGCGAAGGCTGGCTCAAGCTCACGCCCGAGGCGGACTAGCGCCGCTTCTTTGCAGAGGCTGCCGTTGCACTGCGTGGTGAAGCCACGCAGTGCAACACAAAACAGAAAAGGACTTACGCAGTTGGTGTGCTCAGCCTTCGGCAGAGCGGTACTATGCTCCGTATCGTGAGGGTTTTCCGCGCCCAGAGCGAAAAACCCTCACAGAAGATGAATACGTACCATGCTGCCGAAGGCCCAATCGCGTACCGTGAGGAAGCCGATGTACACAAGTGCGTAACTCCTAAGAAGCTGTTTGAAAAGGGTGGTTTGGAGGGACTTCGTCCCTCCAAGTTCCCTTTTCTGGCGGGTGGCGGCCACGAATGTGGCCGCCACCCGCCAGAAGAGAAGGTGCGAGGCATAGCCCTCGCGCACCCCTTTTCAAACAGGCTCTAAAGAAATTCGGGGCGGCTTTGCCGTCCCCAAACCCCCACCAAATCGTAAGCCATGCATGGCCGCGAAGCGGAAGCTAGGAACTACAAGCGTAAAGGGTTCGCAGATGCAGCCAATTCAGCTTTCTCTGACGCTCGAAGAAACAAATATGGTGCTCGAGGCGCTCGGCCAGCTGCCGTATATCAAGGTCTACCAGCTGATCGGCAAGATCCAGCAGCAGGCCCAGGAGCAGCTTCAGACCAGCCAGGCCGACAAGGAGGGCAGCCCATGACCGCAGCGACCCCTTCGCCGGCCGACCCGGCACTGCGGGCGCACTGGCGCTTCGACACGATCCAGGACGGCAGGCTGCCCGACACATCCGGCAACGCGAACAACGCGCTGGCCAGCGGCACCTTCGCGCTGGTGCCCGACGACGTGTTTGGGATGTGCGCCGCTTTTCAGCCCGGCTCTGGCTATATCGAGATGCCGCCGCAGGCGCTGCCCGAGGGCGGCGAGATCTCGATCTGCCTATGGGCGCGCGGCGCCGCTGCCCTGGCGGGCGATGCGAATATATTCCTTGCCAAAAGCATGTACGGGCCGGCGTCGCTGAACATCTTGCTGCCGCGCGCCGACGGCACGGTGGTGTTTGAGTGCGGCAACGACGGGCGAAACGTCGACACGATCGCCAAGCCGGCCCAGCCAAACGAGATCCGCGGCGCGTGGACGCACTGGGCCTTTACCAAAGACGCGCGCCGCGGCGAAATGAAGATCTACCGCAACGGCACGCTTTGGCATAGCGCCACCGCCAAGATGCTGCCGCTGCCACGCACGGTGAGCGCGTTTCTGAATGCCCGTGCCAGCTACCAGGGGGGCGTGGCGAACCTGCGCATTTTCAGCCGCGCGCTTTCCGCCGACGAAGTGGCTGCTCAGCTGCGTGGCGACTGGGCCGCGTTCGCACAGGCCCGGCTGAGCTACCCGCTCGACACGCGCTTATACGACGGAAACGACCAGCCGGTGCTGTACGTCGACGACGAAGCGTCGGGCCACGACCTGTGGCTCGAGATCAGCAACGCTTCACGCCTGGCGCTCGATCTGGGCGCGCTCGGCAGCGCCACCGCCACGGATCACCACTTCGAGCTGGTGTTTCGCCCCGGCGTGCTGGCGCCCTCGTCGCTCGCACAGGTCGCGCTGGCCACACCAGGCTGGCAGATCAGCCCGGCCACGCCGCAGCCCGACGGCACCGTGTCGTTTTATCTTTCGAGCCAGGCGGCGCTCACGCTCAGGCCGCGCGAGCCGCTGCGCCTGCAGCTGCTGCACCTCAGGGCCGACGGCGGCGGCGGCTCGCGCGGCACCACCGTGCAGCTGCGCTACGAGCAGCTGCGCTACGCGAGCGACGTGTCGCTCGCGATTAGCGGCAGCCGCGTGCAAAGCCTTGAGATCGTCAGCCAGCGCAGCAAGCGCGGCATCCCGCTGCACGCCGGCCTGGTCGGCTCGAGCGCAATCCTGAACGACGGCCGCACCGCCAACAGCCTGCGCCTGCGCATCACAAACATCTCGGGCGACGAAACGCTGGCGCTGAATCCGGCGGGCCACCCGCGCGAGTCGCGCTTTCTGATCTCGTTCGACGTCGACCGCGAGTGGGGCCTGAGCACCGCCGGCCAGGCGCAGGCCGTCGCCGCGAGCGCCGACGGTGCGGGCTGGAATGTCGCCAAAGCGCCCGACGCGCCCCAGTGGGTCGTGACCAGCCAGGGCGCGCAGGGGCTGGCGCCAGGCCAGGCGATCCAGCTGTCGCTCAGCGCGATCGTTTCGTCGCTGCCCAGCGGCCCGGCCAACCTGTATGTGCGCTACCACAACATCCCCGGCTACTGGAATGGCCAGCTTGTCTGCACCGTCGAGAAGTCGCCGCTGCTCTACCGCGCCGATAGCGTGGGCATCGGCACCGACGCGCCCGGCCAGCGGCTGGTGGTGGAAGCCGCGCCGAACAGCGGGCGCGCCGCCGGCAACCGCATGCAGCAGCCGGGCCTGCTGGCGCTGCGCGGGCCGGCGCCGCAGATCGACTTTGTGGCGCTGAATGGCGCGCAGTGGGCCATCCATGCCAGCGGCAACAAGCTGTATTTCATCGGCGAGCCGTGGAACACCAAGATGCTCGTGCTCGACAGCCGTGGGCAGGTGGGCATTGGCACCGACACGCCGGGCGCCACACTTGAGGTCGGCGGCCTGCTCAAAACCAGCGCGCTCGCGGTGAATAGCCGCGCAGCATTTAAAAAGATCCAGAGCGGCCGCGTGCGCGTCGGCGCAACCGGGCAAGCCATCGTCGCGCTGTCGATCGCCTTTCCCGAGCCGTTCACCAACGAGCCGCAGGCCGTCGTCGGCACGCGCGATATCGCGGCCAACGCGGCCGGCAACAACCCGCTCTACCAGCCGCGCAGCAACCGCGTGTACGCCGCCACCGTTGTGGCCTGCTCGCCAGCTGCCATGACGGTGAATGTCGCGCTGGTAAGCGGCACCGCCAACCTGCCCGGCGAGCTGTTTCTCGACTGGATGGCCTGGGAGCTGTGAGCAACGCGAGGAGCACGCGCGATGAACCTGAGCCTGGAGATCCACCACGTCGGCATAAGCGGCGGCGACTCAACCGCAATCGTCGTGCGCGACCTCGACAAGCCGACGGACAAAGGCTGGGAGAACATCACCTTTAAGGTGCTGATCGACGCCGGGGGCGAAGATTACGACCGCGGGATGTACCGGCTCGGGCCATACCTCAAGCGCTTTTTCGGCAATCGCTCGTTCGACTATATCATCGCCTCGCACTACCACGACGACCACATCGCCGGGTTCGCGCAATCGGGTATTACGTTCAAGAAGTTTATCGACATCGGCGGGTATGCCGCCGGGCTTGACTGGTTCAATCCCTACAACCCAATGGGCGATCTCTCGCAAGACAGCACCTCGGTCACGCGATACCAGCAGTACGTTCACAACGAGGTTATCGCGGGCAAAGCCTCGCGCCACGAGCTGCCGTTTATCAAGCACGAGAACTACGACGCGGCCGGGCGCCTAAAGGACGCGTGCAAAGGGCCGGTGAAGATCGAGCTCGGCGCCGGCACAAACATCTGGCTCACCTGCTACTGCGCTAGTGGCATTCTCGCCGACGGCACCAACGTGCTGCGCCAGAACATCCAGACCAGGATCTTGCGCTTGAACGCCAAGCCCGAAGATGGCTCGGGGCTGAATACCGCCGAGCAGCACGATCTCGAGAAGTTTACAAAAACGTGGCTTCAGGACGTCAGCCCCAACGACCTGTCGATCGGCATGATTCTCGAGTGGGGCGATTTCCGCTACTTCAGCTGCGGCGACCTCAGCGGCGACCTGAGCCTGATGCGCTACTACAATATCGAAGAAGCGCTGGTGCGCTACCTGCGCGACACGATCAAAACCCTGAACGCCAACGGCAAGCCGATCACCGTGCTCAAAGCCACACACCACGGCAGCAACCACAACAACTACCCAAAAGAGGTGAGCCGCAAAGTCGCAAAAACCAGTTCGAAAGGCGAGGATCAAGACACTACAACCAGCGGCAAAAACACGAAGCCGTTCAAAAGCCAGAACGGGCTTGGCTTTCTCGACGAGCTTCAGCCAACTACGATCATTGTGCCGGCCAACCAGATGAAGGGCGTGCCCGGCGCCGAGTTTCTCCAGCGCGCCGGCGAGTACTGCCAGCACCGCAACACCGCGCTGAAGCTCAGCGATACCGTGCTGGCCGACCTGAAGACCAAGCCATACAGCCAGGTGCTGAGCGCGCTGGAATCGAAGCGCGGCGCCCAAACAAACACGGCGCAACACCAGCTGGTTCAGGACGAGATCGACAAGCTCAAAAAGCTAACGACGGTTGCGTTTATCAACTACTGCGCCTACCCACCTCTATCGTATGCAAAAAAGCAAAAGGCGAAAAAAGCCGATCTCACCGCATTTCTCGCTAAAACCTTGCAAACCAACCTGGCCGAGCAAACCAGCGCGCTTTCAAACGTGTTCAAAGCCGGCAGCGAGCGCCCGGTCGCAATCGTCGTCGTGGTGCCGTCGCGCGGCGCCGACACCATCTTGCCCAAGCCGGCGGACACCTCCGAGATCGATAAAGGCAGCCACCGGCTGATCTTTGTCAGCCACAACACTAAAACACACAAAGAAGAGCTGCAAAGCACCGCCATTCCTCAGCTGCCAGAGCTTACTACCGATCTCAAAGCGGCAGTCGAGAATGCAATCGAGCTACGCCAGGCCGAGATCGAGAATTTGATGCAGCTCGACGAGGAAAAGAAAGAAACCAAGGGGATCGAGTTTGTTCGCCAGCAGTACCCGTCGGTAGTCGAGAGCACCGCCGGCGGCCCGCACGTCGACCCTGGCCGATTATCGTGGATGAGCGATATCTTTGGGCTGGCGTACCCCGATAGCGGCTTTGACACATCGTCGCAGGCATACCAGCCCTCGACAAGCGGGCTCAGCTTTCACGATCGCGACACGATCGCCGGCCTGATCCGCAACACCCTCGGCCCGCCGCCGCGCGACCCCGACACGCCACTCAGCAATGTGCTTGGTTTACGATTGCAAAGCCTGCCGTACAACTGCATGCGCAAGCGCAAAGCCGAAGATCCGCCCGACCCCGCCGGCGATGGGCGCGCCGCCGAGGCCAGGCCGCAAAAGAAACGCCGCGTGATCAAGAAAGAATCGTAGAATCGGCAGGTGGCTTATGAAGGCGCCTACGCTTGAGCAGTTGAAGATCGACCCGCAGGGCCAGCTGGCGCTCGGCAGCGCACTGGTCGACGCGCCGGCGTTCGCGCGGATGCTGGGGCTGTTCGGCACCGCCGAGCTGCGCATCGCCGGCGCGACCGCCGCCTACGAAGATGCCGACTCGCGCAGCATCCTCGTCACTGGCAGCACCGAGCTGTTTGGCGTGGCCGTGACGCAGCTGGAGCTGTTTTTCGACGTGGCGAGCGACGACGCCTACGAATTTCAGTTCTCGGGCCGCATAGCTGCGCTGAGCCTGCAAACCCTGATCGACCGGCAGATCCTCCCACCCGGCCGGCTGCGCCTGCTCGCCGCGCTGCTCGACCAGCCGTTCGCGCATGTCGAGGTGGTGTTCGACTCCGACGACCAGACGCTGTACTTTGGCGCGCTGCGCTCGGATCGCCAGGCCGACATGCTCCAGCCGGCCGGGCTGGCGCTCGAGCGGGTTGGCTTTGAGCTCGCGCGCCACTACCGGCTTAACACCGGCACGTTTTTGCTGCACGCCACTGCCAGGCTCGGCAGCACCGCAGTTGAAACGATCACCGACATACCGCTGGGTGGCGCGCTCGCCGGCGGCTACTGGGCGCTTCGCAGCGCACCGGGGCTGCAGCTCAACGACGGCCTGCGCGACATGGTCGCGTTTCTTGGGGGCACCCAGGCCGCGCACGAGCTTGGCATCGCCAGCTGGCAGTCGGTGTTTCCGCAGGCGCTGTACGACGCCATCCCGGCGCTGTTTCTGCGCGACTTCGAGCTGCAGTTCGACCCGGACACTGTGCGGCCGGAGTATATCGAGTTCACGATCGAGAGCGCCTACCCGTTCACGCTGCCGTCGACGCAGCTCGCGATCGAGCGCGTGGGCCTGAACTTGGCGGCGATGCTTGGCGACCCCGCCACGGCCAGCCTGACGCTGTTTGGCCGCATGCGCTTCAGCCAGACCACCCAGCTCGGGCTTACCGTGGCGATCCCGGTGGTTGGCGAAGGGCCCTGGCAGATCGACGTGATCGGCTCGGCGCAGTTTGAGTCGCTGCACCATCTCGACAACCTGCCGATCAACGCATCGGCCAAAAGCGATCTCCGGCTGCCCGACGGCTTTTTTACGCTCAAGCAGCTGAATCTCGACCAGTTCACGCTGACGTTCCGGCCGGGCGAGGGCATCGAGCGCGCAGTGCTGGCCATCAGCAGCGAGCTGGAGTGCGACATCATCTCCGGCCACGACGGCAAGGCCGGGCTGGCGCTGCTCAACCCGGCGCTGGCCGTGCAGATCGCCCACCCATTCGACGCCAACAGGCGCGCGATCACCGGCACGATCGGCGGCGAGATCGCGATCGGCGGGCTGGTATTCGAGCTGAGCGCCGAAAAGCGCGGCGACGGCTGGAGCTTTGCGTGCAGCAGCGGTGGCCTGCTGGCGGCCGGCGCAGCGCTCGACGACCTGGCCAGCCACTTTGGCTTTGGCCTGCCGCCGGTGCTGCGCGAGCTGGCGATCGTGGGGATCGACCTGACGTTCAGCACCACCACCGGCGGCCAGCCGGCCAGCGATCTGCGCTTCAGCTGCAAGGCGCGCCTGCCGCTCTCGGCCGAGCGGCAGCTCGACGCCGAGCTGGTGATCGAGCTGCATAGCCAAGGCCCCGGCAGCTACTCGCGCAGCGTCGGCGGAACGCTGGCGATCGGCAAGCATACGTTTGTGCTGGCATTCAGCGGCGAGCAGCACGACGGCCAGAGCGCCTCGCGGCTGATCGCCTGCTTCAGCAACGCCGGCGGCCCGCGCGCCTTTCGCCTGCACGACATGGTCGCCGAGGTGTCGATCGAGGCCGCCGCGCTGGTGCCGCCGACGTTCGAGATCGACATCAAAGACGTGGTGTTTGTATACGGTGCCGGCGACACCCCGCTCTGCCTGTTTGGGGTCGATCTCGGCGCGGCGATCAGCCTCGCAAACCTGCCGCTGGTCGGGCAGGAGTTAGGGCCCGACGTGCGCCTGGCCGTCGACGACCTGCAGATCGTGCTGGCCTCACGGGCGGTATCGCAGGCCGAGGCCGCCGCGATCAACGCGCAGCTGCCAGCTCAGGTGGCGCGGCTGCCTGGCAGCGCCACGAGCGGCGACGCGGCGGCTGTTGTGCTCAAGCGCGGCCTGAACGCCAGCGCGACGCTGCAGCTGGGGCCGAGCCGCCAGCCGCTGGCGCTGCCGATGGGCGGCGACACCCCGGCGCCCCAGCCGGCCACGCAGCCGGCCGACACGGCGGTGGTGGTTGCCGACGACACCAAGTGGTTCGCTATCCAGAAATCGTTTGGCCCGGTGCACTTCGCCCGTGTTGGGTTTCAGTACAAAAACCAGGCGATCTGGTTTCTGCTCGACGCCTCGCTATCGATCGGCGGGCTGTCGCTCGCGCTTGCGGGCCTGGCGGTCGGCTCGCCGATCGATCACTTCGCGCCGCGCTTCGATCTGCGCGGCCTCGGGCTCGACTACCGCAACGGCGCGATCGAGATCGGCGGCGCGTTTTTGCGCACCACCGTCGCATCCGGCGGCGAAACCTACGACGAGTACGACGGCGCGGCGATCATCAAGCTCAAGCAGCTGGCGCTTGCGGCATACGGCATGTACGCGCCGATCGGCGGAACGCCAACGCTGTTTATCTACGCGCTGCTCGACTACCCGATCGGCGGCCCGTCATTCTTTTTCGTCACCGGGCTGGCGGCCGGCTTTGGCTACAACCGCGCGCTGGCGATCCCGCCGGTCGAGCAGGTCGGCCAGTTCCCGCTAGTGGCGGCGGCGCTGGCCGGCGCCAGCCCCACCGTCGCGGGGGCCGAGCAGACCACCGCCGCGCTGAGCAGCATGCGCCAGTACATACCGCCGGCGGCGGGCGCAGGCTTTCTGGCACTCGGCGTGCGGTTCACGTCGTTCAACATGGTCGACTCGTTCGCGCTGCTGACGGTTGGGTTTGGCGAGCGCTTGGCACTGAACCTGCTGGGCATCTCGACGCTCACCGCGCCAAGGCCCACGGCTGGCGCGGCCACCACGCCGCTGGCCGAGATCCAGATGGCGTTCAGGGCCAGCCTCATCCCCAGCGAAGGTATTCTGGCCGTCAGCGCGCAGCTCGCGGCCGGATCGTACCTGTTTTCACGCGCCTGCCACCTCGCCGGTGGCTTCGCATTCTATAGCTGGTTTTCGGGCGAGCACGCCGGCGATTTTGTGCTGACGGTTGGCGGCTACCACCCGCGCTTCGCGCTGCCTGCACACTACCCGCGCGTGCCCCGCCTGGCGCTGAACTGGCAGGTCGAGCCACAGCTCCAGATCAAGGGCGAGGCGTACTTCGCGCTCACGGCGTCGGCGATCATGGCTGGCGGGCAGCTCGCGCTGACCTGGGAAGACGGCAACCTACGAGCATGGCTCAATGCCAGCGCCGACTTCCTGATCGCCTGGCAGCCATACCACTACGATGCCCGGATCTATGTCGACGTGGGCGTTTCGTATACCTACCAGCTGCTGGGCACGCACCATATCACCGCCGACATTGGCGCCGAGCTGCATGTGCACGGCCCCGAGTTCGGCGGCACGGCGCACGTAAAGCTGTGGATCATCTCGTTCGACATTGCGTTTGGGCACAGCGCGCCAGCCGAAACGCCAACGCTCGAGTGGGAGGGCTTCAAAGCCGCATTTTTGCCGGCCGAGCCGGGCGCCGCGCCCGGCCCACGCATCCCCGACGAGCAGATCCGCTGCTGTAGCATCGGCGTGAAGGCTGGGCTGGTGGCGAAGGCCAGCGCCGACCCGGCCGATCTTGGCGTGATCCACCCGCAGGAGCTTGTGCTGGTGACCGACTCGCTGATCCCGGCGACGCGGGCGCATATTCACAACGACCTTGACCTCGGCAGCCTTGGCTATAGCAAGGTGGGCGAGCAGCGGCGCATGGCCGCATTTCGCGCAGGCGACGACGGCCAGCTGGTTCAGGCTCCCGCCAGCGACGAGCTTGCGCCCGGCAGCGTCGCGATTGGCTCCATGGGCGTGGCGGCGGCAGAGCTGGTTTCAACCCACACGATCGCCATCACCTACACAACCGCCGCAGGCGGAGGCCGCGCCCCCGGCGCCGCCGAAACCGAGTTTGAGTTTACGCCCGTGCTGAAAAACGCCCCGGCCGCGCTGTGGGGCCCGGCGCAGGCGCCCGCGCTCGGCGCGCCCGCCATGGTCGACGACACGCTGGCCGGCTTTGAGATCCGGCCGCAGCAGCGCGCGCACCCCGGCGAAACAATAGCGGTAGCGCGCGAGCTGCTCCAGGCCGCCGAGCACACGGTTCCTGTTCGGCACAATTGGCAGCCAATACCACTATTTGCCGCCGCCACGCGCGACGACACGCGCCGCCGCGACGTGCTGCGCACGAGCCTGCACAACCCCAGGGCGGGCGACGCGCGCCGCAGCTTGGCGGCGTGGCTCGGCTACGCCGACGACCTGGGCGACGACGCGACCCTGGCCGACTGCTTTGTGGTGCCGCCGCAGATCGGCATGTTTAACTGACACAAGTTACGCGGTGTCCTCCCGCGCGGGAGGCTTGGA
>NZ_JAXLWP010000026.1:0-112343 GCF_046328425.1 Kouleothrix sp.
CCATCCTGGCGCAGCTGAGCGATGTCATCGCCCAGCGCGCGGCCGAGCGCCCCGAGGGTTCGTATACAACCAAGCTGCTGAATGGCGGCGTCGACCGGATCGGGAAGAAGATCGGCGAGGAGGCGGCTGAGGTGATCATCGCCGCGAAAAATGCCGCGCCCGACGAGCTGACATGGGAGATGGCCGATCTGCTGTATCACAGCCTGGTGCTTCTGGTACAGCAGAATCTGCCGCTCGACGCGATCTGGCGCGAGCTGCGGCGGCGGCACAGCTAAAGGATTGCTATGGAGACGCAGGCGGGATGGGTGCTGGTGGTCGACGGCGACCAGTCGGCGTATGCGCTGTACCGGCAGGTGCTCGGCGAGCTTGGTTTTGCGGTCGACCTATGCGGCAACGGCACACAGGCGCTGCTCGCGCTTTCGCGGCGGAACTTCGACCTGGTGCTGATCGACCCGCGTGCGCCCGATGTCCAGGGCATCGACGTGCTGTCGCAGGTGTACCGGCAGCCCGCGCCGCCGTCGGTGGTGGTGCTGAGCGCCGATCTGCAGCCCGATATGCTCGAGGCTTCGGTGAGCCAGGCCGGGCCTGGCCTGCTGGCCAAGCCATTCGACGACGGCCAGCTGCGCGCCACGATCGAGGCAGTCGGGCGCGAGCGCGACGCCAGGCTGAGCCAGGGCATCGGCCAGGCCAACCGCGCCGTGACACGCACCGGCGACGAGATGCACCCGCTGTATCTCCAGATCGTGCGGATCGTGCTGGCGCGCTTCCAGGCCGACCGCGTGTCGCTGATGCTGTGGAACGACGGCAGCGACCTAATCAACGTTGTGGCCTCCGAGGGCTTCCCATTTGCCAAGCCCGGCGACACCTCGGCGCTGCTGCACGATAGCCTGTCGGGCTGGGTCATCCGGCATATGGAGCCGCTGCTGCTCGAGCCCGATAGCCCGCTGCCGTTCGATATGCAGAGCAGCTGGCGCAACAATGCGCTGTTCTCGGGGATGTGTGTGCCGATCGCCGTGCGCGGGCGCGTGCTCGGCGTGCTGACGGCCGCGCGGCGCGCCGAGAAGCAGGCGTACACCAGCACCGATCTCGACTCGATGATCGCGCTCACCTACCAGGCGGCGTGGATCATCGAGTACATGCAGATCCAGCTGCAGTCGCAGCGGCGAACCCAGTTCCTGGTGCGGCTGTACAACCTGAGCAATGCCCTGCTTGCGGCGAAAAATGTGCCGGCGCTGCTGCAGATCACCCTTGAGCACCTGAGCGAGACGCTGCCCGATGCCAGCGGCTATGTCTTGCTGCGCGACGGCGAGTCGCCGGGGATCGAGCAAGTGGCGACGCTGAATGCCAGCGGGCGCGCGCTTACCGACCTCGACGAGCTGCGCGACGACCCTGGCCTGGTGGGGCAGGTGCTGGCCGACGGCGTGCCGCGGCTGCGCCAAGCCACCGATCTGCGCGAGCTGGCGCTGTGGGAGCAGCGGCTGCTCGACGATCGCGAGCAGGTGCTGTGCTGCGTGGCGCTGAAAACCGATATCGCGGTATATGGCGCGATCGAGATCGTGAGCCGCCCGGTGGCGTTTGGCGAAGAAGAGCTGCAGTACCTGGTGGCGGCCGCCGCGCTGATCGCGCCGGCGATCGAGAAAGTGCAGCGCTACGCCACGGCGATCGAGTCGGCTGGGCGCTACGGCGCAATATTTCAGAACGCCCCCGACGCGCTGCTGCTGATCGATCTGGCGTCGGGCACGATCGTGGCGTCCAACCCGGCGGCCGAGCGCCTGAGCGGCTACAGCCAGGCCGAGCTGGCCGCGATCGCGCCGGCCCGGCTGATCGCGCCGAACCGTGCCGGCCGCGCTGGCGTGACGATTGCCGACGTGCTGGCCGGGCGCGTGGCCGACTACGAAGGCTACCTGCGCACACGCAGCGGCTACAATGTGCTGGTGTCGCTGGCCGCCGGCGTGCTCGGCTACGACAACACGCGCTACCTCATGCTGGCTATTCGCAACAGCGCCGAGCTGCAGCGCCAGGCCCAGCGCCAGGCCCAGCAAGAGAAGCTTGACGGAATGACGCGCCTGACCGCCTCGATCGCGCACGAGATCAATAACCCGCTGCAGGCGCTGCACAACACGCTGCACCTGCTCGTGAGCCGCCAGTTTGCCGACGACAAGCGCGAGCGGCTGCTGAGCATGGCCCAGATGGAAGTCGACCGGCTCACCGCGATTGTGCGGCGCATGCTCGACTTGCACCGCCCGGCCGTCGACGACATGCGGCCCAGCTCGGTGCACAGCTTGCTCGACGGCGCGCTGGCCGGCCTGGCGCCGCAGCTGCAGCAGCACCACGTGCTGCTCGAGCGCGACTGGCACGATCGGCTACCGCGCGTGATGGCGATCGGCGGGCACTTGAAGCAGGTGTTCCACGACCTGATTATCAACGCGGTAGAGGCAATGCCCAGCGGCGGCCGGCTGACGATCCGGACGCGCTCTGAAGAGAACGGCGACAGCGCGGCGCGCGTGCTGATCGACTTCATCGACAATGGGCCGGGGATCACCGAGAACGAGGCCAAGCTGATCTTCGAGCCGTTTTACACCACGAAGCGCACCAATGTTGGCCTGGGGCTGGCCGTAAGCTATAGCATCGTCGAGCGGCACGGCGGCTCGATCTCGGTGAGCAGCAGCCCCGGCGGCAGCACGTTCCGAGTCTCGCTGCCGGCCGCGCACTCAATCGAGATCGAGAAAAATGTCCTGACTTCGTTTGCGATGCCTGCCCGGCTTCGCCGGGCGAGCATCGCAAATGAAAATTCGGGGGCGGCAAAGCCGCCCCCGAACCCCCACATACAGCAACTGACTGGCTGGCGTAGGCGGTGGCTCTGGCTTTGTGCGCCACGCGGCTTAGCGACGCGCGAACAGCCGCGAGCGCCCGCTGTTGCGCAACAGCTTCAGCGCGTACAGCAGCGCGACCGAACCGAGCAGCGCCCAGAGCAGGCTGAACGGCTGGTTGCCAATTAGCAGCGGCGGGATCAGGTTGGGAATGCGCAGCAAATTGGCGAGCACCGTGCCGAGATATGCGCCAATCACGCCGACGATAATCGATACCAGCAGAGTGCCGGGGCTGAACGCGACGATCCATTGGGCGATCGCGCCGCAGATGCCGGCGATGACGAGCAGGGTGAGCAGCTGAAGCAGATCCACAATGCCTCCTCGATCGCTGTGTTTCAGAATGCAATTGGCCTGGCGCTGATACTGTAGCGCAACCTGCGCTGCACGTCAATAGACTTTAAGGCCCCGGAATTTCTTCGGGAGCCTCGAAGAGGCGTTCAGCGGCGCGGGTCGTCCATGTCGATCGTGCGCGGGCCGGCGAGCTCGCGGTAGCGCTCGGCGTACGACCAGTGCTGCTCGCCAAGGTTGAACAGCCGCGCGGCGAGCCAGCTGGCGGTGAACGTCGGGATGACATTGGTGAACGGGATGAGCGCTTCGATCACGGCCTTGTTGCGCAAATTGGGCAGGCCCATGCGGTCGAGCACCATCCACATGATCGGCGCCGAGAAGATGTCCAGCCCGAAATCGAGCAAGTCGAGCAGCACCACCAGCGGCAGTGGCACGTAGCGCATCGTGGTGAAGAAATCGGCATCGCGCGGGATGCGCAGCTGGCGGATCTGCCGCACCAGCATCAGCAGTCCGAGCAGCGCGATCACCACGCACACCCCCATGATAATCGCCAGAGTCGAGAGCAGCTGCCACAGGGTTGTGTTCACGAGTTTTCCTCCAGATGGCGCTGGGCGCGCCGCCGCAGCCCGGCAATCAGTAGCGCTGCCGCGATCAGCGCCGCCAGCAGCGCCAGGGTCGAGATCTCGAGCGTGGCGCCAAAGCGCGGCTGCCCGGCGTCGAGCGTGGCCAGCCACGCGGGCGGCGCGGTGAGCGCCAGAAACGGCCCAAACACCGGGTTATCGGGGCGCGCGGCCAGCAGGCGCAGCAGCAGCCGTGCGGCAACCAGCGCGGCCAGCGCGCCAACGGCCCCGGCGGCGATATGACGTATGCGTTGTGGCACTGTGTTGCACCTTCCGCTAGCGCAGCGTCGAGGGCAGGATGCCGAGCTGGCCGCGATACTTCGTCACAGTGCGGCGGGCCACATCCATGCCGCGGTCGCGCAAAATCTCGACGATGTCCTGGTCGGTCAGCGGCGTGCTCTCGTTGGCAATCAGCTCTTGAATTATATCCTTGATCGACAGCGAGGCGGTGAAAAAATGGCTGAACGGCACGATCGCTTTGCTGGGAATCTGCACGTACTTGTTGGCGGTGGCGCGGCTCACCGTCGACTCGTGCACGCCCAGCGCGGCGGCCACCTCGGCGCGTGTCAGCGGGGCGAGGTGGCGCACGCCATAGCGCAGGTAGGCCTCCTGGCGCTCAATCAGAAACTCGGCGATGCGCCGGATGGTCTCGCGGCGCTGGCGCATATTCGTCAGGAACAGGCGCGCGCGCGTCACGAATACGCTGAGGTGCTCGCGTTCCTCGGCCGAGATATTGTGCTGCTGGCGCCCGGCCGACTGGGCAAGCTCCTGGTAGAGCGGGTTGAGGCGCAGGTAGAAGCGGCGCGACTCGACCACCTCGGCCACGAGCTGGCCGTTTTCTTCGCGGATGACCACGTCGGGCAGCACGAACGACGTATCGGCGCTGCTGGCACCGTCGTTGGTGCGCTCGAGCGGGAACGGCCGCAGGTACTGGCGCATGAAATCGCGCGCGGCCACAACGTCGTCGTAGCTGATGCCGAGCGCCTGGGCGATCGCGCCGTAGCGGTGCTCGCCTAGGTCGAACCAGTGATCGCGGATGATCGCGCGGAGGTGCGGGTTGCTGACACCCTGGCGCTCGAGGCGGTCGATCTGGATGAGCAGGCACTCCTGAACATTGCGCGCGCCAATGCCGGCCGGCGCCAGATCCTGCAGCTTCAGCAGCACCTGCTCGATCTGCTCGGGGGCGACGCGCAGCGCGTCGGCAAGCTCGTCTAGCGCGCCATCGAGGAAGCCGTGCTCGTCGAGCGAGCCGATCAGGTAATCGGCGATGCTGTGGTCGGCCTCGGGCAGGCTGATATGCAGGTCGCGCTCAAGCGATTCGCGCAGTGTCGAGGGCGCGGCGATCGCCAGCAGCGGGTCGAACTCGTCGTCGGCGGGCGCGGCGCTCGAGTCATCGCGCTCGGCCTCGGCCAGCTTCATATCTTCGTGCAGGCAGTAAATGCAGGTAGCGCCGCTGAGCGGCCGGCCGCAGCGGCTGCACAGCGCCTCGTCGCTCTCGGCCTGCTCGAGCGCCGGGTTGTCTTCCAGCTCGGTCTGCACGAGCTGCTGGAGCTCTTGTGTTGAGAGAACCAGCATATTATTCAGCGCGATCAGCGCCGGCGATGCTTTCATCTGCTGCTGGGGCAGCAGATTCATGCCCATGCTCATATCCATCATACCTGAAACCTCGCGGCTGCTGTATTCGTCCTATCAGTATCACAATCGGCGCATCAGCCGGGCATCAGCGCGGACTCATCGCCGGTTACGACCCGCAGGCGTACACTCGATGGCGATGGCACGTTATCTGCTGACAGGGGCCGGTAGACGCGGCGCTACGGCTGGAGCTTACCAGAGCGGGCGCCGGAGCAGGAGGGCATCGAATGATCAACGTACCCGCCCAAGGAGTCGCGCAAGCGCGGCCGGTGCCAGTTCTGCGCGCCAACCCGGCGCTGTTTTGGGGAATCTTTGTGCTTGTCGGGGCCGGCATTGCCGTCGCGCTTCTCCTGATCATTTCCACGCTTCCTAGCCGCTTGCCACTTGCGCGCAGCGCCGATATTCAAACTGTTCGTGAGGCGATCTGGGCCCGTGTGAATGGCGATGTGAGCGATCCACTGGTCGAGCTTGCGCCCGGCGTCACCGCCCGGCAGAGCGCCATGCGCGGATTTTCGGTGGGTGGCCGCACGTACTACTACTACTTCGAAGGCCAGCCAGGCTTCGACCCGCTGAGCCGCGGCACGCTGCCAGCTGATGCGATCGAGGTTGTGCTACGCGACGGCTCAGGGCCTCAGGTACTGGTGATCTACCAGGTGCTGCGCCCATAACCTCTATAAGCAATATGTGTGCCATAGCCTGGCGCCCGCGGTGCGCGCTCAGGCCTACCCGAAACCGAGGGTGGAGGCAGATACATCGACGCAGGTGGCCATGCCACCTGCGTCGACGCGTTGGCGGCACGCTGGTTTACTGTGCGGCGTGCAGCCGTTTCTGAAAATCGTCGATCGCCAGGCCAAGCCGCTGGGCGGCGTCTTTTTCGTCGCCGTCGCTCTGCTGAAGCGCTTCGTAGATCATCACGCGCTCGACCTCGGCGAGCACGTCGAGCAGCCGCTCGCGGTTGCGCACGCGCGTGGCCAGATCGACCTGGGTGGGAATGCCGTGCTGCGAGAGGTTCAGATCGTGGCTGGTGATCACATTGCCCTGCGAGAGCACCACGGCGCGCTCGATCTCGTTTTCGAGCTGGCGCACATTGCCGGGCCAGTCGTAGCGCTCGAGCCGCGCAAGCGCCTCTTCCGAGATCTTGGTAAGCGGCGCGCCGGGCTTGTAGCGGTACTTATCGAGGAAATGCTCGACCAGGATGGGGATATCGCCGCGGCGCTCGCGCAGCGGCGGCATGTGGATGTTGATCACATTCAGGCGGTAGTAGAGGTCTTCGCGGAAATTGCCCTGTTTGACTTCATCGAGCAGATCGCGGTTAGTCGCGGCGACGACGCGCACGTCGACCTTGACCACGCCGGTGCCGCCGACGCGCTCGATCTCGCCCTCTTGCAGCACGCGCAGCAGCTTTTTCTGCACCGGCAGGGTGATCTCGCCGACTTCGTCGAGAAAGATCGTGCCCTTGTGGGCCTGCTCAAAGCGGCCCTTGCGCTGGGCCACCGCGCCGGTAAAGGCGCCTTTCTCGTGGCCGAACAGCTCGCTTTCGATGAGCGTCTCGGGCAGCGCCGCGCAGTTGACTTTCACGAGCGGGCCGTTGCGGCGGGCCGAGTTCTGGTGGATCAGGTTGGCGGCCAGCTCCTTGCCGGTGCCGGTCTCGCCGGTGATCAGCACCGAGGCATCGGAGGCAGCGACGCGGCCGATCGTCTTGTAGATCTGGCTCATGGCTGGGCTGCGGCCGATCATGCGCTCGCGCAGATCAGCGCGCTGCTCGAGCGATTTCACGCGTGAGGCCAGCTCCTGGTGCTCGAACAGGCGCTTGATCACCACCAGCACTTCGTCGAGGTCGAAGGGCTTTTGCAGGTAATCGTACACGCCCATCTGCATGGCGCGGATCGCGATCGACGAGGTGCCGTGCGCGGTGATCAGGATCACCGGGATATCGCTACCCTCTTTGCGCAGCCGCTCGAACAGATCGAGGCCGTTGATGCCAGGCATCTGCAGATCCATCAGCAGCAGCCCGTAGCCATGATCGCCCTTCAGCTGTTCGAGCACGGCGGTGCCGCTGCCGACGCCTTTCACCTGGTAGCCTTCTTCGGTGAGCAGGTCGGTGAGCATATCGATCGTCGCGCTCTCGTCGTCGGCGATCAAAATTGTGCCTATCGATTCGTGTTGGGGCGCCACGTCTGTCTCCAAGAGGCTTCATCGGAAATAATCATTCGGAGGGGCAAAGCCCCACCAGGAGAGGATTTTTGGAGGCCTCGGGCCCCAAGCCCCCACCATGTTATTTCCAATAAGGCCTACTACAGGGCCGTTTGGTTGACACTAGCCAGGGATTGCCGCGCTATTGTATCATACTCGCTCGATCTGTGCCCCAAGCTGCTGGAGCCGCTGCTCGATGCGCTCGTAGCCGCGGTCGATCTGGCCGATATTGTAGATCACGCTGCGGCCCTGCGCGCACAGCGCGGCGATCAGCAGGGCCATGCCGGCGCGGATGTCGGGGCTGGGCAGGCCTTCCGGCTCGCCGTACAGCTGGCTTGGCCCCACTACCACGGCGCGGTGCGGGTCGCACAGCACGATCTTTGCGCCCATCGAGATCAGCCGGTCGACGAAGAACAGCCGGCTTTCGAACATCTTCTCGTGGATCAGCACGGTGCCGCGCGCCTGGGTTGCCACCACCAGCGCGATGCTGATCAGGTCGGGGTTGAAGCCGGGCCAGGGCGCCGAGTCGATCTTTGGGATGGCGTTGTGCGCGTCTTCCTGCACGTGCAGATCCTGGCCGTCGGGCACCACAATATCGTCGCCGTCGTCGTCCCAGCGCACGCCGAGCTTGCCAAAGGCGATCCGGGTCATGCGATGGTCGCGCGGGCGGGCGCCGGCGATGCGCAGTGCGCTGCCAGTGACGGCGGCGAGGCCGATGAACGAGGCGACTTCCATGAAATCGGGGCCGATCGTATACTCGCCGCCGCCGAGCCGGGCGACGCCGTCGATCGTGAGCATGTTCGTGCCGATGCCATCGATGCGCGCGCCGAGCATGTTCAAAAAGTGGCACAGATCCTGGATGTGTGGCTCGGAAGCGGCGTTGCAGATCGTGGTGGTGCCCTCGGCCAGCACCGCGCCCATGATCGCCTGCTCGGTGGCGGTGACGCTCATCTCGTCGAGAAAGAGATCGGCGCCGCGCAGCCGCTGGGCGCGCAGGATGTACTCGGTTGGCGTAACCTCGATCGTGGCGCCGAGGCCGCGCAGCGCCAGGAAGTGCGTGTCGAGCCGGCGGCGGCCGATCATGTCGCCGCCGGGGCGCGGCAGCGTGACATAACCGCGGCGGGCCAGCAGCGGGCCGGCCAGCAGGATCGAGGTGCGGATCTTACGCGCCATGGTGGTGTCGGGCTCGGCGGCGCCAACCGCACCGGCCGCGAAGGCCCAGCTGTGGCCGGCGCGCTGCTCGATCGCCACGCCGAGCTTGCGCAGCAGGGCGATTTTGATGCCGACATCGCCGATCTGCGGCAGGTTGTGCAGCACCACCTCGCGCTCGGCCAGCAGTGTGGCGGCCAGCAGCGGCAGCGCCGCATTTTTATTGCCGGCGGGCGTGACGGTGCCGGCAAGCTGGCGCCCGCCTTCGATGATGAACCGTTCCACTCTTCCTCCTGCGAACTTGGCAGTATCTATGGGGCTTACTGTGATGGTGGTAGCTCGCGCGGCTTGCGGCGGAACGGGTTCAGCCGCCCGAGCCGCTCGCCGAGGCTAGGGCGCTCAGCGGCGCCAATCTCGGCGGCGCTGCTGCGCGCGCGCGCGATCAGCTCGGCGGCGCGCTTGCGGCCCTGTGCTATCGCCTCGCTCGAGATGCGCTTGATCTGCTCGGTGGAGACGAGGTCGCCGCTTTCGTACCAGCGCCACGCAGTGACGCCAGTGGTGTAGGTGCCGGCGTAGGACACCGCGATCTTTGGCACCAGGCCCCACACCGGAATGAGGCCAACCAGGCTGCGCGCGGCCTGGCGCCACAGGAACGCCCCGCCGACCACCGGCAGCACCTCGCGGATGCGCGCCTGGAAGTCGGGTGGTGCGCCGTAGGCCAGCGCAAGCCGGTAGACCAGCAGCGCCTGGTTTTTCGTGAGCACGAGGATATCGGCGGCGGCGAAGGGCACATTCACCAGCGGGATCTGCTCGGGCAGGCCCGAGGCCAGCGCGTAGGTGGCGTTGGTGAAGGCCACGCTGCTGATCAGGTCGCGGGCGAAGATCGCGCGCAGGCCGGGCAGCAGGCGCGCCGCGGCCAGGTGCAGCTCGCCGGGCAGGCGCGCCAGCACGGCGGTGGCGAGCCGGTCGGCGGCGTCGAGCGCCTGCGGGTCGAGGATGGCGACGGTGCGCGCGCGCAGCATTGGCGAGAGGAACGCCTGCCCGGCCTGCGTCTGGTCGCCATACAGCAGCGCTACGAGAAACGGCACCGGCAGCGCCTCAAGCCGGCCGAACGCGGCCAGCTCGGCAGCCGAGAGGGTGTTGCGCGCGTCGATCGCCAGTATCAGCATATCGACGGAGCCAAGGCCGTTGGCGCGCTCGGCGGCGCGCGCGAGCGGCACGATATCGAGCGGGTCGGGGCCGGCGGCGGGGTAGCGCTCGTGGCCCTGGTGCAGCAGCCGGTCGAGGGCGTCGAGCGCGGTGTTATGCCCAATACAGGTGATCACGAACGGCCGCTCAGCTTCTTCCCGAATGGCGTTGACGTCGATCTCGCGCAGCGTCGAGAAGATATTTCCGAAATCGCTCCACTTGGGCACGGTACACCTCATTGTTGTCTGAAAGGCTGCCGGCGATATTGCACATGCTATGCCAGCGCCGATCTCGCGGCCAATTATAGCATGGCCGCTGCTGCGCATATGCTGATGGCTAGCTGACACTGTCCGCCTGGCCGAATGCGCGCTGGTCGGTGGCGATGGCGACGGCCACGACGTTGCCGGGCGCGAACTGGCCGGCGATCTGGCGCAGCACTACCGGCCGGTCGTCGCCGCCGGCGGCGCTGGCGAGCAGCTGCTGGCAGCTGACGGCGATGTCTTGCACGATGCGCTCGTAGCGGTAGTAGGCCAGCGCCGCCGGGCTGATAGCCGCCGGGCCATAGCCTGCATAGAACTGGGCCGCCTCCGCGTCGCTGTTCCAGATGCCGCCGATCCCCGCGCCGATATACATCAGGTCGTGCTCTTTCGGCGCCAGCACCAGCGTGTCCCAATCGACCAGGTAGAGCTGGCCGGCAGGGTCGATCAGCAGGTTGCCGGCGTGGATGTCGCCGTGGCACAGGCACAGGTCGGGCGGCTGCCGGCGCAGCATGCCGGCGAGCTGTTCGGCGCGGGCGATCAGCTGCCGGATGGTGCGCTGCTGTGCCACAAGCAGCCGCGCGAACTCGGCCGCCACCGGGTCGGCGAATGGCTGCCCGGCCGCCTGCTGGAGAAAGGCCGCGAGCAGCTGGCGCCAGGCCGGGGTGTAGGTTTCGTGCGGAACCGTGGCGAGCAGAGCCGGCGGCGGCGCCGCGGCGTGCAGCTGGCGCAGGCTGGCGCCGAACTCGGCCCACTGGCGCGGCGACAGCGCCACATCCCAGCCGGACTCGCCGCTGATGAATGGGTAGAGGATTGCGGTGAAGGGCGCGAGCGGCGCCGACAGCGCGCCGGTTGCGCGGGCTGCGATCGGCGCGATCAGCTGGCGCATGCCCGACTGCGCCAGCCAGTACGGGATGCTGACACTCGCCTCGGGGAAGTGGCCGCGGCGCAGCTTCAGAAAGTAGACGCGGCCATCGCTCGCAACGGCACGATACACGGCGGTGTCGGGGTCGGCGCCGAGCGGCAGAAACACAATTTCGGCGATCGACAGGCCATACGCCGCGCCGAGGCAGGCGCTGATCGCGGTTTCGTGAAGGTCGGGTGGTTCAAGCACTGATGGCTTCCTTTCTACTCAGGCGCCTCTGGTGTGCGTGGTATAATTGCACACATTCGCCTGCGGCAGCACGATACATAATCATCCCGCTTGGTGGGGCGCGGGGGCGGCTTTGCCGCCCTCGCGGATGCTGTTTCGCGCTGTGGCAGAGCGGCGGCTCTGCCACAGCGCGAAAAAAGAAAACCTTTGGAGGGTCGCAGACCCTCCAAACCTCCCGCTGGATGATGGCCAATTTCCAAGCCCCTTATTGGAAATACGTAAAGAGAACGCAATGACACAGCGGCTATTTTCAGCATCGGCGGCGCGGATCGCAGGGCAGGTGGCGACGGTTGGCTTTTTGCTGGGGATGCTGCTTCAGCTGCTGCTCGCGCTGGGCGCGCTGCCGATCAGCATGGCCTGGGGCGGCAGCCAGGCGGCGCTTACGCCAGGGCTGCGGCTCGCCAGCCTGGCTGCAGTGGCCGTGCTCGGCGGCTGCGCGCTGATCATTCGCCGCAGGGCCGGGCTCTCGGGGGGCGCGCCTGCCTCGCGGCTGGTCAAGATCCTGGCGTGGGTCATAACGATCTACATGGTACTCAACACATTGGGCAATTTTGCATCGGCTAGCGGCGGCGAGGCCGCGCTGTTCGGCCCGCTCTCGCTGGTGCTGGCGCTCGCCTGCTTTGTGGCGGCGGCGGCGCGTAGCTAGAGCGGCCACTACCCCACCACGGCCGTGCCTGCGCTAGCCTGCACGGCGCGGCGCGCAACCAGCGCCAGCAGCAGGGTGGTGGCGACCCACAGCCCGCCGGCAGCGGCAAACAGCAGCGGCACGCTGCGATCAGCAATCAGGCCGGCGAGCGCTGTCGAGAGCGGCGCGAGCAGCTTGCCGGCGCATAGTGTCGCGCCGAGCACACGGCCAAGCTGATCGGGCGCGGCGCGCTGTTGAATGCTCGTCTGCGCGAGCACGTCGATCAGCCCGATGCCGGCCCCTAGCAGCGCGGCAATCGCCATAAACAGCGGCGTGGTGGTGGCCAGGCTCATCAGCGCGAGCAGCAGCCCGCTTGCGAGAATGCCGCCAAACAGCTTCGCCACGCGGCGCGCGGGCCGCCCGATCACTCCGCCGAGCAGCGTCCCCAGCAGCGACCCGCCCGCGAACAGCGCCATCGCCGTGCCGAGCAGCTCGGGCCCGCCGTGAAGCGGCCCCTGCGCCATGGCCACGAAGCCGACGTCGAGCGGGCCAGCCAGCGCGAGGTTGCCGAGCAGCATCAGGGCGACATACAGCGCCAGCTCGCGGTCGGCGCGAATGCTGGCGGCCACGGGGCGAATATCGTCGAGCAGCGTAGCGCGGGCGCGCGGCGCTTGTGGCATCGGGCGCATCAGCGTCAGCAGGCCTGCCACGGCGAAAAAGCTGGCGCTGTCGATGGCGAATGCCAGCGCGGCGCCCGCGTTCTGCAGCAGCCAGCCGCCCGCCAGCGGGCCGACGATCCCGCACACGAGCATGCTGCCTAGAAACAGCGCGTTGGCCTGCGCCAGCACTTTGCCAGGCACCAGCAGCGGTGTCATCGAGTAGGCCGCAGGGGTGAGCAGCCCTTCGAGGCCGCCCACGAGCACGGCCACCAGCGCGATCGTCCACAGCGGCGCGGTGCCTGCGCCGGCCAGCCCCACCAGCGCCAGCAGCAGCGCCGCCAGCGCCAGGTTGACAAAGCGCAGCAGCCGGCGGTGCGACAGCCGGTCGGCCAGCGCGCCGCCGAATGGCATAAGCAGCGCGCGCGGCACCGCAGCGGCCGACAGCACGAGGCCCAGGGTAGCGGCCGAGCCGCTGCGCTGAGCTACCAGCCACGCAAGCGCGAGCAAATAGCACTGGTCGCCAACCTGCGAGATACTCTGGCCGAGCACGAACAGCCGGAAGTCGCGCGGGAACAGTAATCCGCGGGCTGCTCCAAGCCGATCGGCAATGCGTGAAACCATACTCGCCTCAGCTCTCGTCGAGTAGCCCGAGCTCGCGGGCGCGAGCGGCGGCGTGTGTCCGGTCGCGAGCGTCGAGCTTGCCGTACAGGTGGTGCAGGTGAGTTTTCACGGTGCCGACGCTCAGCACCAGCGCGTCGGCGATCTGCTGGTTCGATTGGCCGGCGGCCACGCGCCGCAGGATCTCGAGCTCGCGTGGCGTAAGTGGCTCGGCCAGCGCGCCAGCGCGCCTGGCTGCGTCGCGCGGCTCGGGGCCGGCGCTGGCCGGCAGGCTGACGGTCGGCGCACCCGCGTCGAGCAGCAGGCGCGGCGCGCCGATCGGCTCGGCCATTTCGAGCGCGCGGCCAAGTGCGGCGTGGGCTGCCTTGGCCTGGCCAAGCGCGCCGCACGCGCTCGCGCGCAGCAGCAGCAGCTCGATCGCGAGCAGGGCATCGCCGCCGTCTTCGGCCGCCGGCAGCCGTTCGTCAATCAGCGCGAGCGCCTCGGCGGCGCGGCCGGCGGCCACCAGGATGCGCAGGTACGTAACGAGCTCGAACGCCTGCGAGAGGAACAGCGCGCCTGGCGGCGGTGTGTAGCCGCCGGCCCACTGCCTGGCGCGGCCAAGATCGCCCTGCACCAGCGCCAGCCGGGCGTCTACGGCGCCGGCCCAGCCCACCACCAGCGGCAGGTTGAAATCGTGCGCGGCGAAGCTCAGAAAGGCTGCGCTGGTGGCGCGCGCCTGCTCGGGCCGGCCCTGGGCCTGGCGCAGCAGCGCCAGCGTGGCATAGCCAAACGGCAGCGCATCGCGCACGCCGCCCTGCTTGGCCAGCGCCACCCCGGCCTCGAGCTGGTGCTCGGCCTCGGCCAGGTCGTCGCGGCCGTAGGCCAGCTCGCCCAAGCCAATCATCGCCCAGCCTGCCGTCGGCAGGCGAACCGCCGCGCCGAGCACGTGCTGCTCGGCGCATGCCAGCGCCTGCGTGAAGGTCGCGGCTGCGTCGGCCCAGCGGCCCAGGCTGCGGTAGAGCAGGCCCAGCAGGCAGCGGGTGGTGATCGCATTGTGGCGGTCTGCGGCGTCGAGCAGGCCGATCGCGGCCTGGTATGGCGCGACCGCCGCGCGCAGCTGGCCGCTCATGTGCAGCGCCAGCGCCAGGCCCATGGTCACAAATCCACGGGCGTGGCGGTCGCCTTCGTCGAGCAGCGCCAGCGCCTCGTTGGCGCGGGCGATTGCGGCGGCATAGCTGCCGCGCACGCGCAGGAGCTGGCTCTCGAGTGCCACCGCCCAGGCGCCGATGCTGCGGCGCTCGGCCTCGGGCAGGCTAGCCGCCGGCAGCTCGGCGGCGATTGCGTCGAGCAGCGGCGGCAGCGCGTCGGGCTCGGCGGCGCCGAACAGCGCCCGCGCCAGCAGGATGCTCAGCGACGGCGAGCGCTGGACCGTGGCGGCCGGCAGCGCGCGCAGCAGCTGGATAAGCTCGGCGAAGCTGCCGTGGCGCAGCAGCTGCTCGGCGCTCTGCTCGATCAGCCCGGCCGCCGCCGCGCTATCGCCGCCAGCAATGGCGTGGCGCACGGCAGCGTCGAGGTAGGCCGGCCCCGAGCGCGCCAGCTCGCCGGCATACCAGGCGGCCGCGCGCTGGTGCAGCGTGGGAACGATCTCCGGCGCGGTTTCGTACAGCCGCGCGCGCAGCACGTCGGCGAACAGCTGGTGGTAGCGATACCAGCGCCGCTCGGCGTCGAGCGGCACCAGAAACAAGTTTTTGCGTTGGAGCTCGGCCAGGATCAGCTGGCTGTAGGCCGGGGCGTGTTGAAGGCGGCTAGGCGCCTGCGGCGCGCCGTCGATCCCCAGCAGCGCATCGCACAGCGGGCCGCACAGCTGCTCGAGGATGGCGGTTTGCAGCAGAAACGCGCGAATATGCGCGGGCTGCTGGCCGATCACTTCGCCGGCCAGGTAGTCGACGATGTAGTGGTGGCTGCCGGCAAACGCCGCCACGAACGCTTCGGGGTCGCTCTGCTCGTGCAGCGCGAGCGCCGCGAGCTGCAGCCCGGCGGCCCAGCCTTCGGTGCGGCTTGCGAGCGCCGCGATCGAGCGTTCGCTCAGGCGCAGCCCCGACACGTCGCGGATCAGCGTGCTGGCTTCGTCGAGGCTGAAGCGCAGATCGTTGGCGCGCAGCTCGGTCAGCAGCCCGCGCGCCCGCAGGCGCGCCAGCGGCAGCGGCGGGTCGGCGCGCGCGGTGATCGCCAGGTGCAGCTGCGGCGGCAGGCGCTCGACCAGCAGCGCCAGCGACTCGTGGATGCTCGCGGCTTCGATAAACTGGTAGTCGTCGAGGATCAGCACGTAGGCGCGCTCTGGCGCATCGCCGGGCGGCAGCAGCGCCAGGCTGTTGAGCAGCGTCGACGCCACCACTGGCAGCGGAGCGGGCTGGGGTGCGCGCAGCAGCCCCAGCGCCGGCGCGCCACAGCCGGGCGCCAGCCGATCGCAGGCGGCGCAGACATACGACCAGAAGCGCGCCGGGTCGTTGTCTTCGGCGTCGAGCGAGAGCCACACGCTGCGCGCGCTGGATGCAGCCAGCCAGGTGCAGATCGCCGTGGTTTTGCCCGAGCCGGCCGGCGCCGAGATCAGCGTGAGCGGGCCGCGCTGGCCCTGGCGTAGCCGCTCGGCCAGGCGCGGGCGCGGCACCAGGCCAGGCCGGATCGGCGGGCTCAGCAGCTTGGTGGCGAGCAACACCGCTGCGTCGCCGCGCGCCTGCTGCTGCCTTGGTTGTCCGCCCGTCGTCATATCTGCCCACCGCTGCCAGCGCACTCACTCATCGGCTGGCAGTATAGCGTGCGGCGCGGCGGCGCGCAAACTCGCCGCACATGTTCACCGCCGAAACCGCCGCACTGCAGGGAAGGTGCAACAGATTTTGCACTTGCCCTGCTAAATTGGCCAGAACCCAGCGCCGAACGCCGTAAAGTGTAGTACTATGATGGGCATACGGTACCGTACTGAATTCGCTGGATGGATATATGACACAGCCCGACCCTGAGTATATCGACTGGCTTGTCGAGCAATCGATGCTCCACAACGCCAAAACGATCGCGACCCGCTACGCCGGCCAGGCGCGCCTGTGGCAGCAGCCTTACGCCGAAACGCGCCCGCGCGCGGCGTCGGCGCTGGCTTCGGTCTGGTTCACTGCCTACCCGGCCTCGATCATCACTCGCGAGGGCGATTCGGTGCTGCACACCCTTGGCGGCGATCAGCTGTGGAGCGCGCTCTCGGCGATTGGCATCCAAGGCGTGCATACCGGGCCAATGAAGCTAGCCGGCGGCATACGCGGCCACGAGTTTACGCCGACGATCGACGGAAATTTTGATCGGATCAGCCTTGCGATCGACCCGGCCTTCGGCACCGAAGAAGAGTTTATCGCGATGAGCCGGGCCGCCGCCGCGCGCAATGCCGTGGTGATCGACGATATCGTTCCGGCGCATACCGGCAAGGGCGCCGATTTTCGCCTGGCGACCATGCAGTTTGGCGACTACCCTGGCCTGTACCATATGATCGAGATCCAGCAGGAGGATTGGCCGCTGCTGCCCGACGTGCCAGAGGGCCGCGAGGCTGTCAACCTTTCGCCGGCCACCGTCGACTTGCTGCGCGACAAGGGCTATATCGTCGGGCAGCTGCGGCGGGTGATCTTTTTCGAGCCGGGCGTCAAGGAAACCGACTGGAGCGCCACCGGCGTGATCGGTGGCGTCGACGGCGTGGCCCGGCGCTGGGTGTACCTGCACTACTTCAAAGAAGGCCAGCCGTCGCTCAACTGGCTCGACCCGACCTTCGCCGCACAGCGCATGATCATCGGCGATGCCCTGCACTCGCTCGACACGCTGGGCGCGCGCGTGCTGCGGCTCGACGCGAATGGCTTTCTCGGCGTCGAGCGCCGCCTCCAGGGGCCGGCGTGGTCGGAAGGCCACCCGCTGTCGCTGGTCGGCAACCGGCTGATCGGCGGCATGGTGCGCAAGGCTGGCGGCTTTTCCTTCCAGGAGCTCAACCTGACGGTCGACGATATCGCGGCTATGTCGCAGGGTGGCGCCGATCTGTCGTACGATTTCATCACCCGGCCGGCCTACCATCACGCGCTGCTCACCGGCGATACCGAGTTCCTGCGCCTGATGCTGCGAACCATGCACGAGTACAGCATCGACCCGGCGTCGCTCATCCACGCGCTGCAGAACCACGACGAGCTGACGCTCGAGCTGGTGCACTTCTGGACGCTCCATGCCCACGATACGTATTCGCTCGGCGGCCAGAGCTGGCCGGGCGAGATCCTGCGCGAGCACCTGCGCACCCAGATGTACGAGCGGCTCACCGGCGAGAATACGCCCTACAACCTGCGCTTTGTTACGAACGGCGTGGCCTGCACTAGCGTGAGCGTGATCGCGGCGGCGCTGGGAATTCGCGATCTCACCCAGCTGACCGACGAGCAGAAGCAGCAGATCCAGCGCATCCACCTGCTGCTCGTGATGTACAACGCGTTTCAGCCGGGGGTGTTCGCGCTGTCGGGGTGGGATCTTGTGGGCGCGCTGCCGCTGGCGCCTGCGGCCGTCGAGGCGCTGATGGCCGACGGCGATACGCGCTGGATCGAGCGCGGCGCCTACGATCTGGTGAATGTCAACCCCGATGCGGCGGCGTCGCAGGCCGGGCTGCCCAGGGCGGCTACGCTGTATGGCCCGATCAACGAGCAGCTGCAGCGCCCCGACTCGTTCGCCAGCCAGCTGCAGCGGCTGCTGGCGGTGCGCCAGGCGTATGGTATCTACGCCAGCCGCCAAATCCTCATTCCCGAGGTGGCGAGCCCCAGCCTGCTGGTGATGGTGCACGAGCTGCCCGACGCGCGCGGCACGCAGGTGACGGCGCTGAACTTCGGGCCGGCGCCGCTCGAGGAGACGATTGTGCTGCCGAATGTCCAGACTGGCCCGGTCGTCGATATGCTCAACGAGACGGTCGAGGGCGACCTGTCGAAGACCGGCGAGCTGACGATTCGCTTGGATGGTTACGAGGGCCTGTCGCTGCGCATCGTCGGCGCGCTGCCAACGATGGGGTAGGCCCAATACCTTTCAAATAGCCACGAAGACTCGAAGGCGCGAAGCATGTGTAGCTTCCTGTTGCCTTCGAGTCTTTGCGCCTCTGTGGCAAACGTTCCCGGTCACCATGTTTGAAAGGTATTGGGGCTGGGCCACAGCTAGCCGCGTTTGTAGCCAGCGTAGTATGGTCGTTCGCCCGCGGTCATGCGCCGCCGAGCTGCTTTTTCTCACTGGCCACTGCACCTGCGAGCGGCGCCGCCGCTCGCATTGCTATGTTTCAAAGGAAGCTCTGGAAGTTCCCATCTACGGGACTAGGGTCGCACTATTTGTGCGATGCTCCGCTTGGAGCGACTATGCCCAAGCGGATGCAGGATCTTCCAGCAGAATACCTCAGCCACAGACGCGCGCTCGCACAGGCGATTGGCGCGCGCGTGCGTGTGCGCCGCGAGCAGCTCGATTTAACGCAGGATGTGCTGCGGACGCGCATGGAGCTCGAGCAGGTATTCGTCAGCCGGACGCAGTATAGCCGGATTGAAAATGGCGAGGCGCTGCCGAATGCCGCCGAGCTGCTGGCGCTGAGCGCCATCCTGGCTGTGTCGCTCGACTGGCTGCTGCGCGGCGCCACGGCGCCGTAGCTGCCTCTCGCCGTGAACCGGCGGCTCACCAGATCGCGCCAAGCTCCCAGGCGTCGAGTGCAACCACAGTGGCGCTACCCCCCGAGGCGAATAGCTCGAGGCCCGCGCTGCTCTCGCGTGTGGGGTAGGCGCGCCCCGACACGCACGCGCGCTCGTTGGCGAACACCTCGACGATCGAGCGATCGACGAAGATCCGCAGCCGCAGCGGCTCGCCGGCCGCCAGCTCGAGCGGCCCGCTATCGACGCCGCCGTGGGCCGAGCCGCTCAGGCTGGCGCGCGTGGTGTCGAGCGCCAGGCGGCGCTCGGCGCAGTGGTAGCTCAGCCGGGTTTGCTCGGCGCCATCCGGCGAGCGCAGCATAAGCGCGCCTACCTCGGCCGCGTCGCCCGGCGCTAGCTCCAGCATGATCTCGATCGTGTCGCTCGACACACCTGCCAGCAGCGCGTTTGTTTCGGCCACACCGACGGCCTGCGCGTGAATGTGCCGGCCGCGCAGCTGCTCAAGCTCGGGCGCGGGGCGCTGCTCGAGCACGCCGGCGGCGCCAAGCGCGAGGATCCGCGGCAGCGACATCGCGCCCGACCAGCCGGCCGCGCGCTGGGCCGCGTCGTCGCGCTGCTCGCGCATCCAGCCAAACATCACCCGTCGGCCGCTCGCGTCGCGGAATGTCTGGGGCGCATAGAAGCTTGAGCCATAATCCAGCTTGCCCAGGCGCGCCGGCGTGAAAGCGTGGCGCGCGTAGTCACCGACAAACGCCACGGGGTAGTAGAGCTGCCCTGCGTCCCACACCGACACAGCCAGCACGTGCTGGCCGCCGAGCTCGAAGAAATCGGGGCACTCCCACATCGAGCCGGTCCATACCGGGGCGGTGGTGCGCGCGTCGCCGACACACAGCGGGCCGACGTACTCCCAGGCGTACAGGTCGGCCGAGCGGTATAGCAACGCCGCGCCGCCGGCGCCACGGATGCCGCTGCCGATCAGCTGATACCAGACCGCGTCTTCTTGCCAGATCGTGTGATCGCGGTACTCCACCAGATCGAGGCCGGGCGGCGGCGCGGCGATAACCGGGTTGCCGGCGAACTTCTGCCAGGTCTGCATCCCATCGGCGCTGGTGGCCACGCAGGCGCGCTGCCCGACCGCGCTGTTGCCGCTGTACACCAGCGTCGGCACTCCGTCGTGATCTACCGCACAGCCCGACCAGCAGCCCAGCTCGTCGGGGCCGCCCGGCTCGGGCGCGAGCGCCAGCGGCAGGTGGCGCCAGTGCACCAGATCGGCGCTGACGGCGTGGCCCCAGTGGATCAGGGCGTGGAACGGGCCTGCCGGGTTGTACTGGTAGAACAGGTGGTACTCGCCATTCCAGTGGATCAGGCCGTTCGGGTCGTTCAGCCAGTTGGCCGGCGGCAGAAAGTGGTAGCGCGGCCGGTGGCGTGGGTCGGGCGCGGCCGTTGGTAGCGCCACAGTGGTTGGATGCACGGGCATACTCCTTCTCACGCCATGCGCGATGCCCGGCCGGGCGCGCCGCCGGCATGGCGTGCACTGGAAGCGTGCTTCGCGTGGCACAGTGCACGGCTACCTGCGCGCGTGCACTCGGGGCGTATCGGCGGCACGGCAAATGCTGAGACAGCATTAAACGGGGTTTGGGGCCTTTGTTACCCAGGCCTCGGCCCGTTTGTGTCCGATAACGGACGTTGTTGAAAATAAATAGGGCTTACGCAGTTGGCGTGTTCTGCCTTCGGCAAAGCGGTACTATCCTCGTGTATTGTATGCGGTTGTTCTGCGCGAAACGTGGAACAACCGCATACAGAGGATGGAGAAGTACCATGCTGCCGCAGGCTGCAATCTCGTCGCTTGACGAAGCGAAGAGCGCAAATGCGTAACTCCTAATGGCGGGGCGCGTATGCTCGACGAAGCAGCGATCACCAGCTACATCACAGGCACGTTTGAGGGTGTCGAAACCATGGCCGCGATGGGCTACACGTTCTTTTTCTACGGCGCCGATCGGATGCTGCCGTTTGCCACGCTCGCCAGCGCCGACAACGAGGGCGATCGGGTGTCGAATCTGGATCGGCCGGGTGTGTTTCGCCTGAATATCGGCGTCAGCAGGTCGACATTTCAGTCGTTGTTTGGCGCCGGCAAGGTCGACACCAGCGCGTATGATTTTACCGCGCTCGACACGCTCATGCCCCACCCCGACTACGCGGCGCAGTCGTTTCTCTGCGTGCTGAACCCCAGCGATGCGACCTTTGAAACGCTCCGGCCACTGCTGAGCGAAGCCTACAATCTAGCCGTCAGAAGAGACGCCAGGCGCCGCGCGTAGCCGAACATGCGTATTTCCAAACCCGACTTCAGGGCCAAAGGCTTGCCGAAATCAGTGCGCCGGCTGCTGAGCGCGGATGCCCGCATCCAGCTCGTAGAGCAGCAGATCCAGCCTGGTCGTGCCTGCTTGGCGAGCGGGCATGTGCAGCAAGACTTCGCGGACTTCCGCCGGGGCGTGCGCGAGCGCCCAGCGAACCTCTGCGTCGCCGACACTTGCATCGCCGGCGTGGTCGAGCTCGAGGGCCAGTGCGGCATACGCCGCCGGCCCGACGATGTGCTTGGTCTGATGCACATCCGCTAGCGGATGTGTGTACGCACTCGCCGCCGCAAAGCCTGCGGCGCGGGCGGCAGCAGCTGCGGCGGGAATGCCGACCTCGCGCGCAGCGGCGTTCGCCTCCATGGCAAGCGAGCGCAGCCGGGCTGTGCGCTTGTTGCCGGCGGCGAACTCGCGGATGCCTTCAATCGCCGCACGGGGCCGCGAGTCGCTCACAGCGCGTGTCTCGAATGTGGGCAGCGCTCTCTCGGCGCAATCCGCGGCCCAGCCTGCAATCGCCCTAAGCGACTCCATGGTCAGCGTGAAATATCTGGACTCACGAGCCATCCGGCTGCTCCTCTGCGGCATTGATAGTGTTGGACGCCGCTGGCGTGCGGCCGAACGTGCGGATGTTGCCGATAGAGCGAGCATCCACAGATGGCACCGATTGCACAGATAATGCTCGTGTCTCCGCCAACGATTGGCCTGGATTGAACAATTCGTTCACTTTGCGATGGGCATGATACACCAACAACAAGCGGTAGACAACCCGGCCGCGCTCGTCCAAGTGCATTTGTATCGCTCGAAGCGAAGAAATGCCATGTCATGCTGAACGAAGCTCCGCTCCCACGACGCCGAATCATCGAGGGAGTGAAGCTTCGCTCAACATGACAATGAAGTACAAGGAAACTTTGTTTACAAAGTAATGAGCCTATCGGCGGCGTGGCGTCTGCGCGCATGGTATGTTCGCTGGCGCTCTAGCGCGCGCTGGCGAGGCCCTGCAGCTCGAACACCTCGGCCAGCAGTTCGTATGAGCGCCGGCGCAGCGCGTGGTCTGCGATGCTGGTCACAATCGTCAGCTCATCGGCCCCAAGCCGGGCCGCCAAGTCGCTCAGCTCGCGCTGCACCCGCGCCGGGCTGCCGTAGACTGTGGTGAACACGCGCAGCTTCTCCTGATCTTCGGGCGTGAACGTGTAGGCGCGCGCCTCTTCGATCGTGGGCGGCGCGCCGCGCTCGCCGTTGATGCGCCGCAGCGCCGTCAGGTCGCCGGCGAGCTTGAGACCCTCGGCCAGATCGTCGGTCTCGGCGCAGATCACCGACACGCTGGCCAGCGCGTGCGGTTGGGCGAAGTACACGCTGGGCTGGAAGCCGGCCTTGTAGGCGCGAATCGCCGGCGCGGCCTCGCCGGGGCTGAAGTGATAGGCGGCCGCGAAGCCGCGCCCGCGCTCGGCGGCCAGCTGGGCGCTGCGCTGGCCGGAGCCAAGCAGCCAGATCGGTGGAAACGGCACGCCTTCCGGCGACGCGATCACGTCGCGCAGCGGGTGGTCGGTGGGGAACGGCGATGGCGCCACCTCGGCGAAACCCTCCAGCTCGGCCACCAGCCGCGCGATGTCGTCGGCCGCGCCCAGCGCCGTCTCGCTGCCGCGCAGCGCCAGCGCGGTGCGCGGATCCTGGTTCGGCGCGCGGCCGATCCCCAGGTCGATGCGCCCAGGCGCCAGGGCCTCGAGCGTGCGAAATAGCTCGGCGACCTTCAGCGGCGCGTAGTTGGGCAGCAGCACGCCGCCCGAGCCGACCCGGATGCGCCTGGTCAGCTGGGCGATCACGCCGATCAGCACCTCGGGTGCCACCGCCGCCAGGCCGGGGAAGTTGTGGTGCTCGGCCAGCCAGTAGCGCTCGTAGCCCAGCTCGTCGGCCAGCTGCGCAAGCTCGAGCGTGTTCCGGATGGCCTGCTCGCCCCCTCCGTGCGCGGGGAGCGGCATCAGGTCTAGGATTGAGAGTGGGATTGGCATAAATGCTCGTTCTTCCTTGATTATTTTAGGACTTACGCAGTTGGCGACCTCAGCCTTCGGCAGAGCGGTACTCTATCTCCATATCGTGTCCATTTTCCGCGCCCCGCGCGGAAAATGGACACAGAAGATGAGCAAGTACCATGCTGCCGCAGGCTCAATTCCGTACCGTGAGGAAGCCGAAACACGCAAGTGCGTAACTCCTATATTTTTAGGACAGCGGCTGGTATAACGCGCGCTAGTGCACCAGCGCCGCGTCGCCGACCCATGGGCTGACCGGCCGCTCCAAGCCGAGGTGCTCGCGGAGCGTGGTGCCGCTGTACGCCGTGCGAAACAGGCCGCGCCGCTGCAATTCCGGCACTACAAGCTCGACAAAGTCGTCGAGATCGTTTGGAAACACGGTTGGCGTCAGCAAGAAGCCGTCGCTTGCCTCTTCCTCAAACCAGTGCTGGAAGTGGTCGGCCACCTGGCTCGGCGAGCCGACCAGCGTCCAGCGCGGAACGGCCTTGTCGATCAGCTCTCGCAGGGTCAGATTTTCGGCGCGCGCCAGCGTCTTCCAGCGCTCCAGGAGCGGCCCATTCACCTCGGGCTGGCTGGTGTCGATATCCGGGAATGGCCCGTCGAGATCCACGCCGGCGAAATCGTAGCCGCTTGGCTCGCTGAGCAGGTAGCGCCCAAGCGCCGGGGTGAACAGCAGCTCGCGGTAGTAGGCCGCCTTGGCCTGCGCCTCGGCCTCGGTCGGCGCGACAACGACAGCCAGCCCGGGCAGCACGCGCAGCTGGTCGGTCGGGCGGCCATAGCGCTCCATGCGCTGCTTGACGTCGGCGTAGTGCGCCTTTGACTCGGCGATGTCGCGATAGGGGCTGAAGATCACGTCGGCGATGCGCGCCGCCAGGTCGCGCCCGTCGTCGGATTGGCCGGCCTGCACGATCACCGGGTGGCCCTGTGGCGCGCGCGGCACGTCGAGCGGCCCGCTCACGTCGAACCACTTGCCGTGGTGGTCGAGCGCATGAACTTTTGCCGGGTCGGCCCGTCCGCCGGCAAGCGCGTCATCCTCCCAGCTATCCCACAGCTGCTTGATCAGCGCGACAAACTCGCGGGCGCGGTCGTAGCGCGTGGCGTGCTCGAGGTGCTTCTCTTTGCTGAAGTTGAAGGCGATCTGGTCGCCGCCCGAGTCCTTCGCCGCCGAGTTGCTGAAGCTGGTGACGACATTCCAGGCGGCGCGGCCGGCGCTGACGTGATCGATCGAGGCCAGCTGGCGCGCCAGCTCGTAGGGCTGGTTGTACGTCGACGAGATTGTCGCCGCCAGCCCGACGTGCCGCGTGACGGCGGCGAGCGCCGGCAAGAGCGCCAGTGTGTCGGGCCGGCCATTGACGATCGAGCCGAAGAACTTGTCGCGGTGCTCGCGCACCACCAGGCCCTCGCCAAAGAAGATGAAGTCGAGCAGGCCGCGCTCGGCTGTTTGGGCGAAGCGCACATAGGTCGCGAAATCGTCGTGCTTGGCATGGTCGGGGTGGCGCCAGGCGATCGTGTGTCCGACGCCCTGGAAGAAGGCGCCGATGTGCAGCTGCTTGCGTGTAGTCATTTCTATTCTCCTTGCAGGCTTGGCGCGCTAGGCGCCAGGCGGCGCAGCCTTGGTGGTACCTCATCCGGCTGGTCGCGTGCTGTGCGTGGGGGTTCGTAGGCGGCTTCGCCGCCCCCAAATTTTTACGATGCCCTGCCCGCCAAAGCCGGGCAGGGCATCGCAAAAGCAAGCGATCAAACAGGGCTGGCATCATAGGCCGTAAATGCCTCAGAGGGCGCACCGGCGTACTGGCTGCCGGGCTGGGCAAGCCCCAGATGCTCGCGCAGGGTGCGCCCGCCGTACTCGGCGCTCAGCAGGCCGCGCCGCCGCAGCTCGGGCACCAGCTCGTCCGCGAGCGCCTCCAGGTCGCCTGGCAGCATGGCCGGCAGCAGGTGGAACCCGTCGGCAGCGCCGGCGCGGAACCACTCTTCCAGCAGATCCGCCACCTGCGCGGGCGTGCCGATCGCGCGCAGCAAATCTGGGCCGCCCGCCGCAGGCGCGCGCGCGTCAAGCTCGGCCGCGCGCGCCTGGGCTAGCTCGGCTGTGGCGCCGAGGATCGGCAGCACGCTCTGCAGCACCCGTACATCGCGGCCGGCTGTGGCAGCGGCCTGCTGGTGCTCGGCGTAAGCCTGCTGGGCGGCCACAAGCGTTGGCTGGCGCAGCACGAGCACATCGGCCAGCGCGGCCGACAGCGGCGCGCCGGGGTCGCCACGGTCGACGGCCACGATCACCACGTGGCCCTGCGGCGGGCGGTAGGTAATCTGCGGGCCGCGGATTTTGAAGTGCGCGCCGACGTGGTTGATATGGTGCAGCTTGGCCGGGTCGAGGTACCGGCCACCCGCGCGATCGAGCACGACCGCGTCGTCTTCCCAGCTATCCCAGAGTTTGCGGCTGACCTCGACGTACTCTGCGGCGATCAGGCGTCGCTCCGCGTCCGGCAGGGCGCGCGGCTCGCCGTAGTTCTGCGCCTCGGCGCTGCTCGCGAGCGTGGTGACATCCCAGCCCGCGCGGCCGCCGCTCACAAAGTCGAGCGTGGCCAGCTCGCGCGACACCGTGAACGGCTCGCTGTAGGTCGTCGGCTTGCTCGCCACCAGGCCCACGCTGCTGGTCTCGGGGGCCAGGCGCGCCAGCACCGTCAGTGCGTCGAGCCGGCCGACCGGCCACTCGCCCGTCACCGCGCGCCCGTCTTCCAGCAGCACAAAGTCAAGCCGGCCGCGCTCGGCGGCCCGCAGCAGCTGGCGGTAGTGGCCAAGCTCGGTCAGGCGCTGCGGCTGGCTGGCCGGCGCGCCGGGGTGATACCCGAGCCCGCCGATCGACGCGCTCAGGATGAGCCGTTTGAGCTCGCTCATACGAGTGACTCCTTATATCAAAAACGCCGGCACGATCCCCGGCGCGCTCGTTTCGAATGCGCCCTGCTGGCGAGCCGCAGACGCGCCGCTCCATACCGTGCTCGGCACCTCGCGGCGCAACACCGGCGCCACGTCGGCGGCAAAGCGCTCGACCTGCTCGCGCTGCTCGGCTTCGGTCAGGCCGTCCACGCTCACGCTGAGCACCTGGTGGCCGAAGGCGGCGTGGTAGCGCAGTATTTTTTCGATCACCTGATCGGCGCTGCCGACCAGCACCGGCCCGTTGGCGATGTTATCTTCCAGGTTTGCGAACGGTGGCTTATTGTGCTGCGCTGCGGCCGTCGCCATGAGCGCGTCGTAGTAGGGCCTGAATCGGCGCACCGCCTCCTCTGGCGTGCCTGCCAGGTACAGGCTGCCCGCGCCGGAGCCGACAATCGCCCGGCTGGGGTCGTGGCCGTAGAACGCCAGACGCTCGCGGTAGTGCTCGATCAGCGCCTGGTACTTCGAGCGATGGTGGAAGGCGTTGGCCGAGAACAGCGGCTCGCCATACCTGGCGGCCAGCTCGGTCGAGCGCGTACTCGAGGCGCTGCCGTGCCAGACCGGGATGGGCTGCTGGAACGGGCGCGGCTGCGTCGTGATGCGGTCGAGCGGCGGGCGATAGCGCCCCTGCCAGGTTACCTCTTCCTCATCCCACAGCCGCCGCAGCAGTGCGTAGCGCTCGGCCAGCGAATCCCACTGCTCGTCCTCGGTGATGCCGAACAGCGGGTAGTGGCGCGGGTCGTTGCCCTTGCCGATAATCAGCTCGAGGCGGCCGCCCGAGAGGTGGTCGAGCGTGGCGTAGTCCTCCGCTACGCGCACCGGGTCGAGCACGCTCAGCACCGTCACGGTTGTCAGCAGGCGAATGCGGTTTGTCCGCGCGGCAATCGCCGTCAGGATGACTGGCGGCGACGACGACAGAAACGGCGCGCCGTGGCGCTCGCCCACGCCGTAAGCTTCGAAGCCGAGCCGCTCGGCCAGTTCGGCCTGCTTCAGGATGTTCTGGAACTTCTGCTGTGCCGTGAGCGTCTCGCCGGTAATCGCGTTGGGCAGGTTCATCACCAGGCTGAACAGCGCAAACTTCATCTGATCCCACCACGCTCGACCAACAGGTCTTTTTGGTAGGCCAGCACGCGATCCCAGGTGCCGCTGAAGCGCGGGATGCTGCGGTAGCCGACCAGCTCGTACAGTGCTGCTGCGTCGAGCTGCTTCGGGCCGGTCTGGAGCTTGATCGTGGTGTAGCCGAACTCAAGCGCCAGGCGTTCCATTTCGGCCAGAATCGCCTGGGCCACGCCTTTGCGGCGAAACGCGCGGCGCGTATACATACGCTTGACTTCGACCGTGATCGGGTCGAGCGGCCGCAGCGCGCCACAGCCGACGGGAAAACCGTCGATCCGCGCGACGATAAAAGCCGCGCGCGGCACTTCGACATCTTCGGGCTTGAAGCCGGCGCTGCCGTCGCTCGTCTCGTAGAGTGCGGCCAGCTCGGCGCTCAGCTCGTCGATCAGCTCTTTCGCATCGGCGCTGCGCACATCCTCGGCGGTAGCGACAATCCGGTCGGTGATCGTTGTCATATACTCCTCGCTACCTTCTGCAATGCAAAGGGCAAAACCTGCTACGCGGCCCGCTCGTGAACGGCCTGCACGAGCGTGGTACCTGTATTGAGCTCGTCGGCGAAATAGCGCAGCGCGCTGTCGAGCCGTGCGTCCAGCTCGGGGTCGAGGTGCAAGCCGTCGCCGGCCAGCTGGAGCTGCGCGTCGACGATGTACACGCCCTGCAAGATATGCTGGCCGCCCAGCGCGGCGAGCACTGGTCGCAGCGCGTAGTCGATCGCCAGCAGGTGCGCCGGCGAGCCGCCGGTCGCGATCGGCAGCACCAGCTTGCGCGTCAGCGCGCCTTGCGGCAGCAGGTCGAGGAAGGCCTTCAGCACGCCGCTGTAGGCCGCCTTGTACACCGGGGTCGCGATGATCACACCGCGCGCCTGGCGCAGCAGCGCGGCCGCCTCCAACACCGCCGGGCTGTCGACGCGCCCATAGATCAGATCTTCGGGCGGCAGGTCGCGCACGCTCAGCGCGCGCGTGTGCAGGCCGTGGCGCTCCAAGGTTTGGCGCACGTGCTCCAGCACAGCCGCCGAGCGCGAGCTGGCCGAGGGGCTGCCCGCGATGGTTAACACATCAAGCATGTACAATCCTTCCAAATTGGCTACTCGTGCAAGCGTTGACTACACGAACGCTTGCTCCTGCCTGGGCAGAGCGCTTCTTTCGTATGGCGTGCGCTTTTCCGCGTGACACGGAAAAGCGCACAGACCGAAGCAGCCGCATATGTCGTATGCGCGAAAAGCTGCGCTAGCCCTTTGTGTCGGTGAGGTATATGCTCAGCTTCTGGCCACGGTACACACTTCCATCCGTCACCGGCGCGCCGGATTTGTTATGCGGGATGCCCTGCACGTACGGCTTGAAGACGTTGGTGAACAGCGGGTAGTACAGCGGGATGTATGCCGCATCGTTCAGCAAGGCTTTCTCGGCCTGCAGGTACAGGTCGGCGCGCTTGGCCCGATCCTGCTCGCCGGCCGCCGAGTCCACCAGCTTGTCGAAGGCGTCGCTCTTCCAGGCAAAGCGCCGCCGCGCCGCCGAGCCATACCAGATCGCGGTGTAGTGGTTGCTCGGGTCGGGGTAGTCGGTGTACCAGATGTAGAACACAAACTGGTACTTGCCGCCGAACAGGTTGCTGATGAATACCTTGCTGTCCTCTGGGCTGTCGATGGTGACGTTGAGGCCCAGGTTCTGCGCCAGCTGCTGCTGCAGCACCTCGCCCACCAGCTTGCCGGTCGGGCCAACCGGGCGCAGCGTCAGGGTCACATCCGGCCAGTTCTTGCCGCCTTCGTAGGGCGTGCCCTTGAGCTTGCTCTTGGCCAGGTCGGGGTCGAACTTGTAGGCGTCGACCAGATCGGGGTACTTTTCCGGGTCGAGCGCGTAGGGCTGGCCTTGGGAAATCAGGCTATAGGCTGGGGTGCCCAGGCCATAGATCACCTTCAGCAGCGTTTCGCGATCGATCGCGTGCTGCAGCGCCTGGCGCACGCCCAGCTGGTCGAACGGCGGTTTGTTGACCTCGGGCGACAAAAACGCGGTTGCCGGCGTGGGTACAAGCACCAGCTGCTTGCTCAGGTCGGGGTCGGCCTGCAGGCGCGGTATCTCGCTGGCGGGGATGCCTTGCGGCTCACGGTAGTCGAGCTCGCCGCTCTCGTAGGGCAGCAGGCCAGCGTTGTACGGGATGATCGAGGCGATCGCCCGCTTGAGCTTCGGCTTGGGCGCGATCGCGAAGTCCTCGTTGCGCTCGAACTCCAGCGCCTTGTTGTGCTCCCACTTCACCAGCTTGAACGGCCCGTTGCTGACGATATTCTCGGGCTCGGTCCACTTGTCGCCGTACTTCTCGACGCTGGCGCGGTGCGCCGGCAGCGCCGAGGCGTAGCCGACCAACAGCGGGAAGTACTCGCGCGGGCCGTTCAGCGTGATCTCCAGCGTGTACTTGTCGACCGCCTTGACGCCGAGCTTGTCGGCACTGCCACCCTTGCCGGCGTTCCACTCTTGCGCGCCTTTGATGTCATACAGGATCGCGGCGTAGCTGGCTGCGGTTTTGGGGTCGAGCTGGCGCGTGAAGCTGTACACGAAGTCTTCGGCGGTCACCGGGTCGCCGTTGGTCCACTTGCCCTTCTGATTGATCTTGAAGGTGTAGACGGTGCCGTCGGGCGAGACGCTCCAGCTCTCGGCGGCATAGGGCTGCGCCTCGTAGTCGGGCGAGAGCACCGTCAGGCCGGCGAACAGGGTCGGCTCGCCGCCGTTGTACAGATCCTTGTTGAAGTCGTGGCTGGCCGGGTCGGCGTTGTAGGCGAAGCGGAACACCTGCTGCTCGTCGGGCAGCGGGTTGCCAGTGGCGCCGGCCGCTGCGGGCGCGGCGGTCGGTGCAGCCGCTGCGGGCGCGGCGGTCGAGTCGGCCGGCGCTGAAGTGCCGACGCCGCAGGCCGCCAAGAGCGCGCTGGCGCCACCCAGGCCTAGCGCCGCCAGAAACTGCCGGCGGCTCATGCCGCTGGCCTGCGCGGCGGCCCCAATCCGTTCGGCGAACAGCGCGCGCTGCTCATCGTCCTCTAGCCATCGCTTGTTCGTACGGGTCATAGCCAGTGCCTCCTCTGCAATCAGGTTGCGGAATCTATCGGCGAACGCCGGGCGGCGGGGCGGCACTGGACCGCCGCTGCGGCGCGAAGCCTACTCGTGGGCGCGTGGGTTCAGCGCGTCGCGCAGCCCATCGCCAAAGGAAGTGAACGCGAGCATCGTCAGCCCCAGCGCTACCGCCGGGAACACGGCCAGGTGCCAGGACGAGCGGATATACAGAATGTTGTCGCTGACCATCTGGCCCCAGCTTGGCATGGGCGGGCTGATGCCGATCCCGATGAAGCTAAGCGACGCCTCGGCCAGGATGGCCTGGGGTATGCCAAATGTCACCGTCGTGATGATCACCGAGAGGGTGTTGGGCAGCACGTGCGCCAGCAGAATGCGCCAGGGCGGCACGCCAACTGCGCGGGCGGCCTCGATGAAGTCGCGCGTGCGCAGGCTCAGCGCCTGGGCGCGCACCACCCGGCAGAGCGTCAGCCAGCCGGTGATGCTCAGCGCCACGAGAATATTCGTCAGCCCAGGCCCGAGCCAGCTCATCAGCAAGATCGCGAACAACAGGTTTGGGAAGGCATACAGCACGTCGACTACCCGCATGATCACGGCGTCGGCGCGCCCGCCGTAGAACCCGGCGATCAGGCCGAGCGGCACGCCGACGGCGAGCGCCACGAGCTGGACGCTCACGCCGACAAACAGCGAGATGCGCCCGCCGTACACCAGCCGCGCCCACAGGTCGCGCCCGGCGTTGTCGGTGCCAAGCCAGTAGCGCGTATTCGGGAGCGCGCGCAGGCTGGTGTAATCTTGGGCGGCGTAGCCTCGCGGCGCCACAAACGGCGCGAGCACAACCAGCAGCACCAGGAGCACCAGAAAGATTACGCTGGATAGCGCCGCCGGGTCGCGCCGTAGCCGCCGCCAGACATCGCCCCACAGCGTGCGGTGCCGCTGGGGCAGCGCCTGGGCCGGTGGCGCCGCGGCGTTGTTCGGATGCGCCGGCGCTTGAGCCGCCGCGGCAATCGTAAACTCCTGCTCAAGGCTCATGTTCAGCTCCTGTGGAGCAGCCGCGCCGCCGCGCGCGTGCGCGGGTCGAGCGCCCCATACAGCAGATCGACCACCAGGTTGGAAAGCACCAGCGCCGCGCCATACAGCACCACCAGCGTCATAATCACGGGGTAGTCCTTGGCGAAGATGCTGCTGACGAAGAAGCGGCCCATGCCTGGGACGGCAAAGATCGTCTCGACCAGGAACGAGCCGGTGGCGATCGCGGCGAAGATCGGCCCGGCAACCGTGACGACCGGCAGAAGTGCCGATTTGAGCACGTGCCGGTAGAGCACCACCCGCTCGTGCAGCCCTTTGGCCCGCGCGGTGCGTACATAGTCGCCGCTCAGCTCGTCTAGGATGCCGGCACGCGTATAGCGTGCGAAGATTGCCAGCGGGCCTAAGGCCAGCGCCAGGGTCGGCAGGATCCATGTCTGGGGCTGTTCCCAGCGCACGCTGGTGGCCGGCAGCAGCCGCAGCACCAGCGAGAACACCAGGATCAGCAGCACGCTCACGACAAAGCTCGGTAGCGCGATGCCGCTGGTTGTCAGCAGGGTCACCGCCCGGTCGAGCAGGCTGCCTCGCCGCGCGCCGGCGAGAATGCCGAGCGGTATGCCCAGCCCGAGCGCCAGCGTGAAGGCCATGGTGCCAAGCTGCAGCGATACCGGGAAGGTGTCGCGCAGCAGCTCGCTCACCGAGCGCGATTTGAAAGCGTACGATGTGCCGAAGTCGCCCACCAGCATCCCGCCGATAAAGCGCAGGTACTGCTCGGGAAGCGGGCGGTCGAGCCCGTACTTCGCTTCAATGTTCGCGAGTACCTCGGGCGGCAGGTCGTTGCCGCCGAAAATCGCCGGGTCGAACGGGCTGCCGGGGATGGCGTGCATCACCAGAAAGGTGATCAGCGTCATCGCTAGCAGTGTTGGAATGATCGCCACGAGGCGCTTCAGGAGGTAATATGTCATAATACTAAACTAAATAGATCGAAAAAGTCAACAATAAAATCGGCAAAAAATGCTGCTGCGCATGCACAAGCGCAGCAGGCGTATTAGCGGCGTTTGCTGAGCGCCGAGCCGACGCGCAGCACATCTTCCTCGCTATTGTAGAAATGAGGTGCGAAGCATAGCCCGCTTGGCCTGCGTGTGGCGACAATGCCGGCGGCCAGGAGGCGATCGTAGGCCGCCTGCGGCGTGGGGTGTTCGAGAACGATAATGCCGCTGCGGTGGCGCGGGGCGGCGTGCGTGCGCAGCGTGTGGCCGCGCTCGCGCAGGTCGCCAATCAGTATGTCGGTCAGATCAAGGATGCGCTCGGCGATCGGCGCCTCGCCAATCTCCAATATCATCTCGAGCGCCGCCGCGAGCCCGGCGATCGCGAGATCGCCCGATTCGCCGATAGTGAAGCGCTCCGAGCTGGTGTGGAGCGTGAAGCCGTAGTCGCGGACATTGATCGGCGGCAGCGTGCTGGTGGCGCCGACATACGCGCCCGGCTGAAGCCGGTCGAGCAGGTCGTGGCGGCAGTACAGCAGAGCGGCGCCAGGGATGCCGAGCAGCCAGCGCCCGGCATCGGCCACCAGGAAGTCGATCTGGTAGGCTTGCACATCCACCGGAAATGCGCCGAGCGTCTGGCTCGCGTCGACCACGAAGAACAGCCCGCGCTGTCGCGCGGCGGCTCCGAGCGCGGCCAGGTCGTGCCTGAACCCGGTGGCGGGGAGCGCGCTGCTCAGCGCCAGCACACGGGTGCGCGAGTCGATCCACCGGTCGAGCTGCTCAAGATCCAAGCCGCCATCGCTCTGCGCAATGCGCTTCACCAGAATGCCCCGTGCGGCCAGGTTCATCCACGGGTACACGTGCGCCGGATCTTCGCCGTCGAGCACCAGCACCGTCGTGCCCGGCTGGAGCGGCAGGCTGTTCGCGGCGGTATTCAGGCCAATGACGGCATTCGGTACGATCGCGATCTCGTCGGCGCGCGCGGCGTGGATCAGTGCCGCCGCACGCTGCTTGATCCGCTCGGCTGTTTCGGCCAGCGCGTCGCGCACTTGGCTGGGTGGCGCAGCCAGCGCGCGCTCGATATGCGCCTGGATAGCGCGAGTGACATGGTTGCCGAGCGGTGCGCCGGTGGCGTGGTCGAGAAAAGCGTAGCGCTGCGTAATCGGAAAGGTATCACGGTATGCGGCGAGTTCCATCGGCGCCTCCATGGATTGCGATACTCCTTAGGGTATCGCGATCCCCTACCCTTTCAGGCCACTATCAAGCTTACCTGCGACGATACTAAGGATCTTAATATACTTGATCATAATTGTCAAGTAAAATTTGTATTCTTGTGTTCAATAGACTTTATCGGAAATAAGGGAGCCAGGGGGGCTTTGCCCCACCAACAGAGGATTCTTGGGGGCCGCAGGCCCCCTAAACCCCCACCATTGTTATTTTCAATAAAGTCTAATAGACTTTCTCCCACTCTAAGCCGGTATGGCGCCGGCACCAGAGAAAGCTAGGCCAGCGCGAAGCCGCGCGCCTGCACCACCTGAGGCGTACGGCAGTCGGCAGCCCTGGCGGGCGCAGTTTGCACCGGATGGCGCTGTATTGCCGCGAGCCCATCGACGAGCGCGTCGACATCGGCGAAGTCGTTGTAGATCGTGAAGCTGGCGCGCGCGCTCGAGTCCAGCCCGAGCAGCCGGTGCAGCGGGTGCGCGCAGTGGCGGCCCGAGCGGATGGCAATACCGCGCTGATCGAGGGCGGTGGCGATATCGTGTGGCGCAACGCCATCGACGGTGAACGTCACGACGCCGCCGCGCAGCTTTGCATCGCGCGGGCCATAGATGCGCAGGCCGGGGAGGGCGCTGAGGCGACGCAGGGCATACTCGGTCAGTGCGCGCTCGTGCGCGTGTACTGCGGCCAGGCCAAGCTTGCCGAGGTACGTGACTGCCGCGCCCAGGCCGATCGCCTCGACAAATGCCGGCGTGCCGGCTTCGAACTTCAGCGGCGCGTCTTCCCATACAACCCTGTCAAAATCGACATCACGCGCGACATCGCCGCCCGTCAAGAACGGCGGCATCGCGGCCAGTAGCTCGGCGCGGCCGTAGAGCACGCCGATGCCGGTCGGGCCGAGCATCTTGTGCCCCGAGAACACCGCAAAATCGGCATCGAGCGCGCCAACGTCCAGCGGCATGTGCGGCGCCGACTGGCACGCGTCCAGCGCGACCAGCGCGCCAAGCGCGTGCGCCCGCTCAATGATCGGGCGCGGGTCGGTGATCGTGCCGAGCACATTCGAGACATGCGCAAAACTCACCAGCCGCACGCGCGGGGTCAGCAGCGCGTCGAGGCACGACAGATCAAGCGTGCCTTCGGCAGTCAGCGGGATGCGCTTTATATTCAGGCCGCGCTCGCGTGCCAGCTCCAGCCAGGGCAGGTAGTTGGCGTGGTGCTCCAGGTCAGTCAGCACGATCTCGTCGCCCGGCCGCAGAAAGGTGCGGCCGTACGAGTACGCCAGCAGATTAAGCGCCTCGGTTGCATTGCGTGTAAAGACGATCTGGCTAGCAGAGGGCGCGCCGATGAAATCGGCAATGCTGGCGCGCGCTTGCTCGTAAAGCTCGGTGATGCGCATGCTGAAGCTGTAGGCGCCGCGATGGACATTCGCGTATGTCGAGCGGTACGCCTGCTCCATGGCCTCGAGCACCGCCACTGGCTTCTGCGACGATGCCGCGCTATCGAGAAACACAACCGGATGGCCGTGGATCTGCTGCTGCAGCGTTGGAAAATCCTGCCGGATGCGCGCGACATTGAGGGGTGTGCGTGTACAGGCGCCAGTGGTGTCGGTAATCACGTGATCGTCCTTTCATCAGAGCGGAAATAAAAAACGCCCATCGTGCTGGACGACGGGCGCCCGCTGATGCGGACCAACAAAACGCCTTTTCCACGACACATGGAAAAGGCGTACATCAGCGTTCGCCTCTCATCTTCCAGTTTGCGCTGCCGGAGTTGGCACCCTAATGATCGAGCGGCCGTTCGGGGCGAGAGGCACGCGGGGCGAAACACTTCGCCACCACGCCTCTTCAGCTCGGAACGCCACGTTCTTTCCAGGGTTGCCGAGGCTTCATCGGGCCGGTCCCTCCACCTCTCTGGATAAGAGTATGCGCTATTCAATTATGCCGGCAATGATACATTACTTGCCTGAAATTGTCAACTTTCACCCCAGCCATAGCCTGCCCGATCATAGGCGCAGATGCGCGTTGTGGGCTCAATCTGGGGCGGAACACGCGCCGCTCCTACATTGTTATACCAATTCCGTTTGATTACTTGTGTTTTCTTGTGCGGCGCCGGCAAGCCGGGCGCGCACAGAAAAGAAATTTCGGGGGCGGCGAAGCCGCCCCGAACCCCCACTATAATCCGAGCGATCAGCCGGATTTGGTATTATGCTCGAATTGCAGCGTGCGGGCGGCAGTATGCCGCCCCTACATTGTGATCGGGAAAAAACAAGCGCAGGCAGCATCGGTATTCGATGCCGCCTGCGCACCATGAGCTGGCACCCAGCTATGAGCTTGTGATCCTAGAAGTCCATGCCACCCATGCCGCCCATGCCATCCATGCCGCCAGGCATTCCACCACCACCAGCGTTAGCCTCAGGGATGTCTGTGATCAGCGCCTCGGTGGTGAGCAGCAGCCCGGCGATCGAGACAGCGTTCTGCACTGCACTCCGCGTCACCTTCACTGGGTCGACCACGCCCTGCTCCAGCATGCTGCCAAGCTCGCCGGTCAGCACGTTGTAGCCGTAGCTCGTGTCGCCCTTCTCCTTCTGGTGGCGGCGCACGGTGTTGATGATCACCGCCCCATCCTCGCCCGCGTTCTTGGCCAGCTGCCGCATCGGCTCCTCGAGCGCGCGGCGCAGGATCTGCACGCCGAAGCGCTCGTCGTCGTTGTCGACTTTCACGCTGTCGAGCGCGCCTAGCGCGTTGATCAGCGCCACGCCGCCGCCCGGCACAATGCCTTCCTCGACGGCCGCCCGCGCGGTCGAGAGCGCGTCCTCGACGCGGTGCTTCTTCTCCTTCAGCTCGGGCTCGGTGGCGCCGCCGACCTTCAGCACCGCCACGCCGCCGGCCAGCTTGGCCAGCCGCTCCTGCAGCTTCTCGCGGTCGAAGTCCGACGTCGTCGTTTCGATCTGCGCGCGGATCTGCGAAACGCGTGCCTGTATTGCCTCCTGATCGCCGTGGCCTTCGATGAAGGTGGTGTTGTCTTTGTCGGACACCACGCGGCGCGCGCGGCCGAGGTCTTCGGTGGTAGCGCTGTCGAGCTTGCGGCCGATCTCCTCGGAGATCACCGTGCCGCCGGTCAGGATGGCGATGTCCTGCAGCATGGCCTTGCGGCGGTCGCCGAAGCCCGGCGCTTTGATCGCCAGGACGTTGATCGTGCCGCGCAGCTTGTTCACCACCAGCGTCGCCAGCGCCTCGCCGTCGATATCCTCGGCGACGATTACGAAGTTCTTGGTGACCTGCAGCACCTTCTCGAGCACCGGCAGAATCTCATTGATGCTGGCGATCTTCTTGTCGGTGATCAGGATGTACGGCTCCTCCAGATCTGCTTCCATTTTGGCAGTGTCCGTCACGAAGTAGGCCGAGATATAGCCACGGTCGATCTGCATGCCCTCGGTGTATTCCTTCTCGAAGGCGATGCCCTTGCTCTCCTCGACCGTGATCACGCCGTCTTTGCCGACCTTCTCCATCACCTCGGCGATCAGGTCGCCGATCTCGCTGTCGGCGGCCGAGATCGTCGCGACGTGCGCGATGTCGGCGCGGTCGCGCACCGGCTTGGCCAGGCTCTTCAGCTCGGCCACCAGCGCCTCGGCGCCCTTGTCCAGCCCGCGCTTGATCAGCATCGGGTTGGCACCGGCGGCGACAACCTTGAGGCCCTCGGTGACGATCGCCTGGGCCAGCACGGTGGCGGTGGTGGTGCCATCGCCGGCCACATCGTTGGTCTTGGTGGCCACCTCGACCAGCAAGCGCGCGCCCATGTTCTCAAACGGATCCTTGAGCTCGATCTCCTTGGCGACGGTGACGCCGTCGTGGGTGACGGTCGGGGCGCCGAACTTCTTGTCGATCGCGACGTTGCGGCCGCGCGGGCCGAGCGTGGTCTTGACCGCGTCGGCAACAATGTCGACGCCGCGCTTGAGCGAGCGCCGGGCCTCCTCGTTGAATTTGAGTTGCTTCGCCATAGGGCTGGGGAGTCCTCTCTGTGAATAACGCAGTCAGTAGTCAGTGGTCAGTGGCTAGAAGAAGGTGCTATCACCGAAACGCAATGCTTGCGATGATTTCAATGATCTTCTGAATGCTGTATTCTTACTTCTGACTATTCGGAAATGATGCCCAGAATATCTTTCTCGGATAGGATCAGGTACTCGACGTCGTCGACTTTGTACTCGGTGCCGCTGTACTTGGCGAACAGAACTTTGTCGCCAGCCTTGACGTTCATCGGCACGCGCTTGCCATTATCGTCCAGCCGGCCCTCGCCGACGGCCAGGATAGTGCCTTCCATCGGCCGCTCTTTGCTGGCGGTGTCGGGCAGCAAGATGCCGCTCTTGGTCTTCTCCTCGCGCTCCGCTGGCTTGATCACCACGCGGTCTGCCAGCGGCCGAATGCGAAACTCTTCTGCCATAGTCGTTGGCCTTTCACTTCTTCTGAGCGATCCTTGTAGAACCGATCAGATACAGGTTGAACAATCCGCGCCAATCGTTGGCGGAGGTACGAGCATCATCTGCGTCATCTGTGCAATCAGTGGATGATCGCTCTATGAGTGGGAGTTATACCGATGGCAAGGGCTGTGGATGCACAGGCTGGCCGTGCTGGCTGTTCCGGGCCGAGGGTGTGCCAATACGCAAAGAACTCATCGTGTATATACACATTCTAACACATTTCCACATAATAAATTACACTGTTATGCCAAATTGATTTTATAGCGACAATCCTTATAATGAGTGTGTATATACTAAAAGAACAAAAGGTGCAGTACTATGAAGATAACGCGTCGATCTGATAATGGGAAGAGCGGGCATTTACTGATTTCGGTGCCTGCCAGCCGGGTCGCTGAGGTCGAGTCCGCGCTGACCTTTCTTGAGGAGAAGCGCGAGCAACGCGGGTCTCAGGTCGTAATTGACTTAATCGTGCGCTCGGCGCTACGCAATGGATGGCGACCTCTGCCTTCGGAGGGTGATTCAACTACCCGCTAGCTGATGAGGGCGCGCTGCTGGCAGCGCCCCTGTTTCGCCTTTTTCTGCTCTTGCGCCGCTGGATAGTGCTGCTGTATGCGAAGAAATCGCCCCACGCGCACTAAACCTGCGCTGCCGTGTACTGCACGACTTCATCGTGATAGCAGAACCATTCCCGCTGGCGATCAGTGTCGCCGTCCAGCCGCACGAGGCAGCTATCGCGCGGCACGCGGAAAATCTCGACGATCGTCCCTGTCCTGTTCAATAGCTCGGGAAACGACCGCCGCCCCTGCCGAATGATGATCCGATCCCCGACCACAAGCTCGCGCTCTACGGGCGGGAGCACATGCGAACTGCCGGGTTGCTCCGGTGTATTTTGTTGAACAGCGGATAGCGCATCCCCTGCTGGTGGGCTATCGATGCGTGTGTGTGCCTGGGCCATGGTTGGCTTCCTCTCTGTATAGCTCCAATTTGGAGCTATCGTGACATAAACGCTTCAGTTCCTGTATATACATATTATAGCACAGTTTAATATTTGTGGCTTTTCCAAGATATACTATTGAAATTGTGTATATACAGATTTGTGAAGGGTCTGACCTGCCGCGGCAGTGCCTGCGCGCAGACACTTCAACGCGCGTCGATCGACGCCAAAGTTCACGAGGTGATCGATCTGGCGTAACAAGGCACACCAAGCTGCGAGGCGTGGAGTAGCGCCTCTGGGCACGCGAGGCGGCCAAGCCGTGCGCGAACATTCTATGTGACTGTAGCGCGATAGCGAAGGTGAGTCCGGATGCGAGAGGCCGTGGTGCCGAGCAAGGAGGGGGTGAAGATTGCGGATTTTCCTGTTGGGCGTGTCCAATTTCCGCGCGCAGCGCGGAAATTGGACACACGATGATCAAAAAGTACCGTGCTGCCGCAGGCACCATGCACGGCTTTGGGAAGCCGAACAGCGCAACTAAGTAAGCCCTAAATCGATAGACTTGCCCTGCTGCTGAACATGCCCGCCCGATGACTTAGATGTGTGCTCACGTCACGGCAACACTGCTCTTCACTCAGCCGGATGGCCGAACGGCACATCGGCCTGCCAGGTTTCATTGGTCAGGCGATTCACGAATGTGAAGTGCACCAGCTGTGTGTGCCGGTCAACTTGGTGCCCACCCCAGCGCCAGGGTGGGGCAAGCCGACCGTCGGCTTGTGTGGCAGGCATGGGTGTACGGAGTGGCCCCAATATCTGGGATTCGTCGAGACGAACGCTGAACGTCGCACCGCCATTGGGCGCGAAGATAACGAGTGGGTATCTTCCTGGCATTACTGTTCTTCCGTGTTGAAGAGGCGCAAGGGAGGGGCCTGCTGCCCACAGCAGGGAGGCGCATCTTGAGTTGCGCTCAGTATAACACGCTTGTGAGCTAAACGATAGTACTCAGAATTCTACTCCGTCGTGCGGGCGGCGATATGGCGCCTCTACATTCGTGGATTTGTGTGTATTTTCAGCGCGCGGGCGGCGATATGGCGCCCCTACATTCGTGGATTTGTGTGTATTTTCAGCGTGCGGGCGGCAGCATGCCGCCTCTGCATCTCATGGATTTGCGTGTATTTTGGGCGTGCGGGCGGCAGCATGCCGCCCCTACATTGCCATGCTCGGATTGTAGGGCGCAGGCGGTGATATGCCGCGCCTCCATTGTCACCGCGATGAATCAAACCAATCCTCGGCGCTTTGCGCAGCGCTGTTCATCGGCCGGCATCCATGGTATGCTGCATCAGCGTCTCGGGCAGTAGCTTGTGCCGCCTAACCCTGATCTGCGAGGAGTGTAATCCTTTCCCTTTGAAGCTACCGAAAGGAATTTGGGTTGGCAGATCATCACACGCATTCCCACGCGCCGGCGAATTATGGCCGCGCCTTTGCTATTGGGGTTGCGCTCAATCTGGGGTTTGTGATCGCCGAGTTTTTCTACGGCAAGGCCACGCGCTCGCTCTCGCTGGTGGCCGACGCGGGCCATAACCTCGGCGATGTGCTGAGCCTGCTGCTGGCGTGGGGGGCAATGCTGCTCTCGCGGCGCCTTCCGTCGCAGCGGCGCACCTATGGCTTCCGCCGCTCGTCAATTCTTGCCTCGCTGATCAACGCGGTGGTGCTGCTGATCACGGTTGGCGCGGTTGCGTGGGAGGCTATTCGCCGCTTATCAAACCCCGAGCCGGTCGGCGAGCTTACGGTGATCTGGGTGGCCGCGGCCGGCATTGTCGTCAATGGGTTCACCGCGCTGCTGTTTATGGCCGGCCGCGAGAGCGACCTCAATATCAGGGGGGCTTTCTTGCATATGGCCTCGGATGCGGGAGTATCATTCGGTGTGGTAGTCGCCGGCGTGGTTATGCTTCTGACCGGCGCGTACTGGCTTGATCCGCTGGTGAGCCTGGCGGTAATGGGCGTGGTGCTGGCCGGCACCTGGGGGCTGCTGCGCGATAGCCTCAATCTCGCGCTTGATGCGGTGCCCGAAGGGATCGAGATGCCGGCCGTCGAGCGCTATCTGCGCTCGCTGCCGGGCGTTGCCGACGTGCACGATCTGCATGTCTGGGGCCTCAGTACCACGGAAGCGGCCCTGACGGCACACCTGGTTATGCCGGATGCGCCCTGCGAGGATGGCCTGCTCAGCCGCATATGCGCCGAGCTGCACGATCAGTTTGGCATTGAGCACGCGACGGTGCAGGTGGAGCGCGGCGACCCCGAACACCCGTGTGGCCTGGCGCCGCACCACGTTGTCTGATCGTGGGAGCAGGCGCAGGGTGTACAAAGGATGGTTGGTATGATCTCTTCACGCATCTGGGGAACGATCGGCAGCCTTGCAGCATTGGCGGCGGCCGGGGCAGATCTGGCGCTCCAATATACGCCAGATCCTGCACATCTTGGGTCACTTGAGTATAGCTATTTTCTGGACGTTTCACCAGAGCGCATTGCCGTTGGATTTTACCTGGGGGTGATTGCCATTCTCATGCAGATTGCTGGATTTTGGCAGATCACGCTGGGGCTGGCACCAGCTGGTAAGCGCTTCGCAATTTCGTTTTTTGTGGTCGCCTCGTTTGTCACCGCCCTTGGCGCGGTGTTTCATGCACATGCTGCCTTGCTGGGGCTGGTGGTTCAGGCGCGCGCTCGCGCCGCAGGTGACGCACAGCAGGCGTTCAGCAGCCTGATAGCAGAACTTGTCTCATACCGCACCATCCTCGTCGTCGTGCTGTTTGTTGGCCTGCTGCTGTTCTCTCTCTGGTATGTGTTTGTGGTTGGGTGGAAAAAGACAGCCTACCCGCGCATTGCGGCTGTGTTCAATCCGCTGCTGCTCTTTATTGCCTTTGGCATGATAGGCGCGCTTATTCCGCCGCTCCGTCTGGTTCTTCTGCCTGCGGGGATTAACCTTGCGAACTTGCTGTTTTTTGCTCTCGGTACATTGCTCGCGCGCCGTGATGGTTCGCTCGCGCCAGCAGGATGAGCTCTATGTATGGCAGAGCACGGGCGGCAGGATGCCGGCCCTACATTGCCACGCTCGTATTGCAGAGCACGGGCGGCAGCAGGCCGCCCCTACATTGTGGCCAATCAAGGCAATTCTTGCATTGCAGAGTGTGGGCGGCAGGATGCCGGCCCTCCATTGGATGAATCACACCAATTCTCGCATGGCAGGGCTGCAGGGTGCCTTCAAGACTTTGAGTCTTTGTGGCAAACGTCCTATGCTCACCGTATTTGAGGGGTATTGCGCCTAGATGAGTATGGATCCAACAAGTGCATCCGCCGGGACGCCGGCTGCCGAGTGGGCGATCGACGCCGCGCTGGTTGCTGAGCTGCTCGCCGAGCAGCATCCTGATCTGGCAGATCTGCCGCTGCGCGAGGTCGACGCGGGCTGGGATAATGCGCTGTTTCGCCTTGGCGATGACCTCGCCGTGCGCCTGCCGCGCCGCGCGATCGCTGCGCCGCTGATCCTCAACGAGCAGCGCTGGCTGCCACAGCTCGCCGATCGCCTGGCGCTGCCGATCCCCACGCCCGTGCGCGTTGGCGTGCCTGCGCCGGCCTACCCCTGGCACTGGAGCGTCGTATCGTGGCTCGCGGGCCTCCCCGCCGATCAGCACGCGCCTGATGCCGCGCAGGCCGCGCCCTTCGCGGCGTTCCTGCGCTCGCTGCATGCCCCCGCTCCCGCCGATGCTCCGCCGAATCCGTTTCGCGGCGTGCCGCTGCATCAGCGCGCAGCGGCCGCCGAAGCGCGCATGCAGCGCCTTGCGAGTATCTCTGGCCTGATCACGCCGCAGATCGGGAAGATCTGGCAGGCCGCGCTGGAAGCTCCGCTCGACCTGCCGCCAACCTGGCTCCACGCCGATCTGCACCCGCGCAATGTGCTCGTCGAGCGCGGGCGTATCAGCGGCATTATCGATTGGGGTGACATCACAGCGGGCGATGCCGCGACCGACCTCGCCGCGATCTGGATGCTGTTTGCCGAGCCGCAGGCGCGCAGCGATGCCCTCGCGGCCTACGGCGACCTGTCGGCGGCAACGCTCAGGCGCGCGGCAGGCTGGGCGGTTCTGTTCGGCGTGATGCTGCTCGACAGCGGCCTGGTCGATAATCCGCGCAACGCTGCCATTGGTGCGCGCACCTTGCAGCGCGTGGCGGAGCCGGGCGAGCGCGTGGTGTAGCGGGCAAGCAAGGCGAGCCGGCGCCGCATATGCTTGGGAGATTGGGATAGGCAAAGCGAAATTCTCTTAGGAGTTACGCACTTGCCTTGTTCGGCTCGCTCAATCGGGCGCTTGTGCCTGCGGCAGCATGGTACTTCTCCATCTTCTGTATGCGGTTTTTCCGCGCGAAGCGCGGAAAACCGCATACAATAAATAAGGATAGTACTGCTCTGCCGAAGGCTGAGCACGCATACTGCCTAAGTCCTATCTCTATTGCACACAACATCAGCTATGCAGGTACCACGGCACGCCGACGATCACAATGCGCTCGTCGCCGTGCAGCAGCAGCAGCGCTTTGAGGATCTCGCCCTCCTGATTGTGCAGCAGGTAGTGGTACCAGTGGCGCTCGATCAGGTCGGGGATGATCACCGCGATCTGCCGATTGGGGTGCTCGTCCTTGATCGCGTTGATATAGCTCAGCAGCGGCCCGACCAGCCGCCGGTAGGGCGACTCGATCACGGCGAGCTGCGGCGCCGGCAGGCCAAGCTCGCGCACCGGCTGTTCCACCATCTCCGGCCACAGCGCCGCGAGGTCGTCCATCTTCTCGCTTGTGCGAACCTGCACGGCGTAGACTTCGTCGGAAAGCTTGAGCGCGAAGCGTAGCGATTTGTGCGCTACCCGGTCCCACCCTTTGATCGGCATGATCACCACCGGGTGGCGCAGGCCGCGTAGGTCGAGCGGCTGGTGAAAGGCAAGCTCGCGCGCGACGCCGCTGTAGTGCCGGTACACGGCGTAAAACACCAGCAGCATCGCCGGAATCAGCAGCAGCGTGATCCACGCGCCCTCGGCGAATTTTGCCACCAGCACCACCGCCAGCGTGATCGCCGTCGCCGCCGCGCCCACGCCGTTGATCGCGATATTGCGCCAGGTGTGCGGGCCATTTGCGCGCCACCAGTGCGCGACCATGCCGGCCTGTGAGAGCGTGAAGGCCAGGAAGGCGCCTACCGCGAACAGCGGGATCAGCCGGTCGGTGATGCCGCCGAAGATGATCAGCAGGATGGCGGCGAACGCGGTGAGCACGTAGATGCCAAGCGAGTAGACTAGCCGCCGGCCGGGCGTGCCGAAGCCATGCGGCAGGAAGTTATCGCGCGAGACGACGTGGCACAGCCTGGGAAACCCGGCGAAGCTGGTGTTCGCCGAGAGCGACAGCACGGCCAGCACTGCGCCGAGCGTCACGTAGTAAAAAACGCCGCGGCCAACCACCGCGCGCACCAGCTGCGAGAGCACGCTCTCGTACCCCGCCACGCCCGGCGGCGTCGCGCCGATGCCGTAGGCGCGCGACAAAAAGGCGATGCCGGCCAGCAGCACCACCAGGATGGCGACAATTGCCGTGAGTGTGCGCCGCGCGTTGAGCTGCGCCGGGCTGCGAAACGCGCCAACGCCGTTGCTCACCGCTTCCACGCCGGTCATCGCCGTGCAGCCGCTGGCGAATGCGTGCAGCAGCAGCCACAGGCTCAGCGTGGTGGCCGGCGCCGGCTGCGCCGGCAGCGCGTCGGCCGGCGCGGGGTGCCCGCCGCTCAGCAGCGCCTTCGCAACCCCCAGCGCCAGCACGATCAGCAGGCAGCCGACGAACAGGTACGTCGGGATCATAAAAGCCAGCCCGGACTCGCGCACGCCGCGCAGGTTGATCACCGCGATCAGCAGCAGCGTCGCCAGGCACAGCGGCAGAATGTAGGGCTGCAGAAACGGCAGCGCCGACACCAGCGCGCCCACGCCGGCCGAAATGCCCACCGCCACGTTTAGCATATAGTCGAGCATCAGCGCGGCAGCGGCCAGCAGGCTTGCCGCCGTCCCGGGTTCTCTTTGGCCACGGTGTACGAGCCGCCGCCGCTGGGGTAGGCGGCGATCGTCTGGCGGTAGGAGAAATAGACGATCAGCAGCAGGCAAATGATCACCGCCGTGATCGGTAGGATGTACAGCAGGCCGAGCGCGCCAAGCGGCAGCAGCAGGGTAAGCGCGGCCTCGGGGCCATAGGCCGACGAGCTGAGCGCGTCGAGGCCCAGCATGGGAATGCCCGCCAGCGAAGGCCTGACTTTCTGCCCTTCTTCTTCGTGGGTTGCTAGCGGCCGGCCAAACAGACGATCCGCGAGGGACATAGGCTTCCTCATAGCAAAGTTCGCTCGATAACTACACTCTGGCGGGGGTGGGCGCGGCTTCGCGCCCGGGATTTCTTTTTGAGTTGCACTTCGTGGCGAAGCCACGCAGTGCAACTCGCTCTACACGTGTAGGATTTACACAAGCCGGCGCGCTCCGCTCTTCGGCAGAGCAGTTCTCTTTATTCGAATCGTATGCGGTTTTCTGCGCTCCGCGGGGAAAAACCGCACACAGGCATAGCGTGAGCCATAAGCATGCCGAAGCACACAGCCCGCGCAAAGAGTGCCTCGGGCGCGTGGGCTGCGTGCTTCGGCATGCTCGGGCCTGCGGCGCCGTGTGGTTAGCCCGCGTCGGCCGGGTGGCGCACCTCCCACGGCGCGGTCCACGCGCCGGCCACGCGCAGGTCGATCCCGGCGTCCTCTTCGATCAGGCGGCACACCGACATCTCGCCCGCGTCTTCGCCGTAGCGCGCGGCGGCCTCGCGGAAGCGCGCATAGGTAGCCTGCGTCAGCTCCGAGCGCGTGCCCACCTGCTGCACCAGCTCGTCGATCAGTTGGAGATCCTTCAGGCATAGCGCCAGGCGGAATGAAGGATCGTAGTGCCCTGCGAAGATCGACGGCACGTCATGCTGAAGCACAAAGCTGTCGGCCGCGCCGCCCTTCATCGCCGCCCACCACACCTCGGGCGCCAGCCCGGCCTTTTTGGCCGTCACCATTGCCTCGCCGATCGCGGCGGCGTGGATCTTCCACAGCTGGTTGTTCACCAGCTTGGCCACGTAGCCATTGCCGTAGCCGCCGACGCGCCGCGTTTCGCCCAGCGCGGCCAGGATCGGCTGCACGCGCGCGACCGCGTCGTCGTCGCCGCCGACAAACATGATCATATCACCGCGTATTGCCGCGTCGACCGAGCCAGTCACCGGCGCGTCGACGGCGAAGCCGCCGGCCTGCTCGAACTCGGCCGCCAGCTCGCGCATAAGCGCCGGGCTGCTGGTGGTCAGGTCGATCCATCCTTTGCTGCGGCAGTCGCCGCTGAGCAGCCCGGCCGCGCCGCGAACCACTTGGGCCACCTGCGCCGGCCCAAACACCATGGTTATTACTACATCGGCGTGGCCGAGCACCTCGGCTGGGCTGGCGGCCCAGCGCGCGCCGAGGGCGACCAGCGGCTCGGCCGCCTCGCGCCGAAGGTCGTGTACCGTCAGCTCGAAACCGGCGCGCAGCAGGTTGCGCGCTGCGGCGCCGCCCATCATCCCCAGGCCAATAAACCCAAGACGCGGCATACGCAGGCCTCCACTTCGCTTGCAATCGCCCGCGCGACCTTTGCAGTGCGGCGCGGGCCTGGTACGGTATAGGCGCCATTCTAGCAGAAGCCGCCGTGGCACGCGTGCCCTTCGTGCGCCGGGGTGCTGCCAAAGTTTGGCGCGCTTTCTGGTAGAATAGTGCCGGCTCGTGTCCCTCGCAGGATGCCCGGCCCGCTCCTTTTCTGGTTCCAGGCTCGCCTGCTCTGTGCTCGGAGCGCGTATGCCGCGCGTGGCGCTTGCCACATCACGCAGCATGGTAGTATTGACGTGTGCGCGGCGCCGGAAATGTGCCAGGGAGTGGGCTGCGCGCTGCAACCTTTTCGTTCCTGACGCGGTATAACGCCTGAAATACTGGAATCGACGCCGGACGTGCGACGCACCCGGCGCCTTCGACATGAGGAATGTATGCGCAGCGAGCAACTATGCTGGATGCCACCCAGCGGCTGGCAGACCGCGCGACCAGGCGAGCTCGGCGACGAGGCTCAGCTGGTGCTGGTGTTCGGCGGCACCGAGCAGCTGCACGATCCACAGCCGATCGCCGCGCTGCGCCGCGCCTACCCGCGCGCGCGGCTGTTCGGCTGCTCGACTGCCGGCGAAATATGCGGCGACAGGGTCACCGACGGCACGCTCATCGCCACTGCGATCCACTTTGCACATACGCAGATCGACATCGCGTGCGTCGGCGTCAGCGCGATCGACGACAGCTTTCGCGCGGGCGCGCAGCTGGGGCGCGCGCTCGTGCAGCCCGACCTTACGCATGTGCTGGTGCTCTCCGACGGCATTACGATCAACGGCAGCGCGCTGATCGAGGGCCTTGCGAGCAGCCTGCCGCCGGGCGTGACGATCACCGGCGGCCTGTCGGGCGATGGCGAGCGCTTCGGCCAGACGCTGGTGCTGGCCGACGGCGCGCCCGCGCCGGGCCTGGTGGCCGGGCTGGGCCTGTACGGCAAGCGCCTGAAGGTCGGCTTTGGCTCGCTGGGCGGCTGGGATCCGTTTGGCCCCGAGCGGCTGATCACCCGGTCGTCGGGCAACGTGCTGTACGAGCTCGACGGCCGCTCGGCGCTGACGCTGTACAAGAAATACCTTGGCGAGCACGCCGCCGAGCTGCCCGCCGCCGGGCTACTGTTCCCGCTGAGCCTGCGCACGCGCACCGGCGAAACCGGCCTGGTTCGCACCGTGCTGTCGGTCGACGAAGAGGCCCAGAGCATGACCTTCGCCGGCGATATGCCGCAGGGCGCATACGCCCGCCTGATGATGGCCAACTTCGACCGGCTGATCGACGGCGCGATCGGTGCGGCCCGCACCAGCTACCACGCGATCGGCGACACGTCGCCCGACCTCGCGATACTGATCAGCTGCGTCGGGCGCAAGCTGCTGCTCAAGCAGCGCGTCGAGGAAGAGATCGAAGGCGTGCGCGATGTGCTTGGCCCGCACACGCCGATCACCGGATTCTACTCGTACGGCGAGATCTCGCCTTTCACGCCCGGCGCGAACTGCGAGCTGCACAACCAGACCATGACGATCACGACGCTCGCCGAGGAGTAGATGCCCGATCAGCTGCATAGCTTGCTGAAGCGCCAGCTCAAGCGCCACTTTGGCCCCGACGAGGCGATCACGCCAGAGTGGCGCGCGTTTGTGGCCGCTGTCAACCAGGCCTACCGCCAGTTCGACGACGATCGCCGGCTGCTCGAGCGCTCGCTTGAGCTTACCTCGCAGGAGCTGATCGGCGCGAACTCCGAGATGCGCGTGGTGTTTGAGCGGCTCATCAACAGCAGCGCCGACGGCATCCTGGCCTTCGATACCCAGTGCCGCTACCTGGTGTGGAACCCGGCGATCGAGCAGCTGTTTGGCCAGCGCGCCGCCGACGCGCTGGGCCGGCGCGCCGCCGACGTGCTGCCGAACTTCGTGGCCAGCGGCGAAGATCTGCTCTACCAGGCCGCGCTGGCCGGCCATACCACGGTGGCGGCCGACCGGCGCTATACCCTGCCCGGCAGCGAGCAGCCGGGCTTTTTCGAGGGCTACTACTCGCCACTGTTCAACGAGTCGGGCACGATCATCGGCGGCCTGGCGATCATCCGCGACATCACCGAGCGCAAGCGCGTCGAGGCCGAGCTGCAGCGCGCCAAGGAGGCGGCCGAGGAAGCCAGCCGCGCGAAAAGCGCGTTTCTGGCAAACATGAGCCACGAGCTGCGCACACCGCTCACCGCGATCATTGGCTACAGCGAGCTGCTGCTCCGAGAGTCCGATGGGCTAGGCCACGCCGAGATGCTCGGCGACCTGGGCAAGATCCTGTCGGCCGGCAAGCACCTGCTGTCGCTGATCAACGATGTGCTCGACTTCAGCAAAATCGAAGCCGGGCGGGTTCAGCTCGATCTGCAGACATTCGACCTCGCGCCGCTGGTCGACGACGTTGTGACGACCATGCGCCCGCTGGCGGCCGAAAACGCCAACTTCCTGCGCGTCGAGCTTGGCGCCGGCCTGGGCGCGATGCACTCCGACCAGCTGAAGATCCGCCAGACGCTGATGAATCTGCTCAGCAACGCCTGCAAGTTCACTCGCTGCGGCGCCATTGTAGTCACCGGCGAGCGCGAGATCGTCGACGGCGCGCCATGGGTGCGCCTGACCGTCGCCGATACGGGGATCGGCATCAGCGAGGCGCAGCTGGGCATGCTGTTTCAGCCATTCGTGCAGGGCGACGCCTCGACGACGCGGCGGTATGGCGGCAGCGGGCTGGGCCTGGCGATCAGCCAGCGCTTCTGCCAGTATATGGGCGGTGAGATCACCGTGAAGAGCGCGCTCGGGCAGGGCGCGGCTTTCACCGTGCGCCTGCCCGCCGTCTTGCCGGTGGCCGCGCCACGCCGGTAGCGCGGGGTCAGCGCGCGCGCGGCACGAAGTCGGTGTCGGGGGTCAGCGTGCGTACGAACGCGGCGATCAGCCGCGCGGCGTACTCGACATCGTCGAGCTGGATCATCTCGTTGGGCGAGTGCATGTAGCGATTGGGGATCGACACGACCGCCGTCGCCACGCCGCCGCGCGACAGGTGGATGGCGTCGGCGTCGGTGCCGGTGAGGCTGGGGCTCACGCCAACGCTGTAGGGAATGCCCTCGCGCTCGGCGATCTCGAGCAGCAGCTCATAGGCCACCGGGCTGTTGGTCGAGCCGCGCTCGATCACCGGGCCGCCGCCAAGGCTCACCTCGCCCTGGCGCCGCTTGTTCGCGTCGGGGTGATCGGTGGCGAAGGTCACGTCCACGACGATCGCCACCTGCGGCTCGAAGCTAAACGCGGCGGTGCGCGCGCCCACGAAATCGCCCACCTCTTCCTGGCTGGTGGCCACCGCCGCCACCGTGGCCTGGGGGCGGTCGGCCGCCAGCAGGCGCAGCGCCTCGGCCACGGTAAACGCGCCAATGCGGTTGTCGAGCCCGCGCGACACCAGGCGGCGGTGCGGCAGATCGTAGCACGGCGCGTCGATCACGCCGGCAGTGCCGACGCGCACGCGCTCGAGCGCCTCGGCCTTCGAGCGCGCGCCGATATCGATCCACATATCGTCGATCTTGCTTGCGTGCTCGCGCTCGTCGGCTTTCATCAGGTGGATGGGCTTCTTGCCGACCACGCCAATCAGCTCGCCGGCGCGGCCCAGCAGGCGCACGCGCTGGCCCACCAGCACCTGCGCGTCCCAGCCGCCGACGCCGGCAAACGACAGAAAGCCCTCGTCGTCGATATACGTCACCACGATGCCGATCTCGTCGATGTGGCCGGCGAGCAGCACGCGCGGCGCGCCGCCGTCGAGCGCGGCAAACGAGTTGCCGCGCACGTCGCCCCACACCCGGTCGGCGAACGCGCCGGTGTGGCCGCGCCACAGCTGCGCGGCGGCGGCTTCGTCGCCCGAGGGGCCGGGCGTGGCCAGCAGCTGCTTCAGAAACGCGATACCCTGGTCTGTGAGCATGGCTCTCCCTCCAAAGCTGTACCAACTCCGTTTGACTACTTGTGTTTTTGTGCTGGGCAAGCACATGCTGCACAGTGGTTATATGGTGCGGCGCGGCGAAGCCGCCCCGCACCCCCACCGTGCAGGGTGTATTTGCCCAATACAGATTACTTGTGTTTTCTTGTGCGGCGCCCGGCTTTGCCGGGCGCCGCACAAGAAAAAGAAATTTCGGGGCGGCGAAGCCGCCTGAACCCCCACCATAATCCAAGCGAGCAGCCGGATTTGGTATGAATAACCCAAGGCCAGCCATACACACTTCGTGCGCTGGAGCCGGCGCGCTAGCGCGCCGCCTGCGCAGGTATCGCCGCCGGCTGGGCCGCCGCAGGCGCCGCAAAGAGCTGGCCGGCATACTCGAGCTGGCGCGCGGCGTCGCCCATGCGCAGCGTGGCGCGGTTGGCGTACTGGATGCTAAGGGTGCTGTAGAACTCGAGCATGTCGTCGAGTGCCTTGCGCTCGATCTCGAGCCCGCCGAGGTAGGCGTTATGCGCCGGGGCCATAGCCGGCGGCGGCGACAGCGCGTCGAGCGTGCGGTACGCGCTGTCGATCTGCTCGCGCAGCGCGCGCGCCGCCGCCGCGTGGCCGATCGACGAGCCGCCGGGGTGGCTGGTGGCCTCGCGGTAGGCCGCCACTGCCGCGCGCAGCTGCTCGCGCGGGGCCGCCACCGCGCTGAGGTAGGCCAGCAGCCGCGCCTCGCGCGCGCTGGGCGGCTCGGCCTGAATGATCGCCGGGCGCGCCGGCCGCGCGGTGGCCTGGGCGGGCGGGCGCGCCGCTGCCAATGCCAGCGCCTCGTTGCGCGCGATCGTATCGCGCAGCACCAGGTTGAGCCCAAGTGTCAGCAGCAGCAGCAAGATCGGAATCAGCCACAGCACCAGCCGCGCGCGGCTGGTATCGCGGCGCGTTCGGCGCCAGCCAACCCACCATGCCTCGTGCTCGTGCGCCTCGGGCGCCGCCTGGGGCGCTGGCTCGGCCACGCGCGGCTCGGGCGCCGGAACCGGCTGCGCGGCGATCTGGCCACGCTGCTCGAGCCAGGCTAGGCCCTGCAGTGCGCGCTCGTTGTGTGGGTTCACCGTCAGCACCGAGCGCAGGCAGAAGGCGATCTCGTCGGGGGCGTCGAGCACACCCGAGAGCCACAGCCAGCCCAGCTCGTGGCGTGGATCGAGCTGCACCGCGCGCGCCAGCAGCCCGGCCGCCACCCGGCGCTGCCCGCCGCGCGCCGCAGCCACGCCGCGCTCGAACAGCCGCGCCGCCTCGCGCTCGTTTGATTTAATCGCGGTCTCAGCCATTGCGTGCGCCTAATAGACACGAGCTACGTGTTTGAAACATGCCTAATGCTGCGGCAGCGCGTTGTTCAGCATCCGCTGCGACTCGAACGGATCTTGCAGCAGCTTGGCGCGGATCACATCCCAGCTCTTCGGGTCTTCGCCGCCGAGCCGCCAGATCGCGATCCCCGCCAGGTCCATCTCCTGCACCAGGCCCAGCTTGGCCTCGAGGCCGCGGCTGGTGGCGAACCAGACCTTGCGGCCCTTGTAGGTGATCCAGCTCTCCTGGATCGCGCCATTCGCATCGCTCTCGGCGAAGTTAACCGTCAGGCCGTAGGTTTGAATCAGGTCGTTGATCGCTTGCCAGATCTGCGGCGTGGCATCGCCGCTACCAGGCCAGTTGTAGCCATAGAACGGCACGCCGATCACCACCTTGGCCGGGTCGACCACCGACTTGGCGTAGTCGGCCACGGCGCGCACCCAGTACACCGGTGCCACCGGGCCGGGGCCACCGCCGCGCCAGTGGTAGTCGTAGGTCATGATCCGCATGCGATCGACGGCCGAGCCGATCACCGACCAGTCTTGAAAGCGACCAAGTCCCTCGTTGTTGGCGGTCTTCGCGTGCACCGCGATCGTCAGCTGCTTGCCCTGGCCGTGCAGCGCCTGCCCAAGCTCGACGACAAAGGCCGAAAATTCGTCGCGCAGGCTGCTCTCGAGCAGCTCGTAGTCGATGTCGATGCCGTCGTAGTTATGCGACACAACCTCGGCCACGATATTGCGCACGTGCTGGCTACGCCGCTCGGGGCTGCGCAAAATCGCCGGCACGGGGTCGGGGCCGTCGACGATATTATGCACCGTGGGGATCACCAGCACGTTTTTGCTGTGGGCTAGCTCGATCAGCGCGCTGTCGCGCGCGTCGGAGCCGTGCAGCAAATTGCCGCGCGTGTCGGTCGAGTACCAGAATGGGCTGACTTCGTCGAGAATATCGGCGTTGGCCTCGAACGACTGGCGGTTGATCGAGTCGAACGAGTTGGGCAGCCACGCCGCGATGTAGCGGCCGGTCTTCGGGTGCACCTTGGCGACGCGCGGGTCGTCGTGCGGGGCGACATTCTGCAGCACGTCGGCGGTGTTGGCGGCCACCACGCGCGGTGGCAGCGGCGGCGGCGACGGCGCGGGCGCGGGTGTCTGGGTGGGGAACACCGGCGGCGAGCTGGCCTGGCGCGCGAGGCCCACCGTGTCGACGACCAGCGCCGCCCATACCAGTGTGGCGAGCGCGAATAGAGCGGCGGGCCAGGCCGTGCGCAGAGAGAAGCGGCGTCGACGGATCATCATCTATGGTTTGCCATCATGTGGGCGAGCGCCGGTCAGTACGCGCCCAGCTCGTGCAGGCGGTCATCGCTGATCCCAAAGAAATGCGCGAGCTCGTGCAGCACCGTGCGGCGCACCTGGGCGCGCAGCATTGCCGGGTCGGCGAAATCGCGCTCCAGCGGCTCCTGAAAGATCGTAATCACGTCTGGCAGCAGCGGGTCGGCGCTGCCGCGCGCGGTCAGCGGCACGCCCTCGTACAGCCCGTACAGCGATTGCCCTGGCCCAAGCCGGGCGACGCGGCGGTGCAGATCGGTTGGCCGCCTGGCGATCTGGATCGAGACATTCTCGACGTGCTGCGCGAACTCGGGCGGCAGCGAGTCGATCGCATCAAGCACTAGCTGTTCGAAAGCGTCGGCATCCATTATCTACTACTCCCGCGCGTCATTATACGCTTCGGAAGCATGAGGTGTCAAGCATTTCCGCGAATTACATGCCGGAAAGGTGAGGGGAATCGCAGACACGAGGGCGACAGTCGGGCCGTATTGCGGGGCATGTGCTGTGCGGCGGGGGCGGGAAGATCGGCGGGGCGTGCCGGAGACGCAGAAGGCACAGACGCTGCCGGCATCCGCGTGCGGCAGGCAATCTGTGCGCTCTGTGTCGCCTATCGAGCGGCGGGCTGCCAGGCTACACCGCCGGCACCATCGCGGCCTGCGAGCCAAGCTCCTGGGCCAGGCGGGTGAGGCCGCGGTGCTGCAGCGCCTTGACCGAGCCGACGGTGCGGCCGAGCGACTCGGCGATCTCGGCTAGGCTGCGGTCCTCGTCGAAGCGCAGGCGCAGCACCAGCCGCTGCTCGCGCGTTAGAATATCCATCGCGCCCTTGATCTCGTGGTAGGCGATCCGGCTCATGATCGCCTCGTCGGGCGGGTCGAGCGTGCCGAGCTGGCCTTCGTCGAGCGGCACCGAGTGGCGGCGGCGCGACTGGCGCAGCACGTCGACGGTGCGCGCGTAGGCGATGCGGTACAGCCATGCCGAGAACGGCCAGCCGCGGTCTTCGTAGCGGCCAAGGCTTTCGAGCACTTTCACAAATACATCGGCGCACACATCCTCGGCCTGCACCGGGTCGCCGAGGCGAGCGGCGATGTAGCGCTGGATCTGCGGCGCGTAGCGCTCGTAGAGCGCGCCGATGGCGTCGGCATCGCCAGCCTTGGCGCGGGCGATCAGGCTCGACTCAGGCTCGCTGGCCCAGCGCGGCTCGCCGGCGCTTTCGAATGAGTGAGACGCAAGTTCAAACGTTGGCAGCATCTTTAGCCCCTCTGAAAGCGATCGGCTATAAAGCCTTAATGCGCCGATCGTGCGGTCGGTAGATGTGTGCGACGTAGTTGTAGCGTGCGCGTGACTGCTGTTTCGTATGGGTGGAGTATAGATTTACGAGATGAATGAGCGGTGATCAAATTGGCCTGAGGGATGACGATGATCTGTGGGTGGGGGCGCAGGTGGGTGCGCGTGCGCTGGCGCGCCCACGCCGGCCGAAGCACCCGGTATGTGCTGATCGGGCGTATGTGCGCCTGTTCGGCGCGCCTAACTACGGCGCGTGCCCGGCCTGATGCGCCGGATCGGCCTGAGATAGGCGCCCCGATGACAGCTTGATTACAAAATGCGGGAGCCCCGCCGGCCACTGCACCGATGAATATAAAGGAACGACGCGCTGTCGTAATAACAAATCGTTCATTATTCGGCCGAGCACTTGCTGTGTGGTGAAGGGGCGGGGGCAGCATTGCCGCACCCGAATTTCTTTTGGGGCCTGTTTGAAAGGGGGAGGCGCGAGGGGTTATGCCCCTCGCACTTCCCTTCAGACTGCTTTTGAGAGATGCCTGCTTGGCGAAGCCGGGCAGGCATCTCTCAAAAGGGCGCACACGCCAATTTGACGAAAACGCGGCCAGCCGCTAGAATCGGGCAAGCGCGCGGGAGTGGCGTAGTGGTAACGCGAGAGCCTTCCAAGCTCCAGTCGCGGGTTCGATTCCCGCCTCCCGTACCAAACAGAAACGACGCTGGCATTGCCAGCGTCGTTTATGTTTGGGACGGCCCTGAGCGAGCGGAGGCGCTATGCCAGCGCCTTCTCGCTTTCGCGGTCGAAGACGTGCATCTTGCTCATATCGATGACCAGGTCGAGCTTCTGGCCGACGCGCGCGCTGGTGCGCGGGTCGAGCCGGCTGACCATCTCTTTGCCGCCGTTCTCGACATACGCGAACACCTCGGAGCCAAGCGGCTCGACCACGGTGACATTCGCGGCGAGCTTGGCGTTCTCGTCGACGCCGCGCGGCACATAGTGCGCGTCGTGCACATCCTCGGGGCGGATGCCGAAGTACACCGGCTTGCCGACATTCGAGCTGACCGCGTCGGTCTTGTCGGCCGGGATGGGCAGGTGGAACGGCCCGAAGTCGATCACCAGGCCGCCGGTGCCGCGGTCGAGCTTGCCCTCAAAGAAGTTCATCGAGGGCGAGCCGATGAAGCCGGCCACGAACATATTCGCCGGGTGGTCGTACAGCGTCTGCGGCGTGTCGAGCTGCTGCAGAATGCCGTCCTTCATCACGGCGATGCGCGAGCCCATGGTCATAGCCTCGACCTGGTCGTGCGTCACGTAGATAAAGGTTGTCTTCAGGCGCTGGTGCAGCTTCGAGATCTCGCCGCGCGTCTGGACGCGCAGCTTGGCGTCAAGGTTCGAGAGCGGCTCGTCCATGAGGAACACGGCCGGGTTGCGCACGATCGCGCGGCCGAGGGCCACGCGCTGGCGCTGGCCGCCCGAGAGCGCCTTGGGCTTGCGGTCGAGTAGGTGGCCGATGCTGAGCAGCTCGGCGGCCTCTTTCACGCGCTTGTCGATCTCGGTCTTGGGCGTTTTGCGCAGCTTCAGGCCGAAGGCCATGTTGTCGTACACCGACATATGCGGGTAGAGCGCGTAGCTTTGGAACACCATGGCGATATCGCGATCCTTCGGCGGCACGTCGTTCACCACCCGATCGCCAATGTAGATGTTGCCGTCGGTGATCTCTTCGAGCCCTGCCAGGCAGCGCAGCGCCGTCGACTTGCCGCAGCCCGAAGGCCCGACCAGCACCAGGAATTCCTGGTCGGGGATGTCGATGTTCAGGTCTTTCAGCACCGACACCTCGCCGAAGCGCTTCCACACATGATCGAACTTGATACCGGCCATGGATCTGTTCTCCTTGTACTAATTGCACATCGCAGGTAGTAGACTGGTGCTCGCTGATGCCATACGGCTACCGCACGCTACGTTGGCGCCGGCCCCGTCGAGCGCCTGACGATCAGCCGCGCGCCGAGCGTGGTGCTCTGGGCGGCGCGCGGGCGCTGCTCGATCGCGTCGATCAGCAGCGCGGCCAGCGCCTCGCCGACGGCCCGGCGCGGCTGGCGCAGCGCCGTGAGCGGCGGGTGCATATGCCGCGCCAGCGGCAGATCGTCGAAGCCGACGAGCGAGATATCGCGGCCGATCTCGAGCCCGGCGTCGTAGAGCGCGTGCATTGCGCCGAAGGCCAGCTCATCGCTGCACGCCAGCACGGCGGTTGGCGGCTGCGGCGTGGCCAGCAAGTCGCCGATCGCCTGGTAGCCGTCTTCCTCGCGGCGCCCGGCCTCGACAATAAGCGCCTCGTCGAGCGGCAGGCCGGCCTCGGCCAGCGCGTCGAGGTAGCCCAGGTAGCGCGGCTCGCTCTCGGCCAGCTCGGATGGCAGCTGGATCAGCCCGATCCGGCGGTGCCCCAGGCTCAGCAGGTGGCGCATAGCCGCCTGCGCGCCCGCGCGGCCATCGACCATCACAAATGGGCTGGCGCTGCCCTCGGGCGGCGGGCCGGCGCACACATGCGCAATGCCGGCCTGGCTCAGCGCGCGCGCCCGCGCGTCGTTCAGCTGCATATCGAGCAGCAGCAGCCCGTCGACCCGCCCGGTGCGCGCGAGCTGCACGCATAGCTCGGCTTCGTCGTGCTCGGCGGCATTCGCCAGCAGCATGTAGTAGCCGCGCAGCGCCGCCGCGTCCGTCAGGCCCGCCAGTAGATCGGCCAGCGCCGGGTCGGCGAGGCGGCCAGGCTGGCCGGCCAGCACCAGGCCAAGCGTATGGCTGCGGCCGCGCATGCTGCGGGCGGCGTGGCTGGGCTGGTAGTTCAGCTGCGCTACCGCGTCGAGCACGCGCTGGCGCGTGGCTGCGGTGACAGTGCCGGTGCCGTTGAGCACGTACGAAACAGTCGCCGTCGAGACGTCGGCCAGCTCCGCAACTTGTTTGATCGTCGCCGCCATACGCTGACGTTGAAACGATTCAGTGGTGAAACGATTAAGCGGAGTATATCACCGGGGTAGTAGGTTGTCAATAGCTGAATACTATGAACACCGTTTGATCGCGCTCTTTGTGTACTGCGCTGCTTGGCGCAGCACGAGATCAGCCGGGCTTGGTATGAGCGGGTGTGTGGGAGGCTCGGCAGGTGGCGTTGCGCGCCGCTGGCGGAGGCGGCGGCTGGGTGGGTGCGCGCGCAACCAATACGAACACCGGTAAAGATTTCGCCGCGCGGGCAGGCGGGCGCGCCGCGCCGCGAGGCATTCGCAGCGGCAGGCGAGCGCCAAGTTTCGCTTTACAAAACCGCATCTGTCACGTATAATGCAACATCGTCAACGGTACCAAGTGTTGGCATTCTTCCGCTATTATAGAAGACCGAGGGCTTTCAGGGAGCGTTATGGTTAGGACTGAGAGCAAGCCTCTCAGTTCTTTTTTGGCTAAAGCGCAGGACTCGCCCCACCCCGCACGCGGCCGCCCATATCCTGCGGATGTGAGCCCAATTGCGAAAAGGCAAACACGATGAGCGAAAAACCCGCCTACCTTACCCGTGATGGCCGCGCGAAACTAGAGGCCGAACTGGAAGAGCTGCAGACGAGTGGCCGCCGCCAGGTGGCCGAGCGCATCGGCGCCGCCAAAGAGCTTGGCGATATCTCGGAGAGCGGCGAGTACGAGGATGCCAAGAACCAGCAGGCGCACCTCGAAGGCCGCATCCGTGAGATCAAAAGCATCCTCTCGCGCGCCCAGATCATCGACGAAGAGAATGGGCAGGGCAACGAAGTGCGGGTCGGCTCGAAAGTGACCGTACGCGTCGACGGCGAGGACGACGAAGAAACCTGGACGATCGTGGGCAGCGCCGAGGCCAAGCCGCGCGAGGGCAAGATCTCGAACGAGTCGCCGCTTGGCGCGGCAATGCTTGGTAAACGCCGCAACCAGAAGGTGACGGTGAATACGCCCTCTGGCACGATGAAGCTGACGATCTTGAAAATTCAGTAGCCGCCCGCGTGATGCGTGATCCGTGATACGTGAAGACGCTCCGCATCACGCATCACGGATCATAGCGTATGGAACTGAATGAACTACAGCAGCAGCGCCTCGCCAAGCTCGAACGTCTGCGCGCTGCCGGCATCGACCCATTCCCACCCCGCTCGCATCGTACTCACCCCATCGCCGATGTACTGGCCGATTTCGATGCCATCGCCGCGCGCGCCGAGCGCGTGACGCTGGCCGGCCGGATCATGGGCGCGCGCCGGATCATGGGCAAGCTGGCATTCGCGCATATCGCCGACGAGTCGGGTACGATCCAGCTGTGGATCAGCAAGGCCGACCTGGGCGACGAGTGGTTCGCGCGCTTCCGCGACGACATCGACACTTTCGATATTGTCGAGGTGAGCGGCCTGCTGCGCCGCACCAAGAGCGGCGAGGCTTCAATTTTCGTCGAGCGCATGGCCGTCCTGGCCAAGGCGCTCAACCCGCCGCCCGAGAAGTGGCACGGCCTCACCGATGTCGAGGCCCGGCTGCGCGAGCGCTACCTCGACCTGATCGTCAACGACGAGGTGCGCGCGATCTTCCGCACCCGCGCCAAGATCATTACGGCCATGCGCCGCTTTCTCGACAACCGCGGCTTCCTCGAAGTCGAGACGCCGGCGCTCCAGCCGGTGTACGGCGGCGCGTCGGCGCGGCCGTTCGTTACGCACCACAACCAGCTCAAGCAGCAGCTGTACCTGCGCATCGCCGACGAGCTGTACCTCAAGCGGCTGATCGTTGGCCAGCTCGGGCGGGTGTACGAGATATCGAAGGATTTCCGCAACGAGGGCGTCGACCGCACGCACAACACCGAGTTCACCATGATGGAGTGCTACCAGGCCTTCGCCGACTACAACGACATCATGCGCCTGGTGGAAGAGATGTTCCGCGCGATCGCGCTCGAGACCTGCGGCACCACGACGGTGACGTACCAGGGCCACACGATCGACTTTGGCCCGGACTGGCAGCGCGTGTCGATCCCCGAGGCGATCGTCGAGAAGACCGGCATCGATATCATGCAGCTGACCGAGCTGGTGCCGCTGCAGCAGGCCATCCGCGCCGCCGGCCTGAAGGTCGAGAACAAGCCCAGCTGGGGCAAGCAGGTCGACGAGCTGTTCAGCGAGTATGTGCAGCCGCTGCTGATCCAGCCGACGTTTATTCTCGATCACCCGGTGCCGCTCTCGCCGCTGGCCAAGAAGCGGCCCGACCAGCCGGCGCTGACCGAGCGCTTCGAGCCGATCATCGCCGGCATGGAGATGGGCAACGCCTTCAGCGAGCTGAACGACCCGCTCGATCAGGAGCAGCGCTTTCTCGAGCAGGGCCGCGCCTACGACGCCGGCGACGACGAGGCCCAGCAGATGGACACCGACTACCTGAACGCGCTGATGTACGGCATGCCGCCCACCGGCGGCCTGGGCATCGGCGTCGACCGCGTGGTCATGCTGTTCACCGACCAGTCGACGATACGCGAGGTGGTGCTGTTCCCGCACCTGCGCCAAACCGAGTAAGCAGCTCGCAGTAGCCGGCTGGCGGTATCGCCGCACTACACACAGCGATACTGACAGCTGCTTAGGAGTGCCTATGCCACGCTCACTGACGATCGAGCGCGAGAATCTACCCGAGGTGGTGCAGGGCTGGCTGCGCGCCGCAAACCTCGGCGACGAGGATCTTGTCGAGCTGATCTTCACCGACCGCGAGGTGCTGCTGCGCCGCCCCACCAGCCCGCAGCTGCGCGAGTGGGCGCGCGGCGTGAGCGATACGTACGACAAGGCCTTTCGCGAGCTAACCGGCATCTGAGCGCCGAGTTTTGAGTTCTGCGTTTTGCGTTTGCATTCCGCAACTCAAAACGCGGGCGCAGACCATACAATCATCTATGAACTATCTGACTCGCGATGATACGCTCGATCTGCATGCCTATGTCGTCACGCGCTACGGCGGGCGCCTGGGTGTCGCCAGCCAGGATCGGCTGGCCAGCGCGCTTGACGCGCCGCGCCAGGTGTTGTTTGGCGCCGAGCTGTACCCTGATCTGCCGAGCAAGGCTGCAGCGCTGGCGTTTCTGCTGCTCAAGAGCCGGCCGTTTGTCGGCGCTAACGAGGCTACTGCGCTCCTGGCGCTGCTGCGCATGCTGGCGATCAATGGCGCGCGCCTGGCCGACGTAAGCGATGGCGATCTGGTCCGTATCATCCGCGCGGTCAACTATTCCGACCTCGACCGCGAGGGCCTGGAAGCCTGGCTGCGCGACCGCCTGGAAGCCTATGCTGGCGGCTAGGCGCTCGCGCCGGCCTGAAAAGAATAGGTGATACCCATGGACGATCAGGCCAACGATCTTTCCACCAACGCCTCTGCCGCGCCGCGCTGCCAGGCGATCACGCGCAGCGGCCAGCCATGCCGCAACCGCGCGCTTGGCGGCCAGCGCTTCTGCCGGCAGCACGCCGCGCTGGCCGCCCCCGATGCCGCCGACGAGATCGCGATCGAGGTCGCTGCGCCTGCGGCCGCCGACGAGATCGCGATCGAGGTCGCGGCGCCTGCGGCCGCCGACGAGATCGCGATCGAGCACGCCGACGCAGCGCCGGCTGAGCCGGCCCCCGCCGACGACCCGCTGGCGCAGATCGCCGCCGAGGTGCAGGAGCTCGAAGTCGAGATCCGCAACCATACCGGCGCCGGCAACGAGCAGGCCCGCGACATGGCCGGCCAGGCGCTGCGCCTGATCCGCGAGAACCTCCGCCGCATGGCCCCCGAGGCGCTGCAGCGCGCGATCACGCTCATCCGCCAGAACGTGAGCAGCGACTACCTCGACCCCGATTTCTGGCGCGGCGTCAGCATGGTGCTGCGCTACCAGGTCGAAGAGGTGGTGGGCATGATCCAGCGCCGCCGGCGTGGCGAGCATACCACCGACGCCTATGGCATGGACGCCGAGCTAGTCGAGCTGGTGCGGCCGTTCAGTACGTTTATGTACCGGACCTACTGGCGCACCAGCAGCAGCGGCCTCGAGCACGTGCCGGCCGCAGGCCCGGCGCTGCTGCTGGCGAACCACGGCGGCGTGCTGCCGTGGGACAGCATGATGATCGCCACGTCGGTGCTCGAAGAGCACTCCAGCCCGCGCGTGGTGCGCAGCCTGTACCCGCCGGCCTTTCGGGCGCTGCCGGGCGTGGCGACGGCGCTCGAGACATTCGGCCAGGTGGCCGACACGCCCGAGAATGGCGCGGGGCTGCTGGCCGACGGCCAGCTGGTGTGCATTTTCCCCGAGGGCGTGGGCGGGCTTGGGAAGCTCTTTCGCAACCGCTACCGGCTGCAGCGCTTCCGCCGCAATGGCTCGGTGGGGCTGGCGATCGCCGCAGGCGCGCCGATTGTGCCGGTGGCGGTGGTCGGCTCGGAAGAGACCTACCCGATGCTGGCCGATGCCCACCCGCTGGCGCAGATGCTGCGGCTGCCGTTCTTCCCGCTCACGCCGCTGTTCCCGTGGCTGGGGCCACTCGGGCTGCTGCCGCTGCCCTCGCGCTGGTCGCTGGCATTCGGCGAGCCGATCGACACGAGCGGCTATGGCGCCGACGCGGCCACTGATACGGCGGTGCTGGGCCGGCTGGCCGGCGAGGCGCGCGACCGGCTCCAGGCGCTGCTCGACGCGCAGCTAGCCAGGCGCGAATCGGTGTTCTAGCGCCGATGCGCGGGCAGCCGCGTAAGCCCCGTAAGATAAGAACCTGCCTGAAAAGGGGCAGTGCGAGGGGCTACGCCTTTCGCGCACCTCTTTTCTGGCGGGTGGCCGCCACCCGCCAGCTTCAGACAGCTTTAAGAGGTATGCGATGCCATCGAAACCCAGTCGCGGCGAGCAGCTTTCCCCGGTCGATCACGCCTGGCTGCGCATGGAAGACCCGACCAACCTGATGATGGTCACCGGGATCATGATCTTCGACCAGCCGCTCGACTTCGAACGCCTGCGCGCGACCTTTGAGCATCGCATGCTGAGCCACCGGCGCTTCCGCCAGCGCGTGGTGACAAGCGCCGATGGCGCGCGCTGGGAGGACGACCCGAACTTCACCCTGAGCGCGCACCTGCGCCGGATCGCGCTGCCAGCCCCGCACGACCAGGCCGCGCTGCAAGAGCTGGTGAGCGACATGATGAGCACGCCGGTCGACTTCAGCAAATCGCCGTGGCAGTACCACCTGATCGAAAACTACAACGGCGGCTGCGTGCTGCTGGGCCGGCTGCACCACTGCATCGCCGATGGCATTGCGCTGATCCGCGTGCTGCTCTCGATGACCGACGCCACGGCCGACGCGCCCTGGCCTAGCGCCACCCCCGAGGCGCCCGCGCCCGAGCGCGAGCCTGGCGGCACGATTGCCGCAGTGAACGCAACAGTGCGCTCGGCCGAGCGCGCCGTCGGCGACGGGATCAGCGCGCTGTTCGACCCGGCCAAGCTGGCCGAGGCCGCCAAGCTGAGCCTCAGCGGGGCCACCGCGCTGAGCCGGCTGGTGCTGATGAGCCCCGACCCGCAGACCGTGTTCAAAGGGCCGCTGGGCGTCGCGAAGCGCGCGGCATGGTCGCAGCCAATCCCGCTCGATACCGTCAAGGCGATCGGCCGGGCGGTGGGCGGCACGGTGAACGACGTGCTGCTGGCGGCGGTGACGGGCGCGCTGCGCCGCTACCTTCAGGAGCGCGGCCAGGCCGTCGACGGGCTCGACATTCGCGCGGCGGTGCCGGTGAACCTGCGCGCCGCCGACGAGCCGCCGACACTCGGCAACCGCTTTGGGCTGGTGTTCCTGGCGCTGCCGGTCGGCGCCGACGACCCGCTCGACCGCCTGTTCGACCTGAAGGAGCGCATGGCTGCGCTGAAGAACTCGCCCGAGGCGCTGGTGGCGTTTGGCGTGCTGAATGTGATGGGCCTGCTGCCGAGCCAGCTCGAGAATGTGGGCCTGACGATCTTCGGCGCGAAGGCCACCGCCGTGATGACCAACGTGCCCGGCCCGCGCGAGACGATCTACATGGCCGGCGTGCCGCTGCGCCAGGTGATGTTCTGGGTGCCACAGTCGGGCCGGCTGGGCCTCGGCGTCAGCATCCTCAGCTATGCCGGCGATGTCACGCTTGGCGTCGCCACCGATACGGGCCTGGTGCCCGACCCCGACCGGATCGTCGTGGCGTTCCACGACGAGTTCGAGACGCTGCTCAAGCTCGCGCCTTCGGCGCAGGAGTAGCGCAGCGCGGCCGCGTGGTTCGCAGCGCCGCGCGCTAGCAGATCCGCGGCAGCTGCTCGCCGATCATCATATCGACCACGCGCATCCCGCCGATGCCGGTGCGCGCCACCACCACGCCGGGGTGGTCGGCGACGATGCGGCCAATGATTGCGGCGCGGCGGCCGAGCGGGTGGGCCTGCATGCACGCCAGCAGCCGCTCGGCGTGCTCTGCCGGGGCGATCGCCACGAGCTTGCCCTCGTTCGCCACATAGATCGGATCCATCCCCAGTAGATCGCAGGCGGCGCGCACTGCGTCGGGCACGGGCAGCTTGCGCTCTTCGATCGCGATGCCCACGCGCGAGGCCGCTGCGATCTCGTTCAGCGTCGAGGCCAGCCCGCCGCGCGTCGGGTCGCGCAGCACGTGAATTTCGGGCGTCTCGGCCAGCAGCGCGGCCACCAGCCCATTGAGCGCGGCGGTGTCGGATTCAACCGGCGCGCCGAACTCAAGGCCCTCGCGCACGCTCAGGATCGCCACGCCGTGCACGCCCAGGTCGCCGCTCACAAGCACCGCGTCGCCGGGGCGCGCCTGGGCCGGGCCGATCCGCAGGCCCGCCGGCACAGTGCCGAAGCCGCTGGTGTTGATGTACACGCCGTCGCCGTGGCCGCGATCGACCACCTTGGTATCGCCCGTCACCAGTGCCACGCCGGCCGCGCGCGCGGCCGCGCCCATCGACTGGGCGATTGCAGCAAGCTGGTCGAGCGGCATGCCCTCTTCGATGATGAACCCGGCGCTGAGGAACAGCGGCCGCGCGCCGCTCATGGCGATATCGTTTACCGTGCCGTTCACCGCCAGCTCGCCAATGTTGCCGCCGGGGAAGAACAGCGGGCGCACCACGAACGAGTCGGTCGAGTAGGCCAGGCGCGCGCCCGCGACCTCGACCACCGCCGAGTCGCCCAGCTGCGCGCCGATATCGCTCGCGAACGCCGGCAGAAACAGGTGCTCGACCAGCTCGGCCGAGAGCTTGCCGCCGCCGCCGTGGCCCATCACAATATTCGGGTGGTCGCGCAGCGGCAGCGGGCAGCTCCAGCCGCTGAAGTCCAGATCATTACTCATCGGTCGAATCCTACTATCGCCAGCTCCAGACGAAGGACGAAGGACAGAGGACGAAGGACAGAGGACGAAGGACAGAGGACGAAGGACAGAGGACGAAGGACGAAGGACAGAGGACGAAGGACAGAGGACGAATGTCCAGGGTCTTTGGTCTTTGGTCTTCGGTCTTCGGTCTTCGGTCTTCGGTCTTCGGTCTTTGGTCTTCGGTCTTTGGTCTTCGGTCTTCGGTCTTTGGTCTTTGGTCTTCGGTCTTCGGTCTTTGGTCTTCGGTCTTCGGTCTTTGGTCTTCGGTCTTTGGTCTTTGGTCTTCGGTCTTCGGTCTTCGGTCTTCGGTCTTCCTCGGCCACGAAACGGCCCTACCGCAGCGCCACCCCCACCTCTTCCGGGCGGATGAAACGGCCATACTGATAGTATGCCGCGCAGGCGCCTTCGCTCGACACCATGGTGGCGCCGAGCGGGTTGCGCGGCGTGCACTGCTTGCCGAACGCCGGGCACTGGTTGGGCTTAAGCAGGCCCTGCAGCACCTCGCCGCTGTGGCATAGCGGCGACTCGGCGGTGTGGATGTCGGCCACGGCGAAGCGGCTCTCGGCGTCGAACTCGCGGTATTTCTCGCTTAGGCGCCAGCCGCTCTGCGGAATGGTGCCAATGCCGCGCCAGGCCCGGTCGGTCACCTCAAACACGTCGGCGAGCATCTGCTGGGCCGGCTGGTTGCCCTCGGGCCGCACCGCGCGCGGGTAGGCATTCTCGAGCTCGGCGCGGCCCTGCTCGAGCTGCGTGACGGCGCGGCGGATGCCCTCGAGTACGTCGAGCGGCTCGAAGCCGGTGACGACGATCGGCACGCGGTATTTTTCGACCAGCGGGCTGTACTGCCAGGTGCCCATCACGCTGCACACGTGGCCGGCCGCCAGAAACGCCTGCACGCGGTTGGTAGGCGACTCCATCAGCGCCGAGATCGCCGGCGGCACCAGCACGTGGGAGGCCAGCATCGAGAAATTGCGCAGGCCGAGGTTGCGGGCCTGGAACAGCGCCATGGCATTGGCCGGCGCGGTTGTCTCGAACCCGATGCCGAAGAACACGACCTCGCGGCCGGGGTTCTGCTGGGCAAGCTTCACGGCGTCGAGCGGCGAATAGACGATCCGCACGTCGCCGCCCTCGCTCTTGACGCGGAACAGGTCTTTGCCGCTGCCGGGCACGCGCAGCATATCGCCGAACGAGCAGAAGATCACGCCGGGCGTCGCGGCGATCGCCAGGGCCTTGTCGATGATCGCGAGCGGCGTGACGCACACCGGGCAGCCGGGGCCGTGGATCAGCTCGATCTCGGGCGGCAGCAGCTGGTCGATGCCATTGCGGATGATCGAGTGGGTCTGGCCGCCGCACACCTCCATCAGCGCCCACGGGCGGGTGGTGAGCCGCCGGATCTGGTCGAACAGCCGCTGTGCCAGTTCGGGATCGCGGTACTCGTCCAGGTATTTCATGGTAGCGTCTCCGCGCTGGCGTTCAGCTCTTCGTCGAGCAGGCCGAGGTTGTGGAACAGCTCAAGCGTCTCAAGCGCCGACTGCTCGTCGAGCCGGGTGATCGCGAAGCCGACGTGCACGATGGTATAGTCGCCCACGGCGATGTCGGGCAGGTACGCCAGGCAGACTTCCTTCTCAATGCCGTTGAAGTCGACTTTGCCCATGCGGGCGCCGTTCATGTCGTAGATCTCCATGATCCGGCCGGGGATGCCAAGGCACATTGCTTCCTCCTTAACTTTGTGGCCCCTCAGCACCTGCCCCTGCTTCCCGCCTGCCGGCGGGGTTGCGGTGTTGGCGTGGCCCAGCCGATCCGCGACGGCGCCACCACGCCAAGATGATTTCCCTCCTGCGCACGGGCAGGAGAAAGGGCAAGGCTGCCTATATTGAACCCAGCGGAGCGCCCTACAATCATACCATGCGCGGCGCGCGCCGCAGTCAAGCGCGCGGCCTACGGCTGCGCGAGCGACCAGATCATCACGCGATTATTGCCCGAGTCGGTGATCGCCAGGCGCCCGCCGTGCAGGTGCAGCCCGTAGGGCCAGCACAGCGTATCGGGCGCGACGGCGCGCCAGCGGTTCTCGCCGCTGCCGGCGAAGTCGTCCTGGCCGAGCACGGCGGCGGCGGGGTGGAACGCGCCGGAGCGCGGCAGCTCGGCCCACACCAGCGCGCGGTTGTTGGCGGTGTCGGCGGCCACCAGCACGCCATTCGCGCAGGCCACGGCGTATGGGAAGCGCAGCTTGCTTGGCCCCTGCGGCGCGTGCGGCAGCTCGCGCGCGCTGGCCATGTCGGGCTGGCCAAGCACCAGGTCGGCCGGCTGGTCGCGCGTGGGCGCGGGCGACCAGCCGAGGATGCGGTGGTTGCCGGCGTCGGCCACGTAGAGCGTGCGCTCGTCGCCGGCAATCGCGTGCGGCCAGCGGAACGAATTGGCGGACGGCGGGCCATCGCGGTTCTCGGCGTGGTCGGCGGGCGTGGGCTGGCCGAGCACCAGGTCGGCCGGCTGCCCTGGCGCGGGCAGGCCATGCCAGCCCAGCACGCGGCGGTTGCCGGTGTCGGCGACGTAGAACCAGCCGGCGACCCAGCCGATGCCATACGGCCAGTACAGGCCGGTGGCGCCGACCGAGCCGCCGCGATTAGGCTCGACCGCGTCGAGCGCGTCCTGGCCGAGCGCATAGTCCGGCGGGGTGTCGGAGTGCTCGGGCACGCGCTGCCACACCAGCACGCGGTGGTGCCAGGCGTCGGCGACATACAGCCGCCCGTCGATCACCAGCACGCCGGTTGGCAGGTGCAGGCCGTTCTGCGGCCCACGTCCGGCGGCGCGCGGCCCTTCGCTGAAGAAGCCGGGCTGGCCGAGCACCACGTCGGCCGCCTGGCCGTCGCGCGCGGGCAGGCCGTGCCAGATCAGCACGCGGTGATTGCCCGAGTCGGCCACCACCAGCAGGCTGTCGTCGATGTACACGCCGCGCGGCGCGTAGAGCTGCGACGGCGTAGGTTCGGCCGGCGGCAGCGCCAGCCCGCCAGGCGACTCGGCGCCGAGGCGCAGGAGCGGGCGCGCGGTGAATTGGTCCAGAGCGAGCGACATAATGCCCATCCCAAATTGAAATTGAAATCATCCACAGATTGCGCAGAGCTGCGCAGCCTGTGGACGGTAACGATGCCTACCCAGCAGACGGCCTCACCCAGATCCGGCCATCTTCGACGCGCAGCGGGAACTGCTCGAGCTGGGCCTGTGGGGCCGTCAGGCACTCGCCGCTGGTGGTGTCGTAACAGAAGCCGTGCCAGGGGCAGCTTAGCGTGCCCGATGCCGCGTCGAACAGCCCGCCGTCGAGCGGCAGGCCCTGGTGGGCGCAGGCATTGCGAAAGGCGCTCAGCCGGTTGTCGGTGTTGATCAGCAGAATGCTGGCGGCCTCGGCGTCGAGCCGGCGCAGGCTGCCAGGCGGCAGCTCCTCGACGCGCGGCCCGGCGACCCAGCCGGCCAGCCGGTCGCGCACGCCAATCGTCTCGGGCATGATCAGCGCCGGGCCAGGCTCATTCGGCACAACCTCGATGCCGGCGATCTCGGGCACATTCGCGCGCAGCGCTTCTTCAACACCCTCGCGCAGTGTCACGGCGGCCATTGAGCAGCCGTTGCAGCTGCCGTGCAGCCGCACGTAGGCCACGCGGTCGCGCACCTCCACCAGCTCGACATCGCCGCCGTGCGAGCGCATGTACGGGCGCACCGCGTCGATGACCCGCGCGACGCGGGTGGTCATGTCGGCGCGGATGACGCCGTGCATGGCAAACAGCGCGCGCACCAGCGGGTCGTCGACCAGCTCGAACAGCAGCTCTTTGCCGCGCGGGTCGTGCTTCAGCCGCTGCACTATTTGGACGATCGCGGCTTTGTGAAACGCCTCGATCGCCTGCTTCAGCTCGTCGGCGCGGGCGCGGCCATTCTCGTCGAGCTGGCTGGCAGCCTCGACGGCCTTGTCGACGCGCGCGGCCAGGCGCTCAAGCTCGTCGGGCGCGGGGCCGCTGGCCGGGGCTGCGGCAGGTGCGGCCGCCGCGTGGCCGTTCAGTGCCTGGGTCATTCAGACAACCTCTCATTATCACGAGTTACGCCGTACGTGTTCTCAGCTGTAGCTGGCCTGCTGCTCGAGCGCCTCTTCGGCCTTGGCGGCCAGCAGGTCGGCGAAGGCGCGCAGCGCGAGCTGGCCGAGCATGGCCTCGATTGGGCCGGCGGATGGCGCTGTGGCGCTGCGGCGGGCGAGCGCCTGAAGCACAAAGCACGCGCCGGCGGCATTGTCGAGCAGGAAATCGCGGAAGATCGCCTGCGCGAACGAGTCGAGCCAGATGCCCTCGCCCTGCGGGTCGGCGCGCAGCTGCGCGAGGGCCTGGCCAGGCCCGCCGCAGCGCTGCACGATCCGCTCGGCGAAGCGCTCGACCGCCGTGAGCAGCAGGAAATCAAACTGCTGGCGCTGGTATGCTTCCATGCTCGTCCTGTGTGGCGTGCTCGCTCGCGTCGATCGTCGCCAGCACCTCGGCCACCGCCTCGGCCGAGGCCGGGTCGCCGTGGCGCTCGAACAGCGCGCGCGCGGCGTCGAGCTTCTCGCGCGCGTGGCGGAAGATGCCGAGGTGCGCCAGCGCGTTGCCCTGGTTGGCCAGCAGCCGGGCGTAGCCCAGCGGGTCGCGCGCCGGGTCGCGCGCGCCGAGCAGCTCTTCGTACAGCTCGACCGCCTCGGCAAGGTGGTCTTCGGGGTGCGCCGAGGGCAGGTACTGCAGCGCGTTGGCCAGGTTAAGCTGGGCGCTGGCCCAGCGGTCGGGGTGGGTTTCGCGCGTGAAAATCTTCAGCGCCTCGCGCAGGCCCTGCACGCCGATCGCCATGCGCAGCTGGTCGCTCGACTCGGTCAGCGGCATAGCTAGGTACGCCAGCGCCAGGTTGTTCTGCGCAAGCGCGTACAGCTCGGGCGCGGCGTCGCGGGTGTAGGTCTTCAGCGCCTCCTGGTAGCACTTGGCGGCCTCGAGCAGCGGGCCGCGCTGGCCGCGCGCCAGATCCTGGTAGAGCATGCCGAGCCGCAGCGCCAGCTGGGCGCGCAGGTCGGGCATGGCGTCGCCGGCCAGCAGGTCGAGCGCCTCGCGCAGCCGCAGCACCGCAGCCGCGCCCGCCCCGTCCTGCGCCTGCAGGTCGGCGATGTCGCCGAGTAGCTGCGCGGCCAGCAGCGGCGACACCGGGCGCGCGGCGTCGATCGCGGCGTCGAGCAGCTCGATCGCTGATGCGTCGTCGCCGCGCTCGATCGCCAACGTGGCGTGGGCGGCGAGCACGCACGCCGCCAGCTCGCCATCGGCCGCGCCGCGCGCGGGCGGCGCCTCGGCCCAGCCGAGTGTGTAGGCCGCCAGGTCGAGCAGCTGCGCCAGCTCGCCGCGCAGCTCGCCGCGCAGCCGCGCGTAGTCGGCCGGGTCGCCGCCGAGCACCAGGCGGTTGTAGGCCGCCTCGGGCGTCGTGTCGCCCTCGAGCGCTGCGAGCGCGGCCTGGGCATCGCCCTGGAGCGCCAGTGCGTAGAAGCGCAGCTCGGGCGGGAAGCTGGCGGGCGCGCGCCCGGCCAGCAGCTCGGCGGCGATGTCGGCGGAGCCAGCGGCAGGCGGCAGCACCAGGTAGCCGGCCGGCAGCGCGAACACGCCGAGCGGCTGCGGGCGAAGTGCAAGCGTGGTCATAATTCTCCTATGATCTCGCGCGGCGGTTGGGATGCCCAGCTAGGCACCTTCGTCGCGAAACGGCCGGTCGCGTAGCGCGGCGCGGCGCATCATATCGGCGGCGACGCGGGCCTTGCGCTCGGTTGGGTAGGCCTGGATGCGGTGGCGGCGCACGCCGTCGCGAAACGCGACCTCGAGGTACACCACCCACTGGCCATTCTCCTGGCCGATCAGCGTAGTGACGCCGATCGCGTCTTCAGGGATGGCCCACGGGTCATCCGAATTGGGCGCGCTCATTGCAGCACCATGCGCAGTGCGCCGGCCCGCTCGTCCCAGAAGGCCAGGCGCGGGCCGGGCGCGGTGCCGGCCGGCAGCAGCTCGGCCAGCAGCACGCTGCGGTCGCCGTCGCGGTTGCGCTGCTTGAGCAGCAGCCCGCCGGCGCCCGGCCCGCGCAGCGGCAGCAGCCACAGCTCGGGCGCGCGCACCAGCGCCACCAGCACATCGCCGGGGAAACGCTGCCTGGCCAGGTCGGCAGGCAGGTGCAGGTAGCCGCGCTCGGTCAGCTCCAGCTGAATCGTGCTCATCGTGTGCGCAACCACTAGCTGGCGCCGAGCGCCAGGGCGGCGCCGCTAGCCAGCTGCTGGGCCAGGCTTTCCATTGTCGCGGCCACGGCGGTGCTGAGCGGAGCGCCATGCTCGAAGCACTCGCCCTCGATCAGGTACACGGTGATATCGTGCGGGTACTCGTCTTTCAGCAGCCAGCGCCCGAACGCCAGCGCGTGATCCCAGCGGAAGGCGTGCAGGTTGGCGCCGAGCGGCGGCAGGTTCTCAAGCTCTTCGCCGGGAACCTGGAACAGCGTGCCGGGTGCCGCGCCAGTCCAGGCTGCGTCGACGATGATCACCCGATCGGCGCCGCGCATCTTGAAGGCCACGTCCATGCCAGCGGTGCCGCCGTCGGCCACGCGCACCCCGGCGGGCAGGCCGATCTCCCACATCCGGCGGATGAGGATCGGGCCGACGCCGTCGTCGCCGCGCAGCAGGTTGCCACAGCCGATTACGAGTGTATCCATGTTTCAGTCCGTTTGTAGCTACAGCTTCGATCGCCGGCTGTCGATTACGCGACGTACGCGCTGGGCCGCATCGTACGCCGATTCTGCCTGCCGCCTCGTGGTGCGGTCGCTCTGCGACCGCACCACGAGACAAAGCGGGAGACGACCGCGTGGCTCGTGCAGATTCGGGGCCGAGCGGCGCAGGCCGCGCGCCCGAACCTACGGCCGGCGATCGGCACTGCGCGCTAGCGCATGCCCTCGCCGATCTTGAAATGCGCGAGCTGCTTGCCGGTCTTCGCATCATAGGCGTGCACAGTGCAGACCAGGCACGAGTCGAAGCTGCGGGCGACGTGGCCGAGCTCGACCGGGTCGGATGGATCCTGGATTGTCGCGCCGACGTAGGCCTGCTCCATCGGGCCATTGACCTCGCGGTTATCGCGCGGGCCAATGTTCCAGGCGGTTGGCGTGATCACCTGGTAGTTGGCGATCTTGCCGTTTTCGAGCACGATCCAGTCGGCCAGGGCGCCGCGCGCCGCCTCGGTGGCGCCAAAGCCCTTGCCGGACTCATACTCGGTCGGCTTGATGTAGAAGCGCTCGTGCAGGTCGAGCTCGTCGAGCCAGCCGCGCACCTTCTTGTAGAGCTTGGCCTCTTCGTGCAGGCGCGCCAGCGCGCGCACCAGCACGCTCGGGCCCTTCTTCTCGATGATGTCGGTGAACAGCGGGTCGACGTCCTGCCAGTCTTCGCCGGGCTTGCCGGCCACCACTTGGCGTGCCAGCGGGCCGACTTCGAGCGGCAGCGCGCCGAGGCCGGGGATCTCGTAGCGCGGCGCCTTGGCCCAGGTGTACTTGCCCTGGCGCTTGCCGTCGGCCGGGTCGATCGGCTCGGTGCGGCCCTCGAACGGGTGCAGCAGGCCCTGGCCCTGGTAGAACGAGTGGGTGTGATCCTCGCGCACGTTGGCCTGGTCGAACTCGTAGTGCTTGCCGGCGGCGTAGATGCCCGAGCGCGAGATCAGCGCGGCGTTGCGGCCCTCGATCGTCGGGCGGTTGTACTTGTGGTGGTGCAGGTAGGTGCCCATGGCCAGGTAGTTGCCGTGGCCGGCGCCGAACTTGTCGAGCCCGACCTCGAGGCCGAAGCGCAGGAAGAAGGCTAGGTCGGAGTTATGCTGGGCCTCGTTCTCGTCGGCCCATGCCAGCAGGTCTTCCCAGGTCTTGATCGCCATCCAGCGGTCGAGCGAGCAGCCGAGCAGCTGCGTTTCGAGCCAGTCGTTCTTCCACTGCTCGAGAATGGCGATCGAGCGCGTCACGTCGGTGAGCGTCGGGCCGCACATCACGCCGCCGGGGATCATGAAGCTCGAGTGCGGCCACTGGCCGCCGAAGATCGCGTACACCTCCACGGGCTTGCCCGAGAGCGTGACGCCGCGCTCGTACGCCTCGCCTACCAGCGGGGCGAAGCGGCGCACTGCCTCGTCGTAGCCTTTGGCCTTGGCGTAGCGCCGGTTGGTCAGGTCGATCGCGAACAGCGCGTAGAACCAGCGCGGCACGCTTTGCAGCGTCTCGCAGCCCTGCGCGATATTGCGCACCAGCAGCGCGTTGGGCGGCAGCTCGGTGCGCCAGGCTACGTCGAGCGCCGCAGCCGACTTATACAGGTGGCTGCCGCCGCAGATCCCGCAGATGCGCGGCGTGACGATCAGGCCGGCCTGCGGGTCTTTGCCTTTCAGGATCATCTCGAAGCCGCGGAACATGCCCGCCTCGGTCCACGCCTGGGTTACCACGCCGTCCTCGACCGTCACGCGCAGGTCGAGGTCGCCCTCGACCCGGCCGAGCGGGCTGACGTGTAGGTCCATGCGCCCCGCGCTGGTGCGGCTCACGGTGGTGGTCATTGGTTAGCTCCTCACTGGTTTTGTGATGGAAGGATATCGCTCTCAAGACATGCGCTGGAGCACCCTCACCCCCTCTGCCCTCCCCCGCGCGGGAGAGGGCAGAAGGCCGAGGGCGATGCCGGCCCGGCGCTATACGACAAACATGTCTTCTTTCGACCACTGTGGCGCGGCGACGCGGGCGGCGGCGGCCAGGCCCATATAGCTGATCGGGTCGATGCCGGTGGGCATGTCTTTCGGGATGGTGCCGCTGATCTTCTGCGTCTTGAACACCGAGCCGGGCGCGAGGTCGAAGAAGGGGAACTCGGGCTCGGTGCAGCCGGTGCAGGGCATGCCGGCGCGGGTCTTCGACGACTGGCGGTTCCACAGGATGCGGTTGCAGGGCGAGTGCGTCATCGGGCCGCGGCAGCCGAACTCGTAGAACAGGCAGCCCTTGCGCGTGCCCTGGCCGAACTCGGTGGTCGACGATTTGTACTCGAAGTACTGGTTGCGGGTGCAGCCCGTCTGCGTAAAGCTGGTGAAGAACGTCGACGGGCGGTTGAACTCGTCGAGCGCCAGGTCGCCGGCGCGGCCGGCCGCCACCGCCACCACGATCTGCGTGATCCAGTCGGGGTGGGCCGGGCAGCCGGGGATGTTGATCACCGGCAGGCCGAGCTTCGAGCGGAAGTCTTTGCCCAGGAAGCCGCCGGCGTCGCGCTTGAGGAACTGCAGCCCGACCGAGTCGGAGGGGTTGGGCGCGACGGCGGGGATGCCGCCCCAGCAGGCGCAGTCGCCGATCGCCACCACGATGCCGGCCTGCGGCGCCAGGTCGTTGACCCAATCTTGCATGGGGCGCTCGGCGAACATGTTGAAGCGGCCGGTGCCGTTGGGCGCGCGGATGACGCTGCCCTCGTAGACGAAGATGTCCAGCGGCTTTTCGCCGCTGGCGAGCGAGCGGAACATGGCCTGGGCCTGGTCGCCCAGCTCCATGCCCAGCGATGGGTGCCAGAGAAATTCGATGCCAAAGTCGGTCAGCAGGTCGCAGGCGGTCGGCTCTTCGGCATTGAGAAACGAGATGGTGTTGCCGCTACACGCCCCGCCCTGAAACCACAACAGTGTCGCCATGCGTTGCTTCCTCCTTGCTACAACAGATCGCTACCCACCCAAAGACGATTAGAATGTTGCAGGTTGGCACGTTGCACGTTTCTGGGTTTCAACAGCGGAACGTGCGCCTTTCAAACGTGTAAACCTTTACCCCCGACGCTCGAGCCAGGCATCGCGGCGCTGGGCCAGCCAGCCTAGCCACGCCTCCATCCCATCGCCGCGCTTGGCCGAGGTATACAGCACCGGCACGCCGGGGTGCACCGCACCGATATTCGCCTCGGCGGCGGCGGCGTCGAACTCGACCGCCTCGGCGAGGTCGGCCTTGGTCAGCACTACGCAGTCGGCCGAGAGAAACGTGGCGGGGTATTTCAGTGGCTTATCTTCGCCTTCCGTCACGGCGAGCAGCACCGCGCGCGCCGACTCGCCCAGGTCGTAGCCGGTTGGGCACACCAGGTTGCCGACGTTCTCGACGAACAAGAAATCGAGCGCGCCGACGTCCCACTCGGCCAGGTGGCGCGCCAGCATGTCGGCCTCGAGGTGGCACAGGTCGCCGGTTTCGATCTGGCGCACCGGCGCGCCGCTGCGCAGCAGGCGCTGGGCATCGTTGTCGGTGGCAAGGTCGCCCACCAGCGCGGCTACGCGGTAGCGCGCGGCCAGGCGCCGCAGCGTCTCTTCGAGCAGGCGGGTTTTGCCGGCGCCGGGGCTCGAGAGCATATTGATGGCGAACACGCCGTCGCGGGCGAAGCGCGCGCGCAGCTCGGCGGCGATCTGGTCGTTCTTGCTGAGCACACCCTGGCGTATGTCGATCAGCCGTGGGCTGGGCATTGGTTTGTCCTTAGTGCAGGCTATCACACATCCGAACCGGGTTTGATGAAAGACAGAAGACGAAAGACGGCGCCGATTCGTCTTCTGTCTTTCGCCCTGCTTCCTGAGAAATTGTTTGAGAAGCCACCACCAAGGCACACTCCAAGATCGTGTATGCCGTGCTGGTGATTTCTCAGCGTAGTACCGCTTGGTGCCTTGGTTCCTTGGAGGTACACAGGCTTTTCAAACAGGCTCTGGGGCTTGGCACAGCCCTATACGCCCAGCGGTGCGGCTGCCTCGTCGTACTCCAACGCCACCAGCTCGAGCTCGCGGCCGGCCAGAACCTGCGCGGTGGGTGTGCCGCAGCGTGGGCAGCGAAACTGCTGCACATCGGCAAGCTCGGCCTCGGCTTCGCAGCGCGGGCAGAACACGCGCACCGGCACGGCTTCGATCGCCAGGCGCGCGCCCGCCAGCGGCGTGCCGGCCGAGGCGACCTCGAAGCTGAACTCGAGCGCGTCGCGCACCACGCCGGCCAGCGCGCCTAGGCGCAGGTGCACGACGCTCACGCGCTCGACACCGGCGCGCGCCGCGGCGTCGCCGGCTAGGTCTACCAGGCTATGGGCGATCGATAGCTCGTGCATTGCCTTCTCTGGCGCTGCGTTAGCCCCACAGCGCCACCCACCGACGGGCAGCCGCGCCTACACTCCCGCTACTTAGCCTTCCCGTTCATAGGCGTATTGAGCGATTTGCTGAAGCGCCGCGCGAACTCCACCAGCAGCGCTGCCACGCGCTGCACATCGGGGTCGTTGAGCGCGCGCAGGATGGCGATCGGGCCCATCCGCCGGTCGGCGTTCAGGCCCTCGTTGTACACCTCTACGAACGCGTCGCCGGCGCGCCCCAGCAGCGCCACGGTGTCGGTGTGGAACAGCCCCGACGCCAGCAGGCCGCTGAACTCAGGCGACGACACAAACGGCGCCACTTGCTCGATAATGTCGGTGAACTGCGGCACCGCGACGATCAGGCGCGGCAGGTACGAGCGCTGCTCGTGCAGGCTTTGCAGCAGCGTCAGCAGGCTGGCGCTGGCATCGGGCGTGCCGGCGCCGATGTCGCGCACCAGCTCGCGGATGTTGTCGACCATGCGGTCGCTGCCTTGCAAGAACAAGTCGAGCGCGCCGATCAGGTAGGCGATCAGGTCGGTGTGGGCCAGCAGGCGGTTCAGCGCGCCGAGCGTCGCCGGGTCGCCAAGCAGCCGCAGCGTCGCGCGAAACTCGGGGCTGGAGGTCATCGCGCCAAGCTGGTTGGTCAGCTCGAGCAGCTGGGGAAGCTGCTGGAGCAGCCGGGCCGCCGCAGCGGTATCGAGCGCCGGGGTGGCCGGCAGGGTGCCGCGCAGCTCGCCGACGCTGGCGGCCACGTTGTCGACGATCACATCGCTGCGGCGCACCAGCCCGTCGAGCGACGAGGCCGAAAACGCTAGCAGCTCGGCGTGGTCGAGCAGGCGGTTCAGCGCGTCGAGCGTGCGTGGTTCGTTGAGGCGGTCGAGAAGCTGTTCGGCGCCGGCGTGCTGCCGGCCGTTGAGGGCGTGGCCGTTGGTGGCATTGGTCATTGAAGCGCTCCCTGCTGCAATCCGCACCAAAACAGTCGTCGGGCCAATGCGTGTGCTGGCGCCATGGCAGGGGCGAGTGAGAGCGCCGCCCTGGCGCGCGTGCAGAACATTCTGCGTATCATGCCTGGCGGTGCTGGGCACGCCTGGCGTGGCTTGGTTATATTGGACAAGTTGGCTGATGCTGTCTGGTATAATACTGGTTGTTATCGTAACTGAAGGTTAACTGATCGCAATTTTGTGTGTTGGTTGCGCAACTCACGTTGCCGTGCCGCTACCAGAGTTGTGCATACCTGACAAGAGGTCTCGATGAGCGCTGTGGCTCGCGTGCGCGTGCGCGTGCGCGGAATCGTCCAGGGGGTCGGCTTTCGCCCGTTTGTGTACGGGCTGGCGCTGCGCCTGGGGCTTGCCGGCTTTGTGCTGAACGACGCCGATGGCGTGCTGATCGAGGCCGAGGGCTCGCCCGAGGCGCTGGCGGCCCTGCCCCTGGCGCTGGCGGCCGAGTGCCCGCCGCTGGCGCGGGTCGACGCGGTCGAGCACCAGCCGATCGCGCCGCGCGGCGAGGCTGGCTTCACGATCGCCCACAGCCAGGCCGCCAACGTGCGCGCCACGCTGATCGCCCCCGACACGGCCACCTGCGGCGACTGCCTGCGCGAGCTGTTCGACCCAGCCGACCGGCGCTACCATTACCCGTTTATCAACTGCACCAACTGCGGCCCGCGCTTCACGATCGTCGCGGACGTGCCCTACGACCGCGAGAAGACGACCATGCGCGCCTTTGCGATGTGCCCGGCCTGCCGCGCCGAGTACGAGAATCCGCTCGACCGGCGCTTTCACGCCCAGCCGAATGCCTGCCCGGCGTGCGGCCCAGCCGTGCGCTTTGAGCAACGCCCGACGATGATGGATGATCGACAAAAGACCGAAGACCGAAGACCCAAGACCGAAGACGAAAGACCAAAGACGGAATACGAAAGACCCAAGACCGAAGACAAAAGACCCAAGACCGAAGACGAAAAACCAAAGACGGAAGACGAAAAACCAAAGACGGAAGACGAAAGACCAAAGACCGAAGACCGAAGACCGGCTTTGTCGATCGTCCATGGTCTTTCGTCGGGCGGCGACCCGATTGAGGCTGCCGCACAGCACCTTGCCGCCGGCGCGATCGTGGCGATCAAGGGCCTCGGCGGCTACCACCTGGCCTGCGACGCGCTCGACCCGGCGGCGGTGGAGCGGCTGCGCGCGCGCAAGCACCGCGAGGCCAAGCCGTTCGCCTTGATGGTGGCCTCGCTCGAGGCGGCCCGCGCGCTGTGCGCGGTTGGCCCCGACGAGGCGGCGCTGCTCGAGTCGCACCAGCGCCCGATCGTGCTGCTGGAGCGGCTGCCCGGCGCCGGCCTGCCCGCGGCGCTGGCGCCCGGCCACCGGACGCTGGGCATTATGCTGCCGTACACGCCGCTGCACCACCTGCTGCTACGCGCGTTCGCCTCGGCCGCCGGCCCGGGGCGCCCGGCCGCGCTGGTGATGACCAGCGGCAACCTGAGCGACGAGCCGATCGCCTACCGCGACGCCGACGCGATCGAGCGGCTAGGCTCGATCGCCGACGCGTTTCTGCTGCACAACCGCGAGATCCTGACGCGCTGCGACGACTCGGTGGTGCGCGTGGTGCGCGTGGGCGAGCCGGCTGGCGTGCCGCTGCGCCGCTCGCGCGGCTATGCGCCGGCGCCGATCGAGCTGCGGCTCGCGTTCCCGCGCCCGGTGCTGGCGGTTGGCGGGCACCTGAAGAACACCTTCTGCCTGGCGAAAGGCCACCAGGCGTTTGTCGGCCACCACATCGGCGACCTCGAAAACCTCGAGACGCTGGCCTCGTTTCGCGAGGGCATTGCGCACTTCGCGCGGCTGTTCGATATAGCGCCGGCGGCGCTGGCCTACGACCTGCACCCCGAGTACCTGGCCACCAAAGAGGCCCTGGCCGCGGACGTGCCGCTGAAGATTGGCGTGCAGCACCACCACGCGCACATCGCCAGCGTGCTCGCCGAGCACGGGCTCGACGGGCCGGCAATCGGCGTGGCCGCCGACGGAACCGGCTACGGGATGGATGGAGCGATCTGGGGCTGCGAGGTGCTGGTGGCCGACCTGGCCGACTTCACGCGCGCCGGGCACCTGGCGTATGTGCCGCTGCCGGGCGGCGACGCGGCGGTGCGCCAGCCCTGGCGCGTGGCGGCAGCCTACCTGGCGCAGCGCTATGGCCCGGCATTCACCGAGCTTGACCTGCCGTTCACGCGCGCGCTCGACCGTGGGCGCTGGGCGGTGCTGGCGCAGATGATCGCGCGTGGCGTGAACAGCCCGCCCACCTCAAGCCTGGGGCGGCTGTTCGACGCGGTGGCGGCGCTGGTGGGCGTGCGCGGCGAGGCGCTGTACGAGGGCCAGGCGGCGATCGAGCTGGAAACCCTGGCCGAGCGCGAGGCTGCGCCGTACCCGTTTGCGCTGGCCGGCGCGGCGCCGTTTCAGATCGAGGTTGGCCCTGCGCTCGACGCGATCGTCGCCGACGTGCGCGCGGGCGTGGCAGCAGAGCAGATCGCCGGGCGCTTTCACGCCACTGTGGCCGAGATGCTGGCGGCGGCGTGCGCGCGCGTCCGCTCGGAAACCGGCATTGGCGTGGTGGCGCTCAGCGGCGGCGTGTTTCAGAACCGCCTGCTGCTCGAGCGGCTGGCGCAGCGGCTGGCAGACGACGGCTTCGGCGTGTACTGCAACCGGCGCGTGCCGGCCAACGATGGCGGCCTCAGCCTGGGGCAGGCGGCGGTGGCTGCCGGGCGCATGGCGCGCGGGCTGGCTGCCTGACTCAGGCGCCGCGCACGGCCGCGCCAAGGCGGCGCGCGCCTTCACGTAGCTCGGCTGGGCCGTACAAGCTGAAGGCCAGCCGCAGCGCGTGTGTGCCGCGCGCGTCGGTGTGGAAGCGCGCCCCCGGCACATACGCCACGCCGGCGGCCTCGGCGCGCGGCAGCAGCGCGGCGGCGTCGTGCCCGGCGGGCAGGCGCAGCCACACGAAATAGCCGCCGGCCGGGCGCTCCACGTGCAGCCAGGCGGCATGTGCTCGGCCAGCGCGGCCAGCAGCGCGTCGCGGCGGGCGCGGTACTCGGCGCGGAAGCGCGCGACCTGCGCGGCGTACTCGCCCGACAGGGCGTACTGCGCCACCACCAGGCCGGTGAAGTGGTTCAGCCCGCCGCCGCTGTCGATCACGCCGCCGGCCACAAAGCGCTGCACCAGCGTGGCGTCGGCGCTGAGCCAGCCCAGCCGCAGGCCGGGCGCAAGCGACTTGGCGAACGAGCCAAGGCGCGCCACCGTGCCGGGCGCGGCGATGCTCCACAGCGACGGCGGCGCCGCGCCATCGTAGGCCAGCTCGCGGTACACATCGTCCTCGACGATCAAGAGGCGCTCGCGCGCCGCAAGCTCCACCAGCGCGGCGCGGCGCTCGGCCGGCAGGCTTGCGCCGGTGGGGTTATTAAAGGTAGGGATGCAGTACAGCAGCCGTGGCGTACGGCCGGCGCGGCGCAGCGCGGCCAGCTGCTCGGCCAGCGCGGCCACGTCGAGCCCCTGTTCGTCGGCGGCGGCCGGCAGCAGCTCGACCGGGTGGTCGCGCAGGATGCGCAGGGCCAGGTGGTAGCACGGCGACTCGGCCAATACCACGTCGCCGGGCCGGGTGCACAGCGTGCAGATCTGGTCGAGCGCCTGCGAGATCCCGGCGGTGATCAGCAGCTCGCCGGGCGCGGGCGCGCGGCCGTCGACCTGCGCGAGGTGGCCTTCGAGCCACTCGAGCAGCGGGCCGGGGCCGGCCTCGGCGCCGTAGGCCAGCGCGCTCGCGCCCCAGCGCGCCAGCGCCGCGTCGGCGGCGCGGCGCAGCCCCTCGGCCGGCAGCAGCGCCGGGTCGGGCTGGCCGAAGCCCAGCTCGAGAATGCCGGGGCGCGGCTCCATCTGGGCGATCGGTCGTGGCGGCATGGCGGGCCCTTTCGGCTTGCTGGATGCTGCGCTATCTTACCACGGCGGCGCGCGCCCGTGGCCATGGCACGCGCCGTGCCTTTTGCACTGCACGGAGCTATTCGGGGAGCAACAAGGAGCTGTGATGGCCGAGGTGCCCGAGGTCGAGACGATCGTGCGCGACCTGCGCGCGGCGGTGGTGGGCCGGCCGATCGCCGGCGCGCAGGTGCTGCTGCCCGACGCGGTGCGCTTTCCCGCGCCGCCCGAGTTCGAGGCCATGGTCGCTGGCCGGGTGGTGCTGGCCGCCGAGCGGCGCGCCAAGCACATCCTCATGCCGCTTGAAGGCGGCCTGACGCTGGCGGTGCACTTCATGCTCTGGGGCACGCTGCTGCTGGCGCCGGCGGCGCGGCGGCGCGCGCCCGAGACGCTGATCGTGTTCGCGCTCGACCGCGACGAAGACCTGCGCCTGCTCGACAAGCTGGGCTACGCGCGCGCCGCGCTTGGCACTGCTGGCGAGGTGGCCGAGCGGCTTGACTTGGCGTCGCTCGGCCCCGACGCGCTCGACCTGAGCTTTACGCCCGAGGTGCTGGCCGAGCGCCTGGCCAGGCGGCGCGGCGCGCTCAAGGCCGTGCTGCTGAACCAGAAGGTGCTGGCTGGCCTGGGCAACCGCGACGCCGACGAAAGCATGTGGCTGGCCGGGATCGACCCGCGCCGCGCGCCGGTGTCGCTCGCGCCCGACGAGATCGCGCGCCTGCATGGCGCGATCGGCGAAGTGTTGCGCGAGGGCCTCGAGCTGCGCGGCACCCAGGCCGACCTGTTCGGGCGGCCAGGGCAGGCGCGCCACCGCCGCAATGTATTCGAGCGCACCGGGCAGCCCTGCCCGCGCTGCGGCACGCCGATCGCGCACCTGCGCATCACCGGCCGCAACACCCACTTCTGCCCGCACTGCCAGCGCTGATCAAAACCCGATCGCGCAGCCGTCGCCGCGCCCGTCGCTGCCGGCCACGTAGCCGCCGCCCGGCAGCCGCCAGATGATCTGCCCGCGCCCAAACGGCTCGGGGTCGTCGTCGACCTCGAGGTCGTGGCCGCGCGCCGCAAGCTCGGCGGCGATCGCCGGGTGCGCGTGGGCCTCGACTTTGGCGTAGCGCGCTTCCCACCAGCTCCAGCGCGGCGCGTCGAGGCTGGCCTGCGGGTTCAAGCCGTAGTCGAGCGTGTTGACGACCATCTGCACGTGGCCCTGCGGCTGCATGTGCCCGCCCATTACGCCGAACGGCCCGATCGGCTCGCCCTGGCGCATCAGAAAGCCGGGAATGATCGTGTGGTACGGCCGCTTGCCCGGCTCGAGCACGTTTGGATGATCCGCTTCGAGCGAAAAGCCCTCGCCGCGATTTTGCAGCGCGATGCCGGTGCCGGGCACCACCACGCCACACCCAAAGCCCGAGTAAGTCGACTGGATAAAGCTGACCATCATGCCGTCGGCGTCGGCGGCGCACAGGTACACCGTGCCGCCCTTGAGCGGCTGGCCGGGCTCGGGCAGCAGCGCGCGCTCGCCGATCAGCGCGCGGCGCTCGGCGGCGTAGGCTTTGCTCAGCAGCTCGGCGGTGGGCACCGCCGCGCGCTCGGGGTCGGCGATGTAGCGGTGCGCGTCGGCGAACGCCAGCTTCATGGCTTCGAGCTGCAGGTGGTAGCTCTGGCCCGCGTCGCGCGGGGCGCCGGCCAGGTCGAAGCCTTCGAGGATGTTCAGCGCCAGCAGCGCGGCCAGCCCCTGGCCATTCGGCGGGATCTCGAACACGTCGTAGCCACGGTAGCTGGTGCCGATCGGCTCGACCCACGTGCTGGCGTGGGCCGCTAGGTCGGCGGCGCGCAGCCAGCCGCCCGTGGCGCGGGCGTGCGCGTCGATGCGCTCGGCCAGCGCACCGGTGTACAGCGCGGCGCCGCCGCTGGCGGCCAGCTGCTCGAGCGTGCTGGCCATGTCGGCGCAGCGCCAGACCGTGCCGGCGGCCGGGGCGCTGCCCTCGGGCGCGAACGCGCCGCACCAGTGGCCGAACGCCTCGCGCTCGAGGCCCTGCTCGAAGCGCCGGTACGCCCCGGCCCAGCCGCGCGCCGCGATTGCCCCGAGCGGGAAGCCGCGCGCGGCGTAGTCGATCGCGTCCTCGAACAGCTCGGCGAATGGCAGCCGGCCGAAGCGCGCGTGCAGATCGCGCCACGCCGCCGGCGCGCCGGGAACCGTCACCGGCAGCCAGCCGCAGCCGGGCATGCGCGGCCCGTGGCGGCGGGCGATTGCGGCCGAGAGCGCGGCCGGCGCGCGGCCCGATCCGTTCAGCCCGTGCAGCCTGGCGCCATCCCACACCAGCGCGAAGGCGTCGCCGCCAACGCCGCACGACGCCGGCTCGACGACGGTCAGCGTTACGGCGGCGGCGATCGCCGCGTCTACCGCGCTGCCGCCGCGGCGCAGCGCGGCCAGGCCGGCCTGGGCGGCCAGCGGCTGGCTGGTGGCCACCACGCCGCGCGGCGCGAACACCGGCTGGCGGCGCGCGGCGTACGGCAGATGATCGAGCGCGATCTGCATAGATTCCTCCTGTGGCTGTGGCTTGTGCCGCGCATGCTACCCGAGGTTCGGCGCGGCGTCCAGCGTGCATTAGGGGCCACCCACACTAGCGAAAAAGCGCGCCGTCTCACAATTGGCCGCCGTGGCGCATGCCTCGTGGAGCCGCGTAGGCTGCTGGCGCGCCCTGAGGCATGCGCGCAGGCCGTTCGGGCTGGTACGGCGCTGCGCGCGGCACCAGCAGGGCCGCGCGAATGGTATAATGGCGCGATTGGAGCCGCCCCAGCGCGAGAACCCGCCGATGCTGTACCTTGTGGCTACGCCGATAGGCAACCTGGGCGACATGTCGCTGCGCGCGATCGAGGTGCTGCGCGAGGTCGACCTGATCGCCAGCGAGGATACGCGCAAAACCGGCGTGCTGCTGCAGCACTTTGGCATCAACAAGCCGCAGCTCGCGTTCCACGAGCACAACGAGCAGCAGGCCGGCCCGCGGATCGTCGGCCTGCTCAAGCAGGGCCAGTCGGTGGCGCTGGTGACCGACGCCGGCACGCCGGGGATCGCCGACCCCGGCTTCACGCTGGTGCGCCGCGTGATCGACGAGCAGCTCGAGGTGACGATGGTGCCTGGGCCGACCGGGCTGATCATGGCGCTGGTACTCTCGGGGCTGGCGGTGCACAGCTTTACGTTTCGCGGCTTCGCGCCGCGCAAGCCCGGCCCGCGCCGGCGCTTCCTCGAGGTCGACGCGCAGTCGCCGCACACGCTGATCTTCTACGAGAGCCCCTACCGCATCGCGGCGTTTCTCAACGACGCGCTTGAGGTGTACGGCGACCGGCCGGCCGCGCTGGCGAACGACCTGACCAAGCTGTTCGAGCGCGTCGAGCGCGGCACGCTGGCCCAGCTGCTCCAGTGCGACCTGGTGAAGAAGCCCAAGGGCGAGTATGTCGTCGTGATCGCCGGCATTGTCCGCAAGCCGCGCGCCTCTGCCGGCGACGATGACGATGAGCCACCCATGCCGCCCGCATCTCTACGGTAACAATAGCCTATGACCCAAGCGACAAGCCTGCTTCTGCCGCATGGCGAGCTGGCGCTGCCGGCGTTCCTGCCCGACGCGACCGTCGGCGTGGTGCGCGCGGTCGACGCCGGCGACCTGCGCGCCGCCGGGGTGCGCGCGCTGGTGATGAACGTGTTTCACCTGATGCAAAAGCCCGGCAGCTCGACGATCGCCGCGCTGGGCGGGCTGCACCGCATGGCCGGATGGGATGGCCCGATCATCACCGACTCGGGCGGCTTCCAGGCGTACTCGCTGATCCGCCAGAACCCGCGCTTCGGCTCGCTCAGCGACGGCGGCATCCGCTTCACCCCCGAGGGCGCCGAGCGGCCGTTTCAGCTCACGCCCGAGAAGTGCATCCAGCTGCAGATGGCCTACGGCGCCGATATTGTGGTGTGCCTCGACGACTGCACCCATGTCGACGACTCGCTCGACGAGCAGCGCAAGTCGGTGGCGCGCACGGTGCGCTGGGCGCGCCGCTGCAAAGACGAGTTCGAGCGCTTGGTGGCCGAGCGGCAGGGGCGCGGCCGGCGTGCGGCGGCCCCGGCGGCCGCGCGCCCGCTGCTGTTTGCGGTGGTGCAGGGCGGCGGCTCGCGCGAGCTGCGCCGCGAGTGCGCCGAGGCGCTGCTGGCGATCGGCTTCGATGGCTACGGCTTTGGCGGCTGGCCGCTCGACGCCAAGGGCCAGCTGCTGCACGAGATCCTGGCCTACACCCGCGCGCTCATCCCGTCCGAGTTCCCCATGCACGCGCTTGGCGTGGGCCAGCCGGGCAACGTGGCCGCCTGCGCGGCGCTGGGCTACGCGATCTTCGACAGCGCCCTGCCAACGCGCGACGCGCGCAACGGCCGGCTGTACGCCTTCGCCGCCGACCCGCGCGACCCGCGCTTTGAGCTGCGCGGCAGCTGGTACAGCTATGTGTACGTCGAGGACAAAAAGCATATCAAAGCCGCCGGGCCGATCGCGCCATCGTGCGACTGCGCGGCCTGCGCGCAGTACTCGCTGGGCTACCTGCACCACCTGCAGAAGATCGGCGACACCCTATACTACCGCCTGGCGACGATCCACAACCTGCGGTTCATGGCCCAGCTGATCGAGCGCCTGCGCGGCCACGGCGACGCGCCAACCTTATAGCCGAGCGTTGGAGCGTTGGAGCGTTGGAGCGTTGGAGCGTTGGAGCGGAGAGCGGCGCGCACGATGCGCGCCCTACGGGAAAGGCCGTGCCAGCGGCAACGTTGTACGCTCATGCCTCAAGGGCGAACCCGCACGTCATTCTGTGCCACGAGGCATGCGCCACCGGCGTCGTCAGAGCGTTTGAGCGGAGATCGGGGGAGCGAGTGAGCGTTTGAGCGAGTGAGCGCATTGCCCAATGTAGGGCGCGCATCGTGCGCGCCGCCACCGTTAACAAAAGCCGTGCCAGCGGCAACGTTGTACGCTCATGCCTCAAGGGCGAACCCGCACGTCATTCTGTGCCACGAGGCATGCGCCACCGGCGGTGTAGCGGCGACGGCATTCATTACGGGGCCTGGGGCGCAGCCCCAGCGGGGGAGTGCAGAGGGCGGGCGGCCGCCCTTCTGCCGCGGGGCGCAGGGGCGCGGAGCCCCCGAAGGCCCTCGCGGGATGAAAGTGGGGCACGGGGGCGCGACGCCCCCGAACGGCCACGGAGGGAAACGGTGGCGCGAAGCCTCCGAAGGCTCACCCGATTGGGAGAAGGCGCGCACAATGCGCGCCCTACGGGAAGGCCGTGCCAGCGGCAATGTCAGACGCGCATGCCTTAGGGTGAACCACCACGTGGTGCCGCGCCACGAGGCATGCGCCACCGTGCATAGCGAGAGCGGTGGCATTCTTTTACGGGGACTGGGGCGCGACGCCCCCGAACGGCCACGGAGGGAAACGGTGGCGCGAAGCCTCCGAAGGCTCACCCGATTGGGAGAAGGCGCGCACGATGCGCGCCCTACGGGAAGGCCGTGCCAGCGGGTCAACGCTGCACGCCTGCCTCAAGGGCGAACCCGCACGTCATTCTGTGCCACGAGGCATGCGCCACCGGCGTCGTCAGAGCGTTTGAGCGGAGATCGGGGGAGCGAGTGAGCGTTTGAGCGAGTGAGCGCATTGCCCAATGTAGGGCGCGCATCGTGCGCGCCGCCACCGTTAACAAAAGCCGTGCCAGCGGCAACGTTTGTACGCTCATGCCTCAAGGGCGAACCCGCACGTCATTCTGTGCCACGAGGCATGCGCCACCGGCGGTGTAGCGGCGACGGCATTCATTACGGGGCCTCAAAGGGGCGCTGCCCCAGCGGGGGAGTGCAGAGGGCGGGCGTCCGCCCTCTGCCGCGGGGCGCGGGGGCGCGCAGCCCCCGAAAGCCCTCGCGGGAGAACGGGGGCGCGGAGCCCCCGAAAGCCCTCGCAGGGCGCGGGGGCGCGCAGCCCCCGGCTCACCCCGAGGGGGAGAAGGCGCGCACGATGCGCGCCCCCCTACGGCAAATACAGGAAGGGTACTGTGCCATGCCGCGCGCAAGCGAACAACACCTCGACGAGCTGGTGGCCAGCGTGCGCGCCAGCGCCAAGTACCAGGCCGTCAGCGAAGACCTGATCCGCGCGGTCGGGCGGCGCGAGTTGGCGGCGCGCGGCAGCCTGAAGGAGGCGCTGAAGGCCACCAAGAACAAGCTGCACCAGGTGGCCGGCGCATACCTCGACGCCCGGCCGGACTACGACGGCTGGCTCGAGCTGCTCGCGGCGCAGCGCGGCCAGGGCGCGGGCTTTCGCGCCGCGTGCGCGCAGATCATGCGCCACCACGCCTCGACGCGCGAGCGCCTGCCGATCGTCGAGGCGTTCTACCGCGAGCTGTTCGCCGCGCTGCCGCCGCCGCGCTCGGTGCTGGATGTGGCCTGCGGCCTCAACCCGCTGGCGCGGCCATGGATGCCGCTGCCCGACGGCACCGCCTACTATGCCTGCGATCTGTACGCCGACATGGTCGCGTTTCTGAATGGCTTCTTCGGCCTGGCGGGGGTGCCGGGCCAGGCGGCGCAGTGCGACCTGCTGGCCGGCGCGCCGCGCGTGAGCGCCGACGTGGCGCTGGCGCTGAAGGTGCTGCCGCCGCTCGAGCAGCTCGGCAAAGACGCAGGGCGCGACCTGCTGCGCGCGCTCGACGCGCCGCGGATTGTGGTGTCGTTCCCGACCCATAGCCTGGGCGGGCGCGGCAAGGGTATGGCCGCGTCCTACGACGCGCGCTTCCGCGCCCTGGCCGCCGCCGAGGGCTGGCCGATCGAGCGCTTCGAGTTCGCCGGCGAGCTGGTCTTTATCGTCGCCAAGTGATACAAAGGACGCGGGAACCCGCGTCTTGGGCTGATACTGCCTGCGGCAGCGTGGTACTTTCTATCTTTTATGCTCAGAAGGTGGCGCTCCGCCTGCCGCTTCTGAGAAGTTGTTGAAAAGCGGTGGTTTGGAGGGACGAAGTCCCTCCAGGTATCCACTTTTTCGGCGGGTGGCCGCCACCCGCCAGAGGGGAAATGCGAGGGGCGTAGCTCCTCGCGCACCCCCTTTTCAAACAGGCTCTGAGCACCATAAATACTTTGCTAACACACAGCGAGCGCATATTCCTTATCGCCGCTACGAACCGACGATCCTGAGTGGGTCGGGCATGAACAGCAGCACAAACACCACCAGCCCGAACACCGCCAGCGCGACGTGCTTGGCGTCGAGGCGCGAGATGTCGTTCAGCGGCGCGGGGTGGCGCGGGCCGATAACTAGCGCCAGCACCGCCCAGAACAGCCAGGTGGTCGACACCAGCAGCCCCAGCAGCACGCACGCGCCGATCAGCGCGTAGGCCAGGTAGTGCGCGCGCTCGCCTAGCAGCGCGTAGGCGACGTGGCCGCCGTCGAGCTGGCCGATCGGCAGCAGGTTGAGCATGGTAATCAGCAGGCCGATCCAGGCGCCCCAGGCCACCGGGCTGAGCTGCACGTCCACGCCGCCGCTGGGCAGCAGGCGCCCGAACATCAGCCACTTCGCCGCAGCGTATAGCAGCGAGTTGCCCTCTTGCACGTAGCTCGCTCCCGCCGGTGGCCCGACCGTCGAGCGCGACAGGCCGAACAGCAAGAGCGGGATCGCCACCGCCAGCCCGGCCAGCGGCCCGGCGATACCGACCTCGAGGATCGTGCGGCGATCTTCCATCGGCTCGCGCTGCACGATCACCGCGCCCATGGTGCCGGTGAAGCTGATGAACGGCGGCATCGGGATGAAGTACGGCAGGCTCACCGGCGCCTTGCGCAGCCGGCCCACCACGTAGTGACCCATCTCGTGCGTGAACAGGATGGCCAGCAGCGTGGCCGCGAACGGCACGCCCAGCAGCAGGCTGCCAGGGTTGTGCAGCAGGTTGGCGCCCTCGTTGAGCGCGCCTGTCAGCAGCACCGAGAACATCGTGGCGACAAACAGCGCGACGGGAAGCCACAGGCGCGGGCGGCGGCGCTCGACCACCCCCGGCACCGCCACGAGCTCGTCGCCCTCGCCGGCGCGCGTGAGAAACGGCGTGAAGCCGAAGCGCTCGAGCCGGCTGCGGATGGTGCGGTAGATCGCGTCGGCGCGATCGTTCAGCGTGCCGCGCAGCGTCAGCGTGCCGCGCTCGTCCCACTGGTAGCGGTCGATCTCCATCAGCCCGCGCAGCGACTCGCGCACCTGGCCCGTCAGCTCTAGCCGGTCGATATCTTCCACTAGTGTGCTGTTCAATTCGCAACCTCGTTTCGTATCCCATCGGCGGGGTAGTATAACACGCTCTTGACAGTTCAGCCGGACTCCCTATAATTACCGAACCCCTGTGAAGGACACAGATGTTCCGCCTTTAGAAAGGAGCCTGTCGATGGCCCGACCTTTCCGCTTCACCCATGCCCTGGCGCTGCTACTGGTTGGCTTGGTGCTGCTGGCCGCCTGCGGCGGCGCCGCCCCTGCCGCAGCGCCTACCAGCGCGCCCGCCGCCGAGCCGACTGCCGCGCCTGCCGCCGCGCCGACCGCCGCCGCCGAGCCGACTGCTGCGCCCGCTGCGGCGGCTGCCACCGCCGCGCCGGCCGCCGCCGAGGTGAGCCGCGAAGACACGCTGATCTTTGCCGGCGACCTGACCGACCAGATCTCGATGGACCCGGCCGTGGCCTACGAGTTCGGCGGCATCCAGGTGGTAGGCAATATCTACCAGACGCTGGTGACATTCACGCCCGACAGCGCCGACATCAAGCCGTGGCTGGCCAAGAGCTGGGATATCAAGCAGGGTGCCGACGGCTCGACGATCACGTTTAAGCTTGATGAGAAGGCCAAGTTCTCCAGCGGCGCGCCTGTCACCGCCGCCGACGTGGTGTACTCGTGGAACCGCGTGCTCGACCTGAATAAGTCGCCGGCGTTCCTGTTCTCCGATATCGCCGGCCTGAAGAAGGACAGCTACCGCGCCGTCGACCCGCAAACCTTCGAGGTGAAGCTCGCGCCCACCACCAGCCCGCAGGTGTTCCTGTCGATCCTCAGCTTCACGATCTCGGCCCCTGTCGAGCAAAAGGTCGTTGAGGCTAACGCCGGCAGCGACTTCGGCTCGACCTGGCTGAACGACCACTCGGCCGGCAGCGGCCCGTACGTGCTGACGAGCTGGGAGCGCAACACGCAGAACGTGCTCGACCTCAACCCGAACTACAGCGGCACGCCGCCGGCGTTCAAGCGCGTGATCATGCGCAACATCCCCGAGCAGGCTAACCTCCAGTCGGCGATCGAGACCGGCGACGCCGATATCGCTCAGGATCTTGGCACCGAGCAGGTGAAGGCGCTCGAGGGCAACGCCGATGTGACACTGGTGAAGGCCAGCCTGACGCAGCTGGTGTACCTGGGCCTCAACGCCAAGTCGCCGCCGCTCGACAAGCCCGAGGTGCGCGAGGCCATCCGCTACGCGATCAACTACGACGAGCTGAACACGCTGCTCGGCGGCAGCGGCAAGATCGTGCAGGAGATCATCCCCGACGGCTTCCTCGGCCATACCGGCAACAACCCGTTCAAGCAGGATATCGCCAAGGCCAAGGATCTGCTGGCCAAGGCCGGCGTCAAGCCCGGCACCGAGATCGAAGTGCTGGTGCCCACCGGCCCGGCGCCCGGCGGCCTCGAGAACAGCACGCTGGCCGCCAAGCTCCAGGCCGACATCGAGCAGATCGGCCTGAAGCTCAACCTCAAGCAGATCCAGACGTCGGAGCTGCTGAACACCTACCGCGCGCAGAAGGGCCAGATCGTGCTGATCTCGTGGGGCCCCGACTTCCCCGACCCCGACGCGAACGCCACGCCGTTCACCAACTACGAGGCTAAGTCGATCGGCTGGCGCAACGGCTGGGAGGCGCCCGATGTCGCCAAGCTGGCCAAGGACGCCTCGCTCGCGCCCGACGCCGCTAAGCGCACCGAGCTGTACAAGCAGCTGGTCGACCGCGTGCAGCACGAAGGCCCGTACGCCGTGCTGTACCAGCCGGTGCGTACCTACGGCGTGCGCAAGAACATCAAGGGCTTTGCGTTCGGCCCGATTAGCACGCCGAATGTGTTCTTCTGGACGATTAGCAAGAGCTAGGCGTTCGGCGCTCGGCTGTGAGCTTTGCGGCTTAAGCTGCAAAGCTCACGGCTCAATCGGGCCTAGGCCGCTGCCGCCCGGCCTTCGGCAGAGCTGTATGTGCGGATGTTCTGCGCGGAACATCCGCACATACGCGGAACGGCGCGGCTGCGTAGGCCCTGACACAAAACCACCATGATCCGTTTCATCCTGAGAAGAATAGTCGGCCTGGTGCTGGTGCTGGTTGGCGTGTCGGTTATCACCTTTGCGCTTTCGCAGCTGGTGCCGATCGACCCGGTGGCGGCGGCGCTGGGCCAGAACGCGCGCAACGAGCAGATCGAAGCTTACCGCAAGGAGCTGGGCCTCGATCGCCCGGCCGTGCTGCAGTACTTCAGCTACGCCGCCAGGCTGCTGCAGGGCGACCTGGGCAAGTCGATCCGCACCCGCCGCGCCGTGGCCGACGACCTGCGCGATTTCCTGCCGGCGACGATCGAGCTCTCGCTCGCGGCCATGCTGGTGGCCTGCGTGCTTGGCATCGCGCTGGGCATCCTGGCCGCCATCCGGCGCAACAGCTGGGTCGACGCGCTGGCGCGGGTGTTCGCGCTGGTGGGCGGCTCGCTGCCGATCTTCTTTGTGGGCCTGCTGGTGCTGGCGCTGTTCTACAGCCGGCTGCGCTGGCTGCCCGGCCCCGGCCGGCTCGACGCGGTGCTCACGCCGCCGCCGCGCGTCACCGGCATGTACACGATCGACAGCCTGCTGGCCGGCAACTGGCCGCTGCTGAAGAATAGCCTGCAGCATCTGGTGCTGCCGGCGGTCACGCTCGGCTACTTTTCCACGGCGGTGCTGCTGCGCATGACGCGCTCGTCGATGCTCGAGGTGCTCGGCCAGGATTACGTGCGCACCGCGCAGGCCAAAGGTCTGCGCGACCGCGTTGTGCTGCTGCGCCACGCGCTCAAGAACGCTATGATCCCCGTGCTCACCACCATCGGCATTGTGTTCGGCAGCCTGCTCTCGGGCGCCGTGCTCACCGAGACGATCTTTGGCTGGCCCGGGCTCGGGCGCTACGCCACTACCTCGGCGGTAAGCCTCGACCTGCCCGCCGTAATGGGCGTGACGCTGGTGGCCGCAGTGGTGTACCCGGTGGTGAATATGCTGGTGGATATCGGCTACCACCTGCTCGACCCGCGCATCGGCATCAGGTAAAACACCACACTGCCCTGCTGAACAGGCGGTACTTTTTATATAGCTGGACGCTTTCATGACCACGGTTTCGCTCGATAACACAACCGCCGCGGCTCCTGTCTCGCGCCGCCGCCAGATCGCCAGCGCCCTGCGCCAGCCGGCGGTGGCGGCCAGCGTGCTGATCCTGCTGTTGTTTGTGCTGGCGGCGCTGTTCGCCCCGCTGCTCAGCCCGGCCGACCCGCTGGCCCAGAATGTGCTGAACGGCCTCAAGCCGCCGTCGGGCGCGCACCTGTTCGGCACCGACAAGCTTGGCCGCGAGCTGGTGAGCCGCATTCTGTACGGCGCGCGGATCTCGCTGCTGGTGGGCGCGGCGGTGGTGCTGATCTCGGGCATACTGGGCACGCTGCTTGGCGTGCTGGCCGGCTATGTCGGCGGCTGGGTCGACGAGGCGCTGATGCGCGTTACCGACATCTTCTTCGCCTTCCCGGCGCTGATCCTGGCCATGGCGATCGCCGGCGCGCTCGGCCCGAGCCTGCAGAATGCGCTGATCGCGATCAGCGCGGTGACGTGGCCGGTGTACGCGCGCCTGCTGCGCGGCCAGGTGCTGGCGCTGAAAGAGCGCGAGTTCGTGCTCGCCGCGCGCACCGTCGGCGTGCCCGAGTGGCGGATCATCCTGCGCCACCTGCTGCCGAATATGCTCGCGCCGCTGCTGGTGCAGGCCAGCTTCGACATGGGCGGCGCGATCACGTCGGTGGCCGGGCTCTCGTTTATTGGCTTCGGCGCGCAGCCGCCTACCCCCGAGTGGGGCGTGATGATCAGCGAGGCGCGCACCTATATGGCGACTGCCTGGTGGATGGCCACCTTTCCCGCGCTCTCGATTATGCTCGTGGTCGGCGGGTTTAACCTGCTTGGCGATGGCCTGCGCGACCTGCTCGACCCGCGCCTGCGCGGCCGCTAGAAGTAGAGCTATGTACCATCCTCAGGATTTCGAGCACCACTACGTATCGGTCAATCGCATCCGCATGCACTACGCCGCGGCCGGCCACGGCCCCGAGCTGCTGGTGATGCTGCACGGCTTCCCCGAGTGCTGGTGGTCGTGGCGCCACCAGCTTGCGCTGTTCCGCGATACCCCCGAGCTGGCCGCGCGCTACACTGCCGTTGCCCCCGACCTGCGCGGCTACAACGAGACCGACCGGCCCACTTGGGGCTACGAGCTTGATGTGCTGGTGCAGGATGTTGTCGAGCTGATCCGCGCGCTCGGCCACCGCCGCGCCACCATCGTCGGCCACGACTGGGGCGGTAATATTGCGTGGTCGCTGGCGATTGCGCGGCCCGAGCTGGTGGTGCGCCTGGCGGCGCTGAACATCCCGCACCCGGCGCTGTTCGCACGGGCGATCACCAGCAACTGGCGCCAGCTGCTGCGCTCGTGGTACATCCTGTTTTTCCAGCTGCCGCTGCTGCCCGAGCTGGCCATCCGCGCCAATGGCTACGAGTTCATCGAGCGCGTGTTTGTCGATACGGCCGTCGATAAGTCGCGCTTCACCACCGAGGACATCCGCATCTTCAAATCGGCGATGGCTGCGCCGGGCGCCGCTACGGCCGCGGTGAACTACTACCGCGCGCTCGTGCGCGTGGGCGCGCGCGGCTTGTTTCGCGGCACTGGCATGCGCGTGCACGCGCCAACGCTGATGCTGTGGGGCGAGCAGGATATCGCGCTGGGCAAAGAGCTGACCTACGGCACCGAGGAGTTTGTGCCCGATCTGCGCATTCGCTATATGCCCAACAGCTCGCATTGGGTGCAGCAAGATCAGCCCGAGCTGGTGAACGAGTATCTTCGCGCGTTTCTGGCCGAGGCGTAGCTTTCAGTCAAAGCGCTCGGGGGGCAGCTGCACGAAGGGAGTCAGCCGCTGCACCGAGCCAGCAGCCGCTGCACAAAGGGAGTCAGTCGCTGCACAAAGGGAGTCAGCCGCTGCACGAAGGGAGTCAGCCGCTGCACGAAGCCAGCAGCCGCTGCACGAAGCCAGCAGTCGCTGCACGAAGGGAGTCAGCCGCTGCACAAAGCCAGCAGCCGCTGCACAAAGCCAGCAGCTGCCGCACCAAGGGAGTCAGCTGCTGCACCGAGCCTGCAGCCGCTGCACGAAGGGAGTCAGCCGCTGCACGAAGGGAGTCAGCGGCTGCACCGAGCCTGCAGCCGCTGCACGAAAGCATGCACGGGAGGCAATCGCAAAACTCGTGCGACAGCGAGCGGCGCGGCAAGCAATGGCATTTCCGACCGATGACTACACGCCCTACGGCTACCTCGATGTGCCGGGGCACACCCGCAACCTATCGCCGCGCGGCGTGCTGCGCTCGTACGGCGCCGGGCTGCGCTGGCACTTCCCGGCGTTCGCCGGCATGTACGGCGGCCGGCGCGAGACCTACCGCGCCGGCATGCGCCTCGCGCTCGACGGCGCGCTCGACCTGGCCGACTTCGACGCTGCCACCAGCCCATACCACTCGAAAGACCTGCTTGCGTTTGAGCTGCGGCGCGGCGCCGCCGGCTGCTCGGCTTCGCTTCAGCTGCTGGACAGCCACGTGCTGCATATGGCGATCGAGCCGCGGGGCGCCGCGCGGCTGGCGCTGCTTGCCGAGTACGAGCGGCTGCTCGCGGCCGCGGGCGAGTGGGGCGAGTCCGGGCTGGTCGGCCGCCTCGAAGATGGCCTGCTGGTGCTCCAGGCGTTCGAGGATGGCGACGCATTTGTGATCTGGGCGTCGCGCCCATTCGCCGACGTTGGCGTCGCGGCACAGGCTTCGGCGGCGCGCGCCTGGGCTGCGCTCCCCGCGCCCGGCCTGCCGGCCGAAGGCTTTGTCACGACGATCGGCCGGCCTGGCACGACCGTGGGCCTCTACGCGGCGATCGGCTTTGGCGCGGCCGATGCGCCGATCGACGTGGTGATGGCGCGCGGCCGAACCGTGGCCGACGCGCGGCGGCAGCTCGACGACGCGCGCCCACGGCTGGCCGCCGAGCAGGCGCACAAGCGCGCCGCCGATGCTGCGTTCTGGGCCGGCGCGCCACGCCTCGACGGCGACTGGCCGGCGCACTGGCGGCGCGGCGTGGTGTACGATCTCGAGACGCTGCGCATGATGGTGAAGCAGCCGGCCGGGATCTACCAGCACGCCTGGGACGCCATGCAGATCCACGCGCCGCGCGTGGTGCTGGCCGAGACGGCGATCGACGCACTGCTGCTGGCCTACGCCGACGCGCCGCTGGCCCAGGAACTAATGCTCGGCGTGTTTCTCGACGCGCCTGCGCCGAATGTGCCCTGCTCGCGCGAAGACGGCTCGCTCAACATGATCGCCGCCGACGGCACGGTCTGCGGCACCGCGCCGCCCTGGGGCTGCCCCTGGCTGGTGCTCGGCTGGCTCTACCGGCTGCATCCCGATCGCGGCTGGCTCGCGCGGCTGTACCCGCGCCTGGCGGCTTACCTCGAGTGGTGGCTGGCCGAGCGCCGCAGCGCCGATGGCGGTCTGTTCTACGCCTGCAGCTGGGAGTCCGGGCAGGACGACTCGCCGCGCTTTGGGGCGCAGCCGCTCGGCGGCGGCCACCCGACCCGCCACATCCGCCCGGCCGATCTACACGCGGCCTTCGCGCACGCCTGCGCCACCATGGCTGGCTTCGCGGCCGAGCTGGGCCGCGCGCCCGAGGCCGAACGCTGGCGCGCGCTTGCCGACGAGTATGCCGCCCGCACCCGCGCGCTCTGGAATGGCGCGCGCTTCGCCGATTTCGACGCCGGCGCCGGCTGCCTCACCGCCGAGGACGACGTGATGCTGCTGGCGCCGCTGGCGCTCGGCCTTGCCAGCGCCGAGCAGGCCGCCGCGCTGCGCGGCGCGGTCGCCGCGCTCGATCCGGCCAGCATCACCTGGCCTATGGGCGCCTGGATGGCGGTCGAGGCGGCGGCGGCGGCCGGCCTGCCAGATACCGCCACCCGGCTGGCAGCGGCGATCTGCGAGCGCGCCTATGCCTTCGCCGACGCGCGCCCGGCGCACCCCGAGCGCTCGCTGCCCGGCGTGAGCTGTGAGTACTGGCCGCCCAATGGCCGCGCCGGCGGCGAGGGCTATGGCTGGGGCGCGTTTACGCTGCACCTGCTGCTTCACACGCTGGTGGGCCTCGCGCCTGCTGACGGCGCGCTGGTGCTGCGGCCAAACCTGCCGCTCGCCTGGCGCGTGCCCGGCCGGCGCTACGGCCTGCGGCTGCGCTGGCACGCAATTGATATCGACATAACAATCGAGCCGCTCGACGCCACCACCACGCGCCTGCGCGTCAACCGCCAGCCGCACGAGCTGGCCTGGGGCGCGGCCCTCACGATCGGCTGGGCCAGCCTGCGCTGACACAGCTGCGCAGCGCCGCCGCTCCGCCCCCCGATCCCCGCACAAACCTCGCCGTCTGGCACGCAACTTGCTGAAACAGCACGGGCCGGATCTGGCCCGAAAGTGTTTCTGATACGTATGCAGCTATTGCTCGGCGCCTACGCCTACTTCCTCGATCGCCAGTCGGCATTCTGGCGCGCAGCCGGCCAGCACCTGACGCTGAGCCTGGCCGCGCTTGCGATCAGCATGCTCATCGGCGTGCCGCTGGGCATCTGGATCGCGCGGCGCGCGCGCGTGGCCCAGCTGGTGATCAACCTGTTTGGCGCGCTGCGGCTGGTGCCAAGCCTGGCGGTGCTGTTTCTGGCGCTGCCGTACTTCGGCACCGGCTTTCGGCCGGCGCTGCTGGCGCTCAGCATTCTGGCCTTCCCGCCCGTGCTGATCAACACCTACGCCGGCCTGCGCGGCGTCGACCGCGCGGTGGTCGAGGCGGCCTACGGCATGGGTATGCAGCCGCTCCAGGTGCTCCGCCAGGTCGAGCTGCCGCTGGCGCTGCCAGCGATACTCGCGGGCATCCGCGTCGCCGCCGTCGAGGTGATTGCCAGCGCCACGCTCGCCGCGTTTATCGCGGCCGGCGGGCTGGGCCAGTTCGTCTACACCGGCTATACGCTGAATCGCCCCGAGGTGATGCTTGTCGGGGCTGTGCCAGTGGCGCTGCTGGCGCTTGCGGCCGAGGTGCTGCTTGGCGGGGCGCAGCGCGCGCTGCGCCTGCCGGGCGCGTAGGTTCAGAGCACGCACAATAAGAAGGAGAAGGAGACCATGAACCAACTACGCATATATCGCCTGCCGGCACTGCTGCTGTTGTTGGCACTGGCGCTGGCGGCCTGCGGCCAGGCTGGAACCGGCGCTGCGCCGACCACCAGCGCTGCGCCGACCACCAGCGCCGCGCCGACTACCGGCGCCGCGCCGACCACCGGCGACGCGGCCACGCCCGCGCCTGCCGATACCGGCGCTACCTCCACCGGCGCGGCCGGCGGCGCCAGCGGCACGCTGAAGGTCGGCTCGAAAGATTTTACCGAGGCGATCGTTGTGGCCGAGCTGTACGCCCAGCTGCTCGAACAGGCCGGCTTCACCGTCGAGCGCAAGCTCAACCTGGGCGGCACCCCGGTGGCGCACCAGGCGCTGCTGAGCGGCGATATCGACCTCTACCCCGAGTATACGTCGACCGGCCTGCAAGAGGTGCTGAAGGCACCCGATCTACCCAAAGATCCCAAGCAGATCCTCAGCACGGTGAAGCAGGGCTACGAGCAGCAGTTCAAGCTCACCTGGCTCGACCCTTCGCCGTTCAATGACTCGAACACCTTTGCCACTACCAAGGCGATCGCCGATCAGTATGGCCTGAAGAGCTACTCGGATCTGGCTGCCAAAGCCGCCGACCTGCGCCTCGGCGGCCCGGCCGAGTTCCCCGAGCGCCAGGATACCAAAGGCCTCGAGCAGGCGTACGGCCCGTTCATCACGAAGTTCAAAGAGTTCAAGCAGCTCGGCACCGGCAGCCTGCGCTACGACGCGCTCAAGAATGGCGAGGTCGATGTCGTGGTGGCGTTCGGCACCGACGGGCGGATCAAAGGCGATAACCTGGTGCTGCTGCAAGACGACAAGCAGTTCTACCCGATCTACAACATCGCCCCGGTGGTGCGCCAGGATGCGCTGCAGCAGCACCCGCAGATTGCCGACGCGCTGAACCGGCTCGCGCCGCTGCTCACCGACGAGGTGATGGCCGGGCTGAACTACCAGGTCGACGGCCCCGACAAAAAAGAGCCGGCCGATGTCGCTAAAGCCTTTCTGAGCGCGCAGGGGCTTGCCAAGTAGCGTTTGAGCCGAGAAGTTGAGCTAGCGCATTGCTAGCTCAACACTGCTGAAAACTCGCTATGAGCATTATTGTCGTCGAAAACCTGGTCAAGCAGTTCCCCGGCGAGCCGCGCCCAGCCGTCGCCGGCGTGAGCTTCGGCGTAGACGAGGGCGCGTTTGTGGTGCTGCTCGGGCCATCGGGCTGCGGCAAGACCACGCTGCTGAAAATGCTCAACCGCCTGTACGAGCCCAGCGACGGCCGCATTCTGATCGGCGGGGAAGACGCGCGCGCCATACCGGCTACTGCGCTGCGGCGGCGGATCGGCTACGTCATCCAGCACACTGGCCTGTTCCCACACATGCGCATCGAGCAGAACATCGCGGTGGTGCCGCGGCTGCTCGGCTGGGAGCGGCCACGCATCAGCGCGCGCGTCGATGAGCTGCTGGAGCTTGTGGGCCTGCCGCTGGCCTACCGTACGCGCTACCCGCGCCAGCTCTCGGGCGGCGAGCAGCAGCGCGTGGGCCTGGCGCGCGCGCTTGCCGCCGACCCGGCGATCATGCTGATGGACGAGCCATTCGGCGCGCTCGACGCGATCACTCGCGCGCGCCTGCAAGACGAACTGGCCGGCATCCAGCGCCAGCTGCGCAAGACGATCCTGTTTGTGACGCACGATGTCGACGAGGCGCTGCGCCTGGCCGACAAGATTATTGTGCTGCGCGACGGCGCGCTGCTGCAGTACGATACGCCGCTGCACATTCTGGCGCGCCCGCACGACGCATTTGTGCGCCGCCTGGTGGGCGCCGACGACCTGCTGCGCCGGCTCAGCCTGATGCACGTGCGCGACCTGCCGCTCGGCCGCAGCGTCGGCTCGCCCGCTGCGCCCAGCGATGGCGCGCGCATCGCTCCTGGCGACGACCTGCGTGCGGCGCTGGCGGCGCTGCTCGGCGCCAGCGCAGCCTCGCTGCCGGTTGTCGACGAGCAGGGCTGCGCGGTTGGGCAGCTTTCGTTCGACGATCTGCGCGCCGCCGTCGCGGCGGCAACACAGCGCACGGGCGATGGTGAGAGTGGCTGAAGCTGACGCGGCGCCGCGGGGTTACAGCGCGGCGCAAACACTATGCGCTACCTGATCGACAACTTTGCGCTGGTGGCCCTGCTGTTCGGCGAGCACCTGCGGCTCACCGCGATTGCGCTGGCGATCGCGCTGGCGATCGCCCTGCCGGCCGGCGTGCTGGCGGCGCGGGTGCGCTGGTTGCGCGGCCCGCTGCTGGGCGTGCTCGGCGTGATCTACACCATCCCGAGCCTGTCGCTGCTGGTGCTGCTGATCCCGTTTATGGGCATTGGCCTGCGCCCGGCGATTGTCGCGCTGGTGGCGTACGCCCAGCTTGTGCTGGTGCGCAATATCGTAGTGGGGCTGGTCGGCGTCGACCCGGCAATCGTCGAGGCGGCGCGCGGCATGGGCATGAGCAGCTGGCAGCGCTTCAGCCGCGTCGAGCTGCCGCTGGCGCTGCCGCTCATCCTGGCGGGCGTGCGCCTGGCGACGCTGTCGATCATCGGCATTGGCGCGGTGGCGTTTTTGGTAGGCGCCGGCGGGCTGGGCAAGCTGCTGTTCGAGGGCGTCACCACCAGCAACCCGCAGAAGATCGTCGCCGGCAGCGTCGCGGTAGCGGCGCTGGCGCTGATCGCCAACGGCCTGCTGCGGCTGATCGAGCGCCGCGCGAGCCGCGCGGCCGGGTCGTCAATTTAGCCGGCCAGGCGCGCGCGGGCTGCCCGCGTCAGCCCGGCCACCACCAGCCGGTACGAGTCGTCGATCAGCGCGCGCAGGCCCTCGGCCGGGATGCTGCCGTCGATCGTGACGGTGTTCCAGTGCTGTTTGTTCAGATGGTAGCCCGGCCGGATCGCCGGGAAGGCGTCGCGCAGAAACTGCGCCTGCGCCGGCTCGCACTTCAGCGAGATGCTCAGCGGCGTGCGGTCGATCGCCACCAGCGCGAAGATCTTGCCGCCGACCTTCAGCACCAGCGTTTCTGGCCCAAACGGGTATTCCTCGGCCGCGCCGGGCTTGGCGCGCAGGTACGCGCGCAGCTCGCTTAGATCCATGGCGTTGCTCTTTCATTCTGTATCGGTATCCGTCTGATCACTTGCTTATGGTGGGGGTCGGGGGCGGCTTCGCCGCCCCCAGATCTTTTTGCGATGCTCTGCCTGGCGAAGCCGGGCAGGCGCCATCGAGTGGCGCGTTCTGCCGAAGGTAGAGCGCGCCAAGATATTGGGCAAAAGGGCGCGCTAGCGCAGCAGCAGGCTCACGCAGTATATCACGAGGCCGGCCAGCCCGCCTACCACCGTGCCGTTGATGCGGATGAACTGCAGATCGCGGCCGATCTGCAGCTCGATCTTGCGCGAGGTGGCCTCGGCGTCCCAGCGGCTGACGGTGTGCGCCACCAGCTGGCCGAACTGGTGGCGATACTCGCGGCTGGCGTACACCACCACCCGCTCGACCAGCCGGTCGACCTTGTCGGCCAGCGCGTCGTCGTGTAGCAGCAGCTCGCCAAACTGGCGCACGGCGCGCTCGATCGCCTGGTGCAGCGTTGAGTCGGGCCGGGTGCTCTGCGCCAGCAGCGCGCTCTTGATGTCGAGCCACAGCGAGGCCGAGAAATCGCGCACAATCGGATTTTCGAGCAGCTCGGTCTTGAGCTCCTCGCCGCGCGCGATCGTGGCCGGGTCGTGCTGCAGCCGCTCCACGAACTCGTACAGCAGCGCGTTGAAGCGGTCGTGAAATGGGTGGTTCGGGTCGGAGCCGACGGCCTGTAGCGCCGACTCGACTGTGTCAAACAGCCGCTCGGAGATATGCCGGTCGACAGTGCGCGGCAGCCACCAGGGCGTCTCCTGGCGGATCTTCGTGCGGATTGCCTCTTTGTTCTCTTCGAGCAGCCGCGAAGTCAGGCTGACTAGCTCGTACACCAGCTCGGGCTGGCGCCGCCCGGCCAGCAGCGTTGCGAGCGCGCGCCCAAGCAGCGGCGCCGGCTGCACGGCCTCCACGCGCGACACCAGGCTGTGCTGCACCAGCGCCTGCACGTCGGCGTCGTTAACCACCTGCAGCGCGTTGTTCAGCGCGGTGGTGGCGTGCCGGGCGATCTGCTCGTGAAGGCTGGTGCGGCTCAGCGCCAGCGCGGCGCGGCGCACCACGCGCTGCCCGCGCAGCCGGCCCACCAGCACCTCTTCGGAAAGAAAGTTATCCTCGATAAAGCGCCCAATGCTGGCGCCAATGCTGTCTTTGCGGCGCGGGATGATCGCGGTGTGCGGGATGGGCAGGCCCAGCGGGTGCCGAAACAGCGCGGTGACGGCGAACCAGTCGGCCAGCGCGCCGACCATCGCGGCCTCGGCGAAGGCGCGCACGAACCCGACCCAGGCGTAGCGCCGCTCGAGCAGCAGCGCGGCCACGAACAGCAGCGCCACGCCTACCAGCAGCCCGGTGGCCAGCAGTTTCATGCGCTCAAGCTCGGTTTGCCTGGTTGTATCGCCCTTGGCTTGCATTATGTGTGCCTCGTCGTGCCTGCTCTGTATCAGCGCTTGCAGTAAGCGTACCGCCAGCTGTGATACGACGATCGCGGGCGCGGGTGGGGTTGCAGATGGGAGCAAAGTACTACGCGCCGCGCTCTGATCCTTCACAGCTTCTTCACAGCTGCCTGCTATAGTGGCGCCAACGAAACAGAACGGGGCGCCGCAAGCACCCCCTCGTAGCACAAGGAGCCACGACAATGGCATCGATCGTTCGCATCCGCCGCTTCGCCATTGCCCTGCTGGTCGCGCTGGCCGCGATCAGCGCCACCGTCGGCAGCGCGCTCGCCGCCGCGCCCGCCACCACGCCGTCTGCGGGCCAGTCTGCGCTGGCACAGCGCTACCATACCGAGCAAGATCGCCTGAAGGTGCAGGACTTGCGCCTGCAGCGCGCCGCCGATTTTGCCGCCAAAGTCGACGCGCTGGTAGCGAAGGCCAAGGCCAAAGGCAAGGACACCGCCGCGCTCGAGGCCGCGCTGGCCAGCTACCGCGCGGCGATCGTGTCGGCCCGCGCCGAGTGGCAGGCCGCATCGGATGCGCTGGCCGCGCACGCCGGCTTCGACGCCGCCGGCAAGGTCACCGACGCGGCGCAGGCCCTCGCCACGGTTCAGAGCGCGCACGAGCATATGGCCCAGGCCCATACGCTGGCCCACGGCGCATTCGTGGCGATGCGCAAAGCCCTGGCCGACTTCCGCAAAGCCAACCGCAGCCTCACCCAGCCGCAGCTGCCGCTCGAGCCGTAGCTGCCCCGCCGGCACCCCAACAGTAGCGGCGCCCGCCCGGCGCCGCTACTCCGCAGGCTTGCTCCGCTCGCCGCGCGCCGCGATCAGAATTCCCACCAGCAGCACCAAGAAGCCCGCCAGCTGCAGTGGCTTGAACCACTGGCCGAAGAACAGCAGCGCCAGCAGCGCCGAGCCGATCGGCTCGCCCAGCGTCGCGATCGCCACAAACGTTGGCGAAAGGTGCCGCAGCGACCAGTTCAGTGCGGTGTGGCCCAGCAGCTGCGGCCCTAGGCCCAGCGCCAGCCCTAGCAGGTAGGCCGCCGGCGCGAAGCCGCCAAACACCGCCGTGGCATTCCCGCCGCTCGCCAGCAGCGCCAGCCCTGTGGCCACCAGCGCGGCGCTGGTGTATACCAGCGCGACGTACGCCAGTGTCGAGAGTCGGCGCTGAATGGCGCGGCCCACCAGGAAGTAGGCCGCCACGGCTACCGCCCCCAGCAGCGCCAGCGCGTCGCCAAGCAGCGCATTGCGGCCATTGCCGCCGCTGCCATCGCTCAGGCCGATCACAATGCTGCCGGCCATGGTGCACACAATCCCCAGCCACGTCAGCCGCGCCAGCCGCTCGCGCATGAGCCAGGCCGCCAGCCCGAGCCACAGCGGCGAGGTGGTGACGAGCGCCGCCGACGAGGCCACCGAGGTGTACTCGAGCGACGTGATCCAGGCGAAAAAGTGCGCTGCCAGGCACGCGCCGGCGCCAACGCCCAGCAGCAGGTCGCGGCGCGTCAGCGCGCGCAGCTCGGCGCGCGCGCGCAGCAGCGCCAGCGGCAAGATCACCAGCGCAGCGAAGCCCAGCCGCAGCGCCGCGATCGTCGGCGAGGGCATGCCCAGCTGCTGCGCGCCACGGATCATAATCGACGCCGCGGCAACCATCAGCACGCCGCCGCTGAGCACCAGGTAGGGCGCCAGCCCGCCGCCCGCCGCACGCGCGGCCGGCGCTGCGGCCAGCGCCTCGGCCGGTTGGTCTGTGGCCATGGGAATTCCTTTCAATCACACGACTTACGCGGTCGCCTGCGAATGGGCTTGTTCTGCCTGCGGCAGCATGGTACTTCGCTTTCTTTTGTGCTGAGATGTTGGCGCTTTGCGCCAACATCTCAGCACCATCCATGAAAAAGTACCGCTCTGCCGAAGGCAAAAATGCGCACCGCGTCCTTTCTGTCTATCACGGATAGATCACACTATACAGCCGGTTGCTATCTCACACAAGAGGATGGGTCAGGTATTACCGAACAGGCTGGCGGTCTGCGGGAGGGGTGTCCTCTCGAGCCAGCATACGCAAGGAGGTGATCCGATGGTTACACCAGGTGACGTGCTCGAACATCCCGTGACACGAGAGAAGATCATTATTCGCAAGACGGCACGCGACACTGGCGGTGAGCTGTTTCAAGCGGATCTGTATCTACAGCCGGGGGCTTTCGTCGCCGCCGAGCATATCCACCCGCTCCAGGAGGAGCGCTTCGAGATCATCGCCGGGACGCTGCGCGGCCGCGTGGCGGGCCGAGAGTTCGCCAGCGGCCCAGGAGAGAGCGTCGTGGTTCCCAAGGGCGCGCCGCATGTGTGGTGGAACGCCGGCGATGAGGAGCTGCACTGTCTGGTGGATCTGCGGCCGGCGCTCAGAATCGAGAGCTTCTTCGAGACGTTCTTCGGCCTCGCCCAGGACGGCAAGGTCAGCCCGAAGACCGGCTTGCCGAACCTCTTCCAGATGGCGCTGGTGATGCGCACCTATCGCAACGAGATCATTCTGGCGCGCCCGCCGCGCCTGGTGCAGACGCTGCTCTTTGGCGCATTGGCTCCAATTGGCCAGTTGCTCGGGTACACCGGATCATACCCATACCCCCGGGCCCGGCAGACGCGCGCTCGATAAACGGAGGCGATGCTGCGGCAGTTCGATCGATCGCCTACTTGCCGCCCATACTGATCGGCGTCTTGCTCGTGCTCCGCAGATAAACGCACTGCACCGCGTACTGGCATTGACGCAATCTATCCGCCTTCTGAGGTATTACGTAAGGCTGTTCCACCGCTGCACGATCAGGAACGTGCGTACAAGGGCGAAGATCGGCCCGAACGGGAGCGCGAAGCCCCACCAGTACACCGCGCCTGCCGGCAGGAGGAGCAGGGCCAGGATGGCGCCGCGCCGCATGCCGCGCCAGACCAGCCTGCCCGCCAGGCATTCCAGCAGGCATACCACAAGGAAACCCACCAGCAGCGGCACAGTTGTCGGCAGGCCGTAGCGCTCGAATGGGCCGCGACCATACGCCGGAAATCCCATGACGTATGGGATATCGCGGCCGGTGAGCAGGTTGGCAATCGCCTGGATGCACGGCAGGCCAAAGCCTGCTCCGCTGAGCCACAGCAGCAGCGCGGCGAGCCGGAATTGCAGCGAGACGCGCATCATACGACCTCCGAAGGGTGCGGCGCAGCGGCGGTGGCGCTCCCAGCACCACGGCTTCTCCATCGCGAACGAGCTAGGCCGCGCCGTCACCGTGGCGCCCCGCCGCCCAGCCCGGCATCCCGCGCGCGAATAATCGCCTGGGCGCGGTCGGCCACCTGGAGCTTGCTGAAGATCTCGGTGATGTAGTTGCGCACGGTCTTCGGGCTGATCACCAGCCGCTCGGCGATCGCGCTGTTCGTCAGCCCGCCGGCGATCAGTTCAAGCACCTCGCGCTCCCGCTCGGTCAATGCCGCGAAAGCCAGATCGTGGCTCACCTGCGCCGTCTCGTACGGCGCAGCCGGCTGCGCGGCGAAGTAGTGCAGCATCCGCTCGGCGATGCTGGGGCTGAAGATCGCCTCACCATCGGCAACGGCGCGGATGGCGCGCAACACCTCGGCCGGCTCGGTGCCCTTGACGACATAGCCGCGGGCGCCGGCGCGCAGCGCCGCGAAGACCGAGTCATCTTCGAGCATCGTCACCATCAGCACGCGCACCTCCGGCTGGGCAGCGCAGATCCGGCGCGCCGCCTCGATGCCGCCGATCCCCGGCATAGCGATGTCCATCAGCACCACATCGGGCCTGGCTTCCGCCGCGAGGGCGATCGCCGCCTCCCCGGTCGTCGCGTCGCCGACCACCTCGGTGTCGGGCATCGCATTGAGTAGTGCGCGCAGCCCGAAGCGAAACACCGGGTGGTCATCGGCGATCAGAATGCGGATCGGTGTCATTGGTGCTCCTTCGTCAGCGGCAACCAGACGCGCACGTGCGTTCCTTCGCCTGCCGTCGATTCGATCCTCAGTGTCCCGCCTAGCTCGGTGGTTCGCTCGCGGATCGAGGTAAGCCCAACGCCGCTTCGCCGCGTCGCCGGCAGGCCACGGCCATCGTCCTGGATCTCGACCGAGAAACCATGATCGATGCGCAAGCGGACGACACAGCGCTGCGCATTCGCGTGGTGCACGACATTGGTGATGGCCTCCTGCACGATGCGGTAGGCCGCGACCTCGACCGCAGCCGGGAGCGTCGGCAGCCGCTCCGGCGTATCGATGATGATCTGCAGACCGGCTTGCTGATACGCCGCCGCCTGCTCGCGCAGCGCCAGCAGCAGCCCCAGGTCGTCGAGGGCCGGCGGGCGCAAGTCGTAGACGATCCGCCGGATGTCGGCGATTGCGGCCTGCGCGTGGTTGGTCAGCTCGCCGAGCAGCTGATCGGCCGCCTGCGGGTCGCGGCGGAGCAGCTCGCGCGCCGCCGCGATGGTCAGCGTCAAGCTCGCCAGCTGCGGGCCAAGCCCGTCGTGCAGGTCGCGCCGCAGGCGGCGGCGCTCCTCCTCGCGCGCCGCGACGAGCTGCTCGCGCGAGCGCTGGAGGTCGGCCGTGAGTCGGATGGCGTGGAGGGCGGCCCCGGCCTGCAGGGCGATATCTTCCAGCAGCTGGCGCTCCGCCGCTGTGAAGGCCTCGCCGGGCGCACGGGGCGCGACCAGCAGCTGCCCGATCCCCTCTGCCTGGTAGACCAGCGGCAGCGCCATCGGATCGCCGGCCGGCTCCCCGGCGGATGCCACCACCTCCAGCCGCTCGCCGCGCTGGACGGCGAGCGCAACATATGGCAGCTTCAGCGCCTGCGCCACCGTCGCAGCGATGCCAGGGAGCACCGTATCAGGTGCGAGGGTGGTCTTCAGTTGCTGGCTCAGGCGCGAGAGCACCACGTACGGGTCATCCCGCTCGCCGTACATCAGCTGGTTTACGCGCCGCTGCAGACTCGCCCGCAGCGGCTGGGCCAGCAGCGCCGCGAGCCCGGTGGCCAGCAGCGCGAGGGCGAGGTTACCGCTCGACTGGAAGAGCGTGCCGAGCCCGCCGACCACCAGCACGTACAGCCCGATGACCCCGGCGCTGAGCGAGCCATAGACCAGCGTCCGGTTGATGACCAGATCGATATCGTACAGCCGGTAGCGCAGGATGGCGATGCCGACGCAGGCCAGCAGCACGAACCAGGGGATCACCAGCAGCACCGTCTCGCTGAAGTTGAGGAACAGCACCCGAGCCAGGGTCGGCTCGCGCAGCGCAGGGACAAGCAGCGGCAGCGCGCCGTAGAGCAGAAAGCCCAGCGCGACGACGCCGAAGCCGAACAGCACCCAGCGGGCCTGCAGCCGCTCGTCATGGCTGGAGATCCGGCGGTAGCGATAGGCCTGGGCGGCCAGCCCGACGCCCATCGACACGGGGATCAGCACCGCAAACCAGAGCGCTGAGGCACCAGTGAAGTCCCCGACCGTGAAGGGCGTGAACGGCCCGACCACGATCCAGAGAATCCAGGTGATTGCCAGGATGCGCGTCCAGCGCGGGACGAAGCGGCCATCCGGGAACAGGTAGGTGAAGATCGGGAAGCAGCCGATGGCCGTGCCCTGCAGCAACCGAACCGGCGTCTGCCAGGCGGGATAGTCGCGCAGCAGCGGGTCGAGCAGCGGGTTGCCGGTCACGCCGAGCAGCACCATCCAGAGCGAGACGAGCAGGGCGACCCGGTCATCCGATCGGCGCCAGAAGAGCAGCGCCCCGGCGACGAGAAAGACCAGCGCAAACACGGCGATCAGGCCGGTCTGGTAGGCAGCGTAGGCATCGAGCGATACGCCCCATTGCTGGAGTAGCACGATATCGGCGGGGGCAAGCTGCCCCGGCACGGCCGCCTCGGGTGTGCGAACAACGCGCACCGCCTGAAAGAAGACTGGCAGGGCGACGGCCAGGACGACGATGGCGAGCCCGGCCAGGCTTACCCACCCGATGCGGGCCGCGAGCAACCAGCGACCGAGCAGGCGGCGAGCGCCCTGATCCGGTCGGTCTGCCCAGGCCGCCAGGTTCGATGTCGTCGGTTGCGGTGTCATCGCCGGCTCGCTTCGTTCATCGCTCGCATGCGTCACACGCCATGCGTTACGTCCTTTGCCAACCTTCGCTACTTGAAGCAACTCCAGGCCAACACGATCAGGATGGCTTGCGGGATGCCGAGAAGCAGCCCATAAGGAAGCGCGAAACCGTACCAGAAGATGGTGCTCACTCCCAGCAGAATGAGCTGGAGGATAGCGCCGTCTAGGCGTAAACTCCAGAGCCAGTGGGTGGTGAGGAACTTCAGCGCGCTGATGGCAACGAAGATGAGCCCGGCGACGATGAACGCTTCCATACCGAGTGCCTCGAACGGGCCGCTCAGCGCCTTGATGCCGCCGGCAATCGTGGGCAAGCTTTTGTGGGTGAGAGCATATTGGAGCGTCGGCAAGACGCCGATGGTTGAAATCAGAGCCTCAATGACGACAAGCGTGACCAGAGCCTTGAGTTGTAGCGAGCGCATGGCGTGTCTCCGGTTTCCGGCGGCCTAACAGGCTGCTCAACCACAGGCGGTGACGTCTATTATACAACCGCTACCAGTGTACGGCCCGCTGCCGGATGCCACCGGCTCCGCCGCATCGTGCTATGGCTCGACGATCAGCGTGCCGACCATGCCGGCCTCGGCGTGGCCGGGAATACGGCAGTAGAAGGTGTAGCTGCCGGGTGTTGTCGCCGTAAAGATCGCCAGCGCCGGTGTGCCGGTCGGTAGCGACACGTGGACATCGAAGGCGTCGATGTCGAACGAGTGAACCATGGTGTCGGTGTTCTCCAGCCGCAGCGCAATCGTCTCGCCGACCCTGGCGCGCAGATCGGCCTGGTCGAAGGTGTTGCGCCCGGCGACCAGCGCCGGCAGCCGCGCCAGCGCCTCGGCGCTCACGCCGGCGTTCGGCGTGGGAATAGTCGCCACCAGGCTCGCGCCGAGCACAAAGGTCGCTGTGCCGAACAGGAAGCCCCTGAGCCAGCCGGGCGTATGCCCGGCAGCGACGGCCGGCGCGCCAGCGCGGATCGCGGCGAGGCTCGCTACGACTGCGACAAGCAGCAGGGCCAGGCCGGTGAGATCTCCGATAAACGTGCCGGTCTCGGCCGGGTGGGTCAGGTCGTACCAGTAGGGCTCCAGGCCCGGAATGACCGATAGCACCGCCCAGAGCACCACGAGGTGCGGCGCCCAGCGCCAGCGCGTGGCGCACACCCCGGCGATGATGAGCGTCAGCACCAGGATGATCGCTAGCTCGGGGATGAGCGTACGCAGGACGAGCGCCTGCAGCACGGTGAAGGCGACCACGTTGCCGACCAGCCCGGTGACGATGACCGCGCGCAGCGCGGGTAGCCGCGTTCCTTGACGCGCTTGGTCGGCGGTGAGCGATGTATCCATAGGGTGCTCCCCCGGCTACTGCCGGCGATCGTTCGTCGTTCCGGTCTGCGGTGCGGGCAAGTGGGGTATGGCGCAGGCCCAGGCCAGCAGGCTGGAGAAGGCCAGGAAGGTCAGCGCCACGTAGGCGCCCGACGGCGCCGTCGCGGCCTGACGCGGCTCGGCGGCGGCGAGGAAGGCGCCGCCGACCGTCGCGGCGATCAGCGCCGCCATCAGGATGTGGGCGAGGAGGATGGCCCAGCGCGGCCCCGCCCGGCGATCGCATAGCCGCCCAGCATCCCGATCAGCGCGGTCGCGATCGCTCCAGTGCCCAGCCCAGCCCGCAGCTGCGCCACGAAGTCGGGCTGCGCCAGCGCCGGCGCGAGCACGAAGAGCAGTGGCGTGAGTGCTATCCAGCGCCGGCGGCCCGTGTCTGTCCAGCGACATGCTACTCTGGAACCTCATGGCGATTAGAACTTTCCGTTCGCGGTTTACCCGTTCGGCCGTGTTATCCGTAAAATTGCGTCTCAGAAGGAGGCGCAATGAAGACCGATGCCGAGGTATACCTGATGCTCCGCGAACGCAAGAATGGCAAAACCCTGGAACAGGCCGCCGCTCGTGCTGGCATGAGCGTCCCGACTGCTCGCAAGTATCTGCGCAGCGCCAAGCTCCCAAGTGCGCTCCGCCACGCCCGTGACTACCGCACCCGCTCTAATCCGTTTATTGCCGACTGGGCCTGGGTCGAGCAACACCTCAAGCGCGACCCTGCATTGCAGGCCAAAACGCTTTTCTCGCTGCTGCTTGAGCAGCATCCCGACCGCTATACTGCGGGCCAACTCCGCACCTTTCAGCGCCATGTCGCCTCCTGGCGCGCGCTCCATGGCCCCGAGAAGGACATCATCTTCGAGCAACACCACCAGCCTGGCCGGCTCGCTCAATCCGACTTCACGCATATGGACGACTTGGGCATCACACTCAGCGGCGTCCCGTTCCCGCACCTGCTCTTCCACCTGGTGCTGACCTATTCCAATGTCGAAGCCATCAGCCTGTGTTTTTCCGAAAGCTTCGAGGCGCTCGCCGAAGGACTGGAGTTCTGTCTCTGGCAACTGGGTGGCGTGCCCCAGCAACATCGTACTGACAACTTATCGGCTGCCGTCCAGACCATCGAACCTGACGGCTGCCGGCGCTGGACTGACCGCTATTTCGGCCTGATGACTCACTATGGTCTGACCCCTACCACCAATACACCCGGCGAGGCGCACGAAAACGGCGATGTTGAGCAGTCGCATTTCCGTTTCAAGCAGGCGGTCGACCAAGCGCTGCGCGTGCGCGGCAGTCGTGACTTTGCCGACCGGGCCACCTACATCAATTGGTTGCAGGAACTCATTCGCAAACGCAATGGCACTCGCCAGGCGCGCTGGACGGAGGAACTCGCCGCGCTGCGACCACTCCCCAAAGCGCCGTTGCATCCGTGCCGCGAGCTGAGTGTGCGTGTCACGCGCTTCTCGACCATCCGAGTGCTGCACAACACCTACTCCGTGCCCTCCCGGTTGATTGACACGACCCTCACGGTGCGCATCCGCGCCGACGTGCTTGAGCTGTATGTCGGCACGGTCTGCGCGCTCACGCTGCCGCGGCTCCATGGGCGCTTCCAAGCGCGGATTGACTATCGCCACCTGATCTTCTCGCTCGTTCGCAAGCCGGGAGCGTTTGGCCACTACCGCTACCGTGATGAGCTGTTTCCCACGACTCCATTTCGCCTGGCCTACGACACGCTCCTTGCGCGGCAGCCCAGTCGTGCGGATAAGGAGTACCTGCGTGTGCTGCATTTGGCGGCCTCCACGAGCGAAGCTGATGTGGAGGCCGCTCTGACCTTGTTGGCCGAAAGCCGGACTGTCCCAGCCTTTGACGCCGTGCGCGAACTGGTGCGGCGACCCGAGAAGGTCGCGATGCCGGCACTCACTCAGCCGACCTTGGACTTTCAGGTCTATGATGCCTTGCTGACTGTGAGGTGTGCGGATGGCTAATCGTCATGAGGATCTGACGCGGCTGCTGCGGGCCTTGCAACTGCACCACACAGCTGCGGGCGTGGACGAGCTGGCGTTGCGTGCAGCCAAAGAGGGGCTGACCCACGCAGCGTTTCTGTATGAACTGGTGCAGCAGGAGGTCGCCTACCGCGAGCAGCGGCGGTTCGAGCGACTGTTGCGCGCTTCGCGACTGCCACGGGAGAAGACGTTTGCCCAGCTGGATCTGAGCCCGTTCGGGCCGCTGCTCGCGCAGCAGATAGAGCGACTACGCCAAGGCACCTTTGTGCAGCAGGCAGTGAATGTGATCGCCGTCGGGAAGCCCGGAACGGGAAAAAGTCATGTCACGGCCGCGGTGGGTCACGTTTTGGTGGGGCAAGGCCAGTCGGTCTACTGGACGAGCACAGCGGCACTGGTGCAACACCTGCTGGCGGCCAAGCGCGACCTACGGTTACCGCGCGAACTGGCGCGCCTCGACCGGTTTGCGTGTGTCATCCTGGATGACATTGGTTATGTGCAACACAGCCGAGATGAAATGGAGGTGCTATTCACGTTTTTAGCCGAACGGTACGAACGGCGAAGTGTGATACTGACGACCAACTTGGTGTTTTCGGAATGGGACAGGATTTTTAAGGATCCAATGACGACAATGGCGGCGATAGACCGGGTGGTACATCACTCGGTGATCCTGGATATGATGGGTCTGGAGAGCTACCGGGCCAAGGAGGCAAGTGCACAGAAAGCGGCTTCCGCAGCGTCGCCGATGCCCGCATAATCTCACCCGCAATGGAAAGTTTTAATTGTCATGAGGTTACGAGAAATGGTGTCGCTTGACACACGGGCAAGCGCGCCCAATCGGTAGGCGCCGTAACCGCGCGCTCGAGATATTCGCTGACGCCCTCGGGGTGGCCG